>CAMNGM010000212.1 GCA_946538425.1 uncultured Bacteroidales bacterium | reverse complement strand
AGCACAAGTCCATCGACCCGGACAAGACGGTCTATGAGACGATTGCGGGGAACTCAGAATGGGTGCGCCTCGGAAACCGCGACATCAACGCCCGTTCCTGGGTGTCCCGCTTCAATTTCTCCGGCGCCGACCAGGAAAAGCTGTGCGGCGTCCTCTCTGGCGGTGAACGGAACCGCCTCCATCTGGCCCTGACCCTCAAGGATGAAGGCAATGTCCTCCTCCTGGACGAACCGACCAACGATGTGGATGTCAACACCATCCGCGCCCTGGAGGAAGGTCTGGACGGCTTCGCGGGCTGCGCCGTCGTGGTCTCCCACGACCGTTGGTTCCTGGACCGCATCGCCACGCACATCCTCGCCTTCGAGGGCGACTCGCAGGTCGTCTTCTTCGACGGCAACTATTCCGAGTACGAGGCCAACAAGAAGATGCGCCTGGGCGACATCGAGCCCAAGCGCTTCAAATACAAGAAGTTGATGGAATAATCAGCGGTCCAGGACGAGGTCCTGCCGGATTTCCCCGCCTTGCAGGCGGACCCAGGTCCGGAAAGGACGGGCGCCCTGCGTGAACTGGAAAACGCGCGCGCCGCTCGGCCCCAGATGGTTATACGTGGTGTCGCAACCGCTGAAGCGGCCGTAGATGTAGTACATCTGGCCATAGTCCAGGACGTAGTCGCAGTCGTGGTCGTGGCCGTTGACGATGGCCTGGATGTCGCCCAGCTCCCGCATCTGGGCCAGCAGGCCCGAATTCAGGCGGGACGGGCAGGGCGGCTCGCCGTTCTCGCCGGCGAGGATGTTCCCGCCGTTCGACAGCCCTTCCGTGACTTCGCAAAGCGGAATGTGGAAGAAGGCCAGCGACGGGACGGGGGTTCCGCCATTTTCAGCCGTGAACTTCGCACTATGGTCCCGGTACCATTCCAGTTGGGAGAAGCGGATGTAATCGTAACAGTGGATCTCCTCCTCCCCTTTCAGGATGACGGCGTCCATCGAATCGAACAGGTAGAGCGCCCGGTCCACGCCGCCGGGGCCGGACAGCGTAATGACATCGTTGGAACAGCCGTAAACGCCCTCCTTGGGCGGCAGATTCACACAACCCGGAATCTCCCGGATGATCCGGTACATCTCCTCCCGGGTGGCGCCGAACTGGGAATCGTGGTTTCCGAGGGCGACGGCGAACGGGATGCCCCGGTCCGCGATGGGCCGGAGGATTTCCTGCGCCGAAGGGATGTCCGGATGGCCGAACACGATGTCACCCGTATGAATGACGAGGTCCGGATGTTCAGCGTCCAACATCTCGCAGACGTTGTCAAGCGCTCGCGCACTACGGGGGTCGCCCGCGATGTAGTGGGTGTCAGTCAGCTGGAGGACCGTGAATGTTCCGTCGGGGCCGTAGCGGAAGTTCCGGGCAACCGACAGACGGGAGTCTTCTCCTCCGGTTTCCTCCCGCCGGCAGCCGGCCAGGACAGGTGCCGCTGAGGCGGCGGCGGTCAGGAAAGCGGCGTTCTTGAGGAAGGATCTGCGTTTCATAGTATCCGTTTTTTGTATTTCAAATATAAACATTATTCCGTAATTTTGTTGGAGATGAAACGCTATTTCACACTGGGACTTTGCCTGGCCGTCCTCTCCTGCACGCCGATTTACGATGTCGTCGTTGCCGGCGGCGGTACCGGAGGAACGGCCGCCGCCATCGAGGCGGCCCGCGACGGCGCCAGGACCCTCGTCATCGAGTCCACGCCCTGGCTGGGCGGCATGCTTACGGCTGCCGGCGTCAGCGCCGTGGACGGCAATTACCGGCTGCGTGGCGGCCTTTTCGGCGAATTCGCAGATTCGCTTGCAGCCCGCTACGGCGGCTATGAAGCCCTCAAGTCCGGGTGGGTGTCCAACATCCTCTTCAATCCGGCCGTCGGCGCTCAGATCCTTAAAAACATGGCCGACAAGGCAGGCGTCCAGGTCCGTTTCGGGACGGATGCGGAAGAGATTATCCGCCGGAAAGCCGGCGGATGGACCCTCCGCCTGTCCGACGGTTCCACGGTCCGGGCCAAAGTCCTCATCGACGGGACCGAACTGGGTGACGTCGCCGAAATAGTGGGCGCGGAAGAGCTCCAGGACCGCGTCAGCGCCCAGGACCTCACCTATGTCGCCATCGTCAAGGAATACGACCACGACGTAAGCATTCCGGAGCCGGAAGGCTATGACATCGACCTGTACCGGAGCTGCTGCGACAATCCCCTCGCGGACAACCGGGACGGTTTCAACCCCTATGGGCAGCAGCTCTGGAGCCCGGAGATGATGCTTTCCTACGGCCGGCTTCCGGACGGGCACCTGATGATCAACTGGCCCGTCTTCGCCAACGACTATTTCGCGGAATACCTGGACATGGACGCGGAAGGCCGGGCGGAGGTGGTCCGGAAAGCGAAACTCCGTACGCTGGGGTTCATCTACTTCCTCCAGCACGAACTGGGATACCGGAACATCGGCATTGCCGATGACGTGTATCCGACCGA
>CAMNGM010000211.1 GCA_946538425.1 uncultured Bacteroidales bacterium | reverse complement strand
CGTCGTCCACGTGGAAGGCCCCTTCGGTGAGGTTGCGTTTGAGCGTGCCGTCAGGGCCGTAAAGGTACAGGTTCGCCCAGCCGTTGCGCTCGGACCACCAGATGAAACTGCCGTCCGGAAGGAAGCGCGGGCTGCGGTACTCCACGTAGGTGTTCATCCGTTCGGAAACGATGGTTTTCGTGGAGTCGGAACCCACGTCCACCCGGCACAGGTCCAGCCGCTTGAGGTCGCGGCTCTGGCGGACCAGCCAGAAATGGTCGTCATCGCCCATCCACTTGGCTCCCCGGTATTCCAGATAGGCGTCCTTCGCCTTCCTTTCGGCGCTCAGGATGCTGCATTCCTGGTCCTTGAAGGCGATGACCTTCACCGCCTGCCTGTTCCCTTCCGTGTCCATCACGTACAGGAACGGGGTGGGACCGGGCTCGCCCGGCATCTGGTACTTGTAGGTTTCCAGCGTGGGACGCGGCTCCGTGACGGAATTGATCACCCAGAAAGGCTTGACCATGGACATGTCCCACCGGAAAGTCGCGAATTTCTTTCCGTTCGGTGACCATTCGACGGCCGCGAAGTGACGGGCGGTGGAATCCGTCTCGGTGTCACCGGAATAGTTGTTTCCGTCCCAGGAAAAGTCGGCCGTGCCGTCGGTTGTCAGGGCGATTTCCACGAGGGTGCTGTCCTTCTCGTCCTTCGCCGCCTTGCGGAGCGAGGTGGAGTCCATCAGGTACAGGTTGTGGTTCTTCACGTACACGCCCTTCGTGCCGTCGGGGGAGACATTGGCCCAGGCGGGATACTTCCGCGGGTGCTCGTCGGTGTCCCAGGTGAGTTTCTTCGTGGCGATGTCATAGTAGAACCGGTACTTGACGTACTCGGTCTTGCCCTTCTTCTTCGCCGACGTGTCCTTCTTCTCGGTCTTGGAGGTGATGTCGAACTGGAAGTACTTGTCTTCCTTCAGCGTCAGCGACAGCGGGAGGTGTTGGGCGTCGTACGGGTCGCGGGTGATCTCGGTGATCTGCATCGCCAGCCGGTCCATGTCGAAGATTTCCGTCTTCTTGCCGGCGGCCGGGTCCACGAGGTAGTACTTCGTGCCCTGGGCGGTCTTCCAGCTGTACCAGAAGCGGTCGCTATCGGCGAACCAGTTCGGGGTGATCCGGGTGGAGTACACCAGCTGGCCCACGCGCTTCTGGGAGAAGCGGGAGGCGAGCTCATAATTGGCCTTCGTGACCTTCTGGGGCTTCTGCGGCTTCTGGGCGGCCGCGGAGAGGGTCAATGCAAGGGCGAGGATGGGGAGTATCTTTTTCATGGCAGGGAGATTTTCGCGGGATGGAGGCCCTTGGCGGCCACCGAGACGGTGATCTCGCCGGGGCCGGTCCGCCGGACGATGGCGGAGCAGAGTCCGTGGAAGGCCCGGATGGACGGGCTGTGGAAGGGGGTGTGGCTGGTGGGGTCGCCGGCGTCGGTCGCGACCAGGACGCCCGGGCCCTTGACCTTGAATTCGAGCAGGTTGTCCGCATCCGGGACCACGACGCCGGCCCTGTCCTGGACGCAGGCGGTGACGAAGGTCAGGTCGTCGCCGGCGAAATCGACCGCCAGGGCCGTCTGCGCGGCCTTTCCGGCGGTGACGGTCTCGGCTTCCGCCCACGGCGCGCCGTCCTTGTAGGCGACCACCTTCAGGGAACCGGGCCGGTAGACGACCTCGTCCCAGACGATGCGGTAGCCGTCCTTGGCCTTCCGGCCCATGGACTTGCCGTTCACAAAGAGTTCCGCCTCGTCGCCGGAGGTGTACACGTGGACCGGGGTCACCTGGCCTTCGCGGCCGGGCCAGGTCCAGTGCGGAAGGATGTGGACCATCGGCAGTTCCGGGCGCCAGCGGGCCTGGTACAGCCAGTAGCGGTCCTTCGGGAAGCCGGCCAGGTCGATGATCCCGAAATAGGAGCTCCGGGAGGGGAGGGGAACCTCGGCGATGACCTGGCCCCAGCCCGCGACCATCTTCTTGAAGGCCTCGCGCTCCTCCTCGGTGTGGAAGTTCGTCAGCACGGACGGGTCCATGTTGAAGGGCGTGGGCTCGCCCAGGTAGTCGTAGCCGGTCCAGACGAACTCGCCGGCGCACTCGGGGACCATGTCCTCGAATTCCCACTCATAATCGGGCTTGGAGGCCCATCCGGGGGCGTACAGGTCGTAGGAACTCACCTGGAAGGGAGCGTCCATCGACCAGCCCTTGCCCTTTTCCTGCTCCACCGGGAAGCGGTAATAGCCGCGCGTGGAGATGCAGGAGGCCGTTTCCGAACCGTAGACCGGCTGGCCGGGGTGGCTTTTCACGAACTCCGCGTACAGGTGCGGCTTGTAGTTGAAGCCGTAGACGTCGATGGTGGCGGCGTAGCCCTGGCTGGCGGCCCAGGGGTTGTCGTTGCCGGCGGTGGTGGGCCGCGTCGGGTCCTCCCGGTGGCAGAGGTCGGTGAGCATCTGCGGGATCCACCATTTGGTGCTGTCCCCCTGCTCGCCGCAT
>CAMNGM010000210.1 GCA_946538425.1 uncultured Bacteroidales bacterium | reverse complement strand
CCGCAGGACCCCTTTGTCATTCTGAGCCCCGCAGGGGCGTGAGAATCTATATAACAAAAGATAGGGGACCGTCCGTCCTCTATCTCATTCACGGGTGCAAAGATAACGATTCTTTGCGGAATAACCAAATTTTCCTAACTTTGAACATCGTCCAGACATGATTCCGTTCCGTTTTCATATCGCGATTCTCCTAGCCCTTCTAACAGCCGTTCCTATGTCCCGTTACCCTGAAACCCAGAAAGTGAGAAAGCCCGCCGTCGCCGGCTCCTTCTATCCCGCCTCCGCCCGGGAAATCAAGTCCATGGCGGGGCCGTGGCTGCATCCCGCCGCCGGGGGCGACGCCCCGCAGGCGGTCATCGTCCCGCACGCCGGCTATGTGTTCAGCGGCGAGGTGGCCGCCTCGGCCTTGAACCGTATCCCGCGGGGACACGCGTACAAGCGGGTTTTCCTGCTCGGGCCGAGCCACCGCGTGGCCTTCACGGGCGCGAGCGTGCAAACCGCCTGCGCATGGGCGGAAACCCCGCTGGGGAAGGTCCCGGTCGATGTCGCAGTGGGCGAGGAACTCATCCGGGCGGGGGAGGGCGTGTTCACGTACCGGAGCGACGCGCACGACCGGGAGCACTGCCTGGAGGTCCAGCTGCCGCTGCTGCAGCTCTCGCTGGGCGAGGTGCCGCCCATCGTCCCGATCGTCATCGGCACGGAACGGCTCAGCGTGCTGGAGCGGATCGCGGAGGTGCTGGAACCGTATTTCACGCCGGAAAACCTCTTTGTCATCAGCTCGGACTTTTCCCATTATCCTTCCTACGAGGACGCGAAGACGTCCGACCTGTTTATGGCGGAGACCATCGTCTCGGGCGGGCTCAACGAGTTCCTGAAAGCGCTCTCGGATGTCCACAAGCGGGGTTTCGTGGGCGAGGACACCGCCGCCTGCGGCGCCTGCGCCATCGCCGTCCTGCTGTCCCTGATGGACGGGCAGGGGAGGGACCGCTTCGCCGTGGACCATGTGATGTACCGGAACTCCGGGGATTCCGTTTATGGGGACAAGGACCGGGTAGTGGGGTACAATGCATTCGCGATTACGCGGTTGCCGGAGAAACCCGCCGGGGATGACCATCTGTTCCATTTTTCGGCGGAAGAGAAGCGGGCGATGCTCGCCGCCGCGCGGGCGTCCATCTTTTCCGCGCTCAGGCTGGATTATGACGGCGACGACACGCCCGTCGGCATCCTGAAGGAGAAGGGGTACGGGGTGTTCGTGACGCTGCATCTGGACGGCCGCCTGCGGGGCTGCATCGGCCGGTTTACCTCTTCCAGCACCCTGCACGCCACGATCCGGGAAATGGCCCGGAGCGCCGCGTTCTCCGACCCGCGCTTCCCGGCCCTGTCCCGCAGCGAGGCTCATAAAATCAAGATCGAGGTCTCCGTCCTTTCCCCGCTCAAGCGGATCCATTCCATCGACGAGTTCAAGCTGGGGCGCGACGGCATCTATATGATCAAGGGGCCGTACCACGGGACTTTCCTGCCGCAGGTGGCCGCGGAAACGGGCTGGACCACGGAGGAGTTCCTGGGCCATTGCGCCCGTGACAAGGCCGGTATCGGCTGGAACGGGTGGAAGGATGCCGAACTGTACACCTACCAGACGGAGGTGGTGGAGGAATGAAAGAGGCCCGGTTCTATATCCCGGTCGGGGGCGGGGTGGAGTGCCGGCTCTGTCCCCACCACTGCCTGATCCGGGAAGGCGGCCGGGGCCGATGCCGGAGCCGCGAATGCCGCGACGGAAAGCTGTGGGCCTTGTCCTATGGCGCGCCTTGCGCCTTGGCCGTCGACCCGGTCGAAAAGAAGCCCCTGAACGGCTTCCTGCCGGGAACTTGGTGCCTCTCCCTGAGCTGTACCGGCTGCAACCTTTCCTGCCGATGGTGCCAGAATAGCGACATCTCGCAGGTGGCGCCGGAGGGCGTGGATTGCCCGGCGCTGTCGGCGGAGGAGGCTGTGGACCTGTGCGTCCGCCGCGGGCTTCCGTCGATGGCCTATACCTACACGGAGCCCTTCACCTGGTGGGAGTATATGTACGATATGGCGGTGCTGGCGCGCGAACGCGGCTTGAAGAACATCCTGGTTTCGGCTGGGTTCGTGGAAAAGGAGCCTTTGCGGGAGGTGCTGCCGTATCTGGATGCGGCGAACATCGACATCAAGGCTTTCGACGATGCCTTTTACCGCAGCTGGTGCGGGGCGCGGCTGGCTCCCGTGCTCGAAAACATCCTGGCGATGGTCGCCGCCGGGGTGCACGTGGAGATCACGAACCTGCTGATCCCGGGCCTGAACGACTCCGAGGATCAGGTGCGGGCCCTGTGTGGCTGGATGGTGGAAAACGGCCTCCAGCGCGTTCCGCTCCACTTCAGCCGGTATTTCCCGCGGTATCGGATGGCCTCCCCGGGACCGACGCCGAAGCAGTCTTTGGTTCGGGCGCGCGAGATGGCTCTGGGGCTGGGAGTCGAGACGGTGTATCTGGGGAATGTGTAGGGGTTAGCACGCTCCGTTTTGTATCTT
>CAMNGM010000209.1 GCA_946538425.1 uncultured Bacteroidales bacterium | reverse complement strand
CTCCAGCAGCAGTTCGAACAGGCGGGGCTTGGCGTAGCGGTCAAGCTCCGCTTCTTCGATCCAGCGGTAGCCGTCGGGAAGCGCCGGCCGTTCGTCGGGCTCCCAGAGATAGAAATCAGCGAGCAAAGTCCGGTGCGTGAGCTGGTGCTTGAAGCCTTTCACGACGGGCTTGGCCCCGGCGGGGACTTCGTCGGCGAGCAGCGGCTCCCACAGCCCCTGCCAGATGTCGCCGGGCCCGCGCCGATGGATGGCGGTCTGTCCTTGGAAACGCACATAGACATACATCAGATGCCGTTCCACGGGCTTTCTGGCCGCCTGCTTGACGGGCAGCAGCTCCACGCGGCCTTCGCGGAAGGCCTGGCAGGAAGGCTGCAGCGGGCAGGTCAGGCACGCCGGATTCACGGGCGTGCAGCAGGTGGCGCCGAAGTCCATCATCCCCTGGTTGAAAGCGGCGGGCGCCTCCGGCGGCAGGAGCCGCTGGGCGAGCGCCGTGAATTCCTTCTTCGCGGCCGTCGACCCCACCGGCGTGGCGATGCCGAAATACCGCGCCAGGACGCGGTACACGTTCCCGTCCACGACGGCGGCCGGGAGGCCGAAGGCGATGGATCCGATGGCCGCGGCCGTGTAGTCGCCCACGCCCTTCAGGCTCCGGATGCCCTCCAGCGTGGTGGGGAAGCCGCCCAGGGACACGATCTGCTTCGCGGCGGCGTGCAGGTTCCGGGCGCGGGAATAGTAGCCGAGTCCCTGCCAGAGGCGGAGCACCTCGTCCTCGGGCGCGGCCGCGAGATCCTCGACGGTCGGGAAACGCTCCAGGAACCGCTCCCAATAGGCCCGCCCCTGTGCCACGCGCGTCTGCTGCAGGATGATTTCGCTCAGCCACACCGCATACGGGTCCCGGGTCCTCCGCCACGGGAGGTCCCGGCCGTTCTCGGCGTACCAGCGGAGGATGGTCTCGGAGAAGACCATGCCGTCGTCTATTTGAAACTGGAACCGCCCACGAACTCCCGGAGGAGGGAAGTGGAGGGGATTTCCTTGTCCGGCACCGGCGTGAAGTAATGGATGAACTTCAGCAGGCGGTGCGCCTCGGAATACTCCGGACAGTTCTGCGGGACGCTGCGGAGGATGGGCTCCGCGTGGTTCTTCAAGACGGCGAACTCGATGAGGTAGGCCGAATTGAACATCACGTCGGCCATCTCCTGGTAGGGATAGATCCACTGGTGCTCGGCGCGGCGGACGTTCGGCCACTGGCTGATGGACTCGCGGGCCGTGAATGCGCCCTTGTTGTAGTCGCGGACGATGCGGCGGAGGAGCCGGTTGTCGCTCGTGGGGATGCAGTTGTGGTTGTCCAGCAGGATGCCCGTGAGGGTGTTGATGAAGATCCGGAACTTCGACGCGGCCGGAATCTTCTCGGTCAGGGCCGGGTTCAGGGCGTGGATGCCCTCGATGAGGAGGATGCAGCCCGGCTCCAGCTTGATCTTCTTGCCGTTGTACTCCCGCAGGCCGGTGACGAAATTGAATTCGGGGACATCGACCTCCTCGCCGGCGATCATCCGCATGATGTCCTTCTCCATCAGGGCGTGGTCCACGGTCTCGAAGTTGTCGAAGTCGAAGCTCCCGTCGGGGAAGCGCGGGGTGTCCAGCCGGTTCACGAAATAGTCGTCCGTGGACATCGACAGGGGCTTGAGGCCGCAGGCCATCAGCTGGATGGACAGGCGCTTGCAGAAGGTGGTCTTGCCGGAGGACGACGGCCCGGTGATGAGGACGACCTTGACCGGGTCCTCGCTGCGGTAGCGGCGGTCGATCTCCTCGGCGATCTGGACGATCTTCTTCTCCTGCAGGGCTTCCGCGATCTGGATGAGCTCGGTGGCGTGCCCGTCGAGGATGGCGCAGTTGACGTCGCCCACGGTGTTCAGACCCATGATGATGTTCCACCGGAGGTTCTCCTTGAACATCTCGTAGGTCTTGGGCTGGTCCACGAAGGGGGCGAGGACGTTCGGGTTCTCCAGGTCCGGTTCCCGCAGGAGGATGCCGTCGTGGTAGGGCTGGATGCCCCAGACGGTCAGGTAGCCGGTGGAGGGGACGAGCTTGCCGTAATAGTAGTCGGACGTGTCATCCAGGGTGTAGTAGTCGGTATAGGCCTCGCCGCTGGTCTCCAGGAGCTTGACCTTGTCGTCGTAGCCGGATTTCCGGAACTCCTTGATGGCCCTCTCGGTCTGGACGTCATACCGGTGGAAGGGCAGGTCCTTCGCCACGAGCTCCTTCATCCGGGCCTCCAGGAGCTTGAGGTCCTCCGAGGTGAGGTCCGTGCCGTCGGCCTTCCGCAGGTGGCAGAAGTAGCCGCCGGAGATCGGGTGCTCCATATACAGCTGGCTGTCCGGGAACACGTCCGTGGCCGCCTTGTACATCAGGAAGCACAGGGAGCGGAAGTACACCCGCCGGCCGCTGGCCTCCCGGACGTCCAGGAACTCGATGTCCTTGTTCTGGTACACCTTGAACTTGAGGCCCTGGGAGACGTTGTTGACCTTGGCCGACACGATCGGGTAGGG
>CAMNGM010000208.1 GCA_946538425.1 uncultured Bacteroidales bacterium | reverse complement strand
ACTCGTAGTTCATCTTCATCACCGCCGCGCCGGTGGTGATGGAGAAGATCTTGGCGTCCGGGAAGAGCTTCCGGGACAGGATGAACGTCTGCTCCTTGATCTTCTTCGCCAGGCCCATCCCGCGGAACTTGTGCGCGACGATGAGGCCGGAGTTCGCGACGAAGCTCTTGCCGCCCCAGGACTCGATGTAGGAGAAGCCGGCGAATTCGCCGTCCTCGGCGAGGGCGATCACGGCCTTGCCCGCGCGTATTTTTTCATTGATGTATTCCGGAGACCGGTTCGCGATACCCGTTTTCCGCTCCAGGGAAGAGACGTATATTTCTTGACAAATGGCCTCGGAATAGGCCGTGTGGCACTCTTGGGCCACCATAACTTGGAATTCCATAAACGCGTTCGTTGTACTAACCGGGGACAAAATTAAAATTTTTTTTCATATTATGCAAATATTCTCAATAAAAATGCATACCTTTGCAGAAAACAGGATAGATATCCACAAAATATGCAGAACAACACCAAAATCCGACAGCAGGCCATCCTCGACATCGTCCAGGCTGGACCCGTGTTCAGCCAGGAAGAGCTGGCCGCCCGGCTGAAGGAGGAGGGCATCACCTCCACCCAGGCCACCCTGTCCCGCGACCTGAAGGCCCTCCGCATCTCCAAAGTCCCCGGCGAGGGCTATGTGGTGCCGGCCCGCGGCCGGAGCCTTTCCGCCGACTTCACCTCCGGCATCCTCCGGATCCAGTTTTCCGCAAACCTCGGCGTCCTCCGCACCCGGCCGGGCCTGGCGAATGCCGTCGCCGTCCTCATCGACAACCACGTGGCGGGCCCGGTCCTCGGGACCATCGCCGGGGACGACACGATCCTCCTGATCCTCCGGGAAGGATCCACCCCGGAAGGCGTGCTCGACGCCCTCGCCACCCTTTTCCCCGAAATCAACAACCGTTACATACCATGAAAATCGTCGTCGCTTACAGCGGAGGCCTGGACACCTCCTATACCGTGATGTATCTGGCCAACCAGGGCCACGAAGTCTACGCCGCGTGCGCGGACACCGGCGGGTTCTCCCCCGCCCAGCTCGAGAAAAACGAGCAGAACGCCTACAAGCTGGGCGCCAAGGGGTTCGTGAATCTGGACGTCAAGGACGAATACTATGAGAAGAGCCTGAAATATATGGTGTACGGCAACGTCCTCCGAGGCGGGACCTACCCCATCTCCGTGTCGTCGGAGCGCATCTTCCAGGCCATCGCCATCGCCCGGTACGCCAAGCAGATCGGCGCCGACGCCATCGCCCACGGCTCCACCGGCGCCGGCAATGACCAGGTCCGGTTCGACATGACCTTCCAGGTGATGTGCCCCGAGATGGAGATCATCACCCTCACCCGCGACCGGGCCCTCAGCCGCCAGGAAGAGGTGGACTACCTCAACGCCCACGGCTTCGAGGCCGATTTCGCCAAGCTCAAGTACTCCTACAACGTGGGCCTCTGGGGCACGTCCATCTGCGGCGGCGAACTGCTGGACAGCGCGCAGGGCCTCCCCGAATCGGCCTACCTGAAGCCGGTCACCAAGTCCGGCGAGAAGACGGTGAAGCTCGGCTTCGAGAAGGGCCAGCTCGTCGCCGTGGACGGAAAGGCCTTCGACTCCCCCGTCGCCGCCATCCAGGCGCTGGAGGCCTCCGTCGAGGGCTACGGCCTGGGCCGGGACATCCACGTGGGGGACACCATCATCGGCATCAAGGGCCGGGTGGGCTTCGAGGCCGCCGCGCCGATGCTCATCATCGCCGCCCACAAGTACCTGGAGAAATACACCCTGTCCAAGTGGCAGCAGTACTGGAAGGACCAGGTGGGCACCTGGTACGGGATGTTCCTCCACGAGAGCCAGTACCTGGAGCCCGTGATGCGGGACATCGAGGCCATGCTCGAAAGCAGCCAGCGGAACGTCACCGGCACCGTCATCGTGAACTATGGACCCAAGCAGTTCGAGACCATCGGTGTCGAGAGTGTCAATGACCTGGTAAAGACCAAGTTCGGCGAGTACGGCGAAATGCAGAAGGGCTGGACGGCGGAGGACGCCAAGGGCTTCATCAAGGTCCTGTCCACCCCGCTGCGCGTGTACTACAACCGGCACGAGGACGAGCTGCTATGACGGACCTTCTCCGGCAGATGATCGCCATCCCCTCGCTCAGCGGGGACGAGAAGGCGGTCGTCGACCTCCTCCAGGCGCGGCTCGCCGGGGAGGGGTTCGACCCGCACCGCTGCGGCAACAACCTCTGGTGCCGCCGCGGCGAAGGGCCGGCCATCCTCCTGGACGCGCACATCGACACGGTGAAGCCCGTCGCCGGATGGACCCGGGACCCGTTCGCCCCTTCCGTCGAAGACGGCCGGCTGTATGGGCTCGGGAGCAACGACGACGGCGCATCGGTGGTGGCGCTCATCGAGGCGTTCAAGCGCCTCACCGCCAAGCCGCAGCCCTATACGCTGGTGCTGTCGCTCTCCGCCGAGGAGGAATCCAGCGGCCGCAACGGCCTGGAGATCTCCCTGCAGGAGATCGAAG
>CAMNGM010000207.1 GCA_946538425.1 uncultured Bacteroidales bacterium | reverse complement strand
CCGTCCAGGTCCATGATCAGCTCGAGCGCCATCACCACGTGGTCGTGGCCGTAGCGCAGGTCGGCGCCGCGGCTGCCGGCCGCCAGCCGCTGAGACGCTTTCTCCACCATATCGTCCACGATGGACGAGCAAGGGGTCCGATAGGCGTGGTACTCGCGGAAACGCTCGTAATTATCCGTCTCCCAGAGGGTTGCGAACTCTTCCACCGTAAAGAAGTCCTTCACGTCGATCCGGACGTCCGGCGGCAGGCTGTTCATGCCGGCCACGAACATATATAGATGGAAGAACACGTTGTACGGATTCCGCTGTCCGAGGGCCTTGTCCGGGTTCTTGAAGAAGCGGGCCAGGACATCCTTGTAATTCGGGAAATGACGGAGGAAGAACTGTTCGGAAGTCTCCGGATAAGGGAATACCTCCGCCGGCCCCTCGTACTTGAACGGGTTTGCGCCCTGATTGGGCCGCGTCGCCTGCACGTCCATCATTCCCTGGTGCTCATAGACGGACGTCTTCGGCGCCAGGCGGGAAAGGGCCGCGCAGCAGGAGGACATGCTCATGATGGAACGGACCGAGGGCGAAGAGCAGGCATCGACGGAACTCCCCTTCCGGAACACGGTCGGATAGTTCTTCACCATCGTCCGGGCGATCTCCTGATGCTGGTTCCAGCCGATCTCGGTGAGGTCGCCCACCCGGTACTGGACATACTCCCAGAAAGGCTCCAGGTCGTTCAGCAGGCTTTCGCCCCGGGCCGTGAGGTTGCCCTCCCGCCGGCCTTCGGCAAGCATGTTCAGGAGGATGGAATAGGCGTCGCCGGTATAGGCATACCGGGAGCCGTGGCGGCCATAGTGGCTGATATACACGGCCTCATACCCCTTCGGAACGGGGGTCAACGCTTTCGGGGACAGGTCCAGCAGGCAGTCCAGCCCGGAGGACTTGTTCCAGTCCGCACGGACTTCCTCCCGGACGCCGAGGCGCTGGGCGCCGGCGGTCACGCACAGGAGGAGCGAAAGAGCGGCAATCAGGCATCTTTTCATCTTTCAGTTCGGTTAATAGGTTTCATACAGGCCGATGGCCTCGGCAAAACGGCGCTCGAGGTCTTCCAACGGATACAGACCGTCGGCATTGGGCGTCAGGCCTTTCAAATGCAGTTGGAGCGCCATGGGCGGATTGTCCGGGGAGAGGATGGACACCTCCCGGAGCTGGTCGGCGGAGGCGTAGACCAGCCAGAGGTCGGCATATAGCCGACCATCCCGGCCGCGATACTTCCCCAACAGGATCTTCCCGCCGATGGGGGTTTTCGTCTCGATGGCCCCGGGGGCGTCATAAGGCTCGACGCCGAGCGCCGCGAGGACGCTGCCGATGTTGGAATCGTGGCCGCAGAGGAAGGCGAACTTCCGTCCGGGCGTTCGCAGCTCAGCCAGGAGCTCCTGCAGCATCGGATGCGCCACGTTCGCGGCCACGCTGGGCACGGAAAAAAGCAGGTCCTGATAATGGTCCTTCACGGAAGAGACCGCCGTCCATTCCTGCGGGGTCAGCCTGTGACCGAACCCGGCTCTCACCACGTCCGGCTCCTCGTAATACTGGAGCGTCAGGGCATCCGAGGCGGAGCAGGCCATCTTCAGGCCGCCAGTCATCATCGGCTCCTTGCCCACCTCGAAATGGACCGACGACGGGAACTGTCCGAAGGCGGTCGTGTCGTGGCGGGCCGCAGGGCTGGACTTGATGTCCAGGACCCTCTCGAGCAGCGCATACTTTGCTTTCATCGGCCCGTCCGGGCCGCCCATCGCCTCGATTTCCGCATAGGCTTTCGCAAGGAAGCCGTCGGACAGCTTGGTAACCTGGGGATTGAACACCGAGTCCATCGTCCCCAGCGGGGTGTGCTGCTCCACGTCGATATCGGCCATCGGGAACATCCCGGCGGCGAAAGCGCGGGCCGTGGCGCGGGTGCGCTGGATGGAATTGGCATAGAAGCGGACGCTCCCCTCCTCCGGAATGCCATCCTTGGCGAAGAAACCTTCACCCACGAGCCACTCCCGGAAGAACTGCCCCATTTCCATCTCTAATGCGCCGCCGCGGAGCGACAGCTCGCCGGGGGCGGAGCTCCAGTCGAACCACGCGTGCGGCGTGATCCGCGACAGCACGGAACCCGGTCCGCTCAGCGGCGACCGGATGTTGTGCCGGCTCAGGATGACCAGCTCCTCCCGCGCATAGCGGTCGGCGAAGCCGGCCGGGCGCGGCATGAATGCCGTGCCTTCGGGGGCTGCGCTCCCGGGCGCCAGCCGGGGGCTGCAGGCTGTGAGCAGCCATAGAACCGCGAAAACAGAAAAACGTTTAGGGACAGACATCTTTGTACTGACGGGTAATCAGCACAAAGATAATCAAAAAAAAGGAAGGAATGCCTACCAGCTGATCGCCGGTTTGGTGAGGGCCTCCTTCAACTGGTCGTCGGTGCGGAGCCGGACCTTGATGCCGGCCTCCTGGAACCAGTAGCGGACGGCGATCTCCTCCTCGATGAAGGGAACGATCTCGTCCTTCTTCAGCCGCAGGAAGGTTTCCTTGTCCATGTCCAGGGACTTCTCCA
>CAMNGM010000206.1 GCA_946538425.1 uncultured Bacteroidales bacterium | reverse complement strand
TGTTGTTGATGATGATGGCCTCGTAACCGGCCTCGCGGATGGCCCAGATGGCGTGCACGGTGGAGTAGTCGAACTCGACGCCCTGGCCGATGCGGATCGGGCCGGAGCCCAGCACGAGGATCTTCTTGCGGTTGGAAGGGATGGACTCGTTCTCCTGCTCGTAGGTGGAGTAGAAGTAGGGGACGTAGGTGTCGTGCTCAGCGCAGCAGGAGTCGATCATCTTGTACACCGGGACGATGTCATTGGCGAACCGGAGCCGGATGACGTCGGCTTCCGTCCAACCCCAGAGCTCTCCGATGAACTGGTCGCCGAAGCCCATCCGCTTGGCCTCCTTGAGGACCTCGACATCCCCCGGGGCGGCCTTGACCTTGCGCTCCATCCGGACGATGTTGTAGATCTTCTCCAGGAAGAGCATGTCGATCTTCGTGCGGTCATAGATGCGGGAGAGGTCGATGCGCAGGCGCAGGAGCTGCGCGATGGCGTGGATGCGGTCGTCGGTCGGGGTGGAGATGTACTCCAGGAGCTTCTCCTCGGACCAGTCGTCGAACTTCTTCTTGTGGATGTGGCAGCAGCCGGATTCCAGCGAGCGCATCGCCTTGAGGATGCTCTCCTCCAGGGTGCGGCCGATGGACATCACCTCGCCCGTGGCCTTCATCTGGGTGCCCAGCTCGTTGGACGCCTCGCTGAACTTGTCGAAGGGGAAGCGGGCCACCTTTGCGACCACGTAGTCGATGGCGGGCTCGCAGCAGGCGGGGGCGCCGGCCACGGTGATCTCGTCCAGGGTGAGGCCCACGGCGATCTTCGCCGTCACGCGGGCGATCGGGAAGCCGCTGGCCTTGGAGGCGAGGGCGGAGGAGCGGGACACGCGCGGATTGACCTCGATGATATAGTACTTGAAGGACAGCGGGTCCAGGGCGAACTGGACGTTGCAGCCGCCGGCGATGTCCAGGGCGCGGATCAGGCGCAGGGCGCTGTCGCGGAGCATCTGGTACTCCTTGTCGGTGAGGGTGAGGGCGGGCGCGACGACCATCGAGTCGCCCGTGTGGACGCCCACCGGGTCGATGTTCTCCATCGAGCAGATGGCGATGGCGGTGTCGTTGGCGTCGCGCATCACCTCGAACTCGATCTCCTTGTAGCCCTTGATGCTCTTCTCGACCAGCACTTCGTGGACGGGGGAGAGGTACAGGGCGTTCCGCATCATGTCCTCCATCTCCTCCGGATTGTTGACGAAGCCGCCGCCCGTGCCGCCCAGGGTGAACGCCGGGCGCAGGATGACCGGGTAGCCGATCCGCTCGGCCGCGGCAAGGCCTTCCTCGAGGCTGTAGCAGATCTCGGAAGGGATCACCGGCTCGCCGATGGACAGGCACAGCTCCTTGAAGAGTTCGCGGTCCTCGGCCTTCTCGATGTTCCGAAAGGAGGTCCCGAGGATCTCCACGCCGCACTCTTCCAGCACGCCTTTCTTCGCGAGCTGGACGGCGAGGTTCAGGCCGGTCTGGCCGCCGAGGCCGGGCACCAGGGCGTCCGGACGCTCGTAGCGGATGATCTTCGCCACGTATTCCAGCGTGAGGGGCTCCATATACACCTTGTCGGCGATGTTGGGGTCCGTCATGATGGTGGCGGGGTTGGAGTTCACCAGGATCACCTGGTAGCCCTCTTCCTTGAGGGCGAGGCACGCCTGCGTGCCTGCATAGTCGAATTCCGCGGCCTGGCCGATCACGATCGGACCGGAGCCGATGACCATCACTTTCTTGATATCCGTTCTCCTAGGCATGGCGCTGCTCCTCCATCATTTGAATGAAATTGTCGAAAAGATACACGTAGTCCTGCGGTCCGGGGGCGGATTCCAGGTGGAACTGCACGCCCGAGACCTTGTCGTCCTTGTTCTCGAATCCCAGCACGTAGCCTTCGGGGACCAGGACGTGCGTGGGGGTGAGGCCGGTCCCCTCGACGGAGTCGAACCGGTAGGTCTGGTTCAGGACGGCGATCCGGATGCGTCCGGACGAGAGCTCGCGGACGGGATAGTCGCCGTGCTTGCCGCAGCCCATCGACACGAGCTTCGCCCCGTAGGACAGGCCGATGGCTTCCATCCCGAGGCCGATGCCGAACACGGGGACGCGTCCCTTGAGCTCCTGCACCAGGGCGAGGATCTCCGGGGCCTCCAGGGCCGAAACGGGGCCGTTGGAGAGCAGGACGCCGTCGGGGTTGAAGGCGAGGATGTCCTTCGCGGGCGTGTTGAACGGGACGATGGTGACGTTGCAGCCCCGCTCCTTGAGCCGGGAGAGGATGCTCTGCTTGATGCCACAGTCCACCGCCACGACGTGGTACAGGTGGTTGGAGGTGCGGGTGACCCAGCGCTTGCGGCAGCCCACGCGGCGGACGAGGTCCGTCGGACGCGGAGTCGCCGCGATGAGGGCCAGGGCCTCCTCCTTGGGCATCTCCGCTTCCACGATGGCGGCCATCGGCCGGCCCGTGTCGCGGATGATCTTGGTGAGCATCCGGGTGTCCACCCCGCTCAGGCAGGGGATTCCGTGCTCTTCCAGTTCTTCTTCCAGGGTCTTGGTGTACCGGAAGTTGCTGGGCGTGTCGCAACATTCCCGGACCACCAGGCCGCCGATGTCCGTGCCGTGGGACTCGAAGTCCTCGTC
>CAMNGM010000205.1 GCA_946538425.1 uncultured Bacteroidales bacterium | reverse complement strand
ATGGACAGTTACAACGACCGCGACGCTGTCCTGGGCCCGCGGGTCGAGAACGAGTTCCTGAGCCCGTACAAGTCCCAGTTCGAACCCTACGGACAGCTGGATGACCTGATTACGCCGCAGGATGTCGTGACGTACGTCCGGAGCAACATCACCGTCCTGGACGACCCCAAGGCCTGGTCCATCCCGATGTCCCCGTTCGGCGTCTTCGAGACCGAGATGGCGGACCCTCGCTCGCGCGACATCTTCTTCGTCGCGCTCGCCCGCTACCGCGGCATCGACGCGCAGAAGGATCCCGTGACCGGCAAGGTGCAGTACCGTATCGACAAGGAATGGCTGGATGTGGACTTTGACGACGCAGGCCCGGCCGTTGCCGCCCCGAAAGGCACGCTCCGCCTCACCTACACCCCGGACAAGGTCGTCGACAACCCCAAGTACTACAGCCATTTCTCCCTTTCCAAGATTGAGAACGGGCGCCCGCACCTGTTGGAATTCGATGAGGAGGAAGTGGACATGGGCGGCGGCATGGACTGGGCCCATGTATTCAAGAAGGGCTACCCGCTGGAGGAGGGCCGCTACCTGCTGGTCTCCGGCAACCGCCTTTCCAGCGGCACCGTCCCGGTGTCGATGGTGTTTGTGGATGTGGTCGCCGGCCAGGAGACGGTCTGCGACCTCGTCCTCCGCGCCAGCGAGAACGAAGTCCCGGTCATCGGCTCCTTCGATGCAGAAACGAAGTTCACCCCCGTTGCCCTCGCCAAGACCGAGGACGGCGACGTGCTTGAGACTTCTCCGGGCGGTGGCTCTTCTGTCATTCCGAGCGGAGCGAAGGAATCTCTCCTTTCCGCCTGCGGCCGCGGCCACTATGCCCTGGCCATCCTCGAGCCCGGCAAGGAGCCCACGAACCATGTCCTCCGTGACCTCGCGGCCGCCCGGGAGAAACTCGAGGCCTGGGGTCGCCCGATCGTCCTGCTTTGTTCCTCCGATGCGGCCATGCACCGACTCCAGGTGGAGATGTCCGAAGGCCGCTACGGCATCCTGCCGTCGACCATCGTCCTGGGCCTGGATGCGGACGGAACCGTGCAGAAGGGCATCGAGAAAGGCATGAAGGTCGGCCCGGAAAGCGCCTCCGGCGCTCCTTCCCGCCTCCCGCTCGTCATCCTCGCGGACTCCTTCAACCGCGTCTTCTTCCTGTCCGAAGGTTACACCATCGGACTCGGTGACCAGCTCGCTGCCACCGTTGCGAAACTATAATCGCTTGAGATATAGCGAATTAAATGTTCAGAGGTGCACCTGTAGGTGCACCTCTGAACGTCTAAATGGCTGTGTAACAGGTTATTCCAGCATTTGGCGGACGTTCGCGTAGGCGGCCTTGCTGTCGGTGAGCATCTGGCGGGAGCCGTACTGCTCGACGGTGAGCCAGCCGCCGTAGCCGGAGTCCACGAGCTTGTGGACGATGTCAGCGATGGGGATGCAGCCGCTGCCGGCGGGTACGCAGTGCATGTCGTCCGGGGCTACGCGGTCCTTCAGATGGACATGGCCGATGCGATTCTGGAATTTGTCATAAGCGGCCATGGCGTCGTCCCCGGCGAAGAGATAGTTGCCGGTGTCGAACACGTGGCCCAGGCTGGGGGCCAGGGTGAACAGAGAGTCCAGTCCCGCCATGTTGTAGCAGAGGGAGCGGGGATTGTCGAAATCCTCGACCATGATGCAGAAGCCTTTGTCCGACACCCGTTTGGCGAAGGCGGCGATCCGCTGCCGGGCGGCATCGCGGTCTTCGAGCGTGCTTCCTTCCGGCATCAGGCCGGTTACAAGCAGCAGCCGGTCATAGCCGTAGGTCTCCAGGAAGGCGATGGCCAGGGCTTCCATCTCGGGCTGTTCTCCGGCGCCGTAGTCGATATCCGCGATAGCACAGGCGTGCCCGAATCCCAGGCTGTCCAGGATGCGGAGTTCGTCGGGGTCCTGGAGCACCCGCACATCGGCCCCTTCATAGCCGATTTCCCGGATCTTCGTCGCCGCCTCCCGGAAGGAAATCCCTTCCTGGCGCGCCACGGTCCAGATATGGTCGCAGAAAATGGAGATCTTGGGCGGTTCGGCCGGCTTTTGCCCGCACGCGCACAGCAGCAGGGCGAGGAGGGGGAGGAACTTCTTCATAAGGCTAGCTTAACAGGTTGGTCAGGTCGATGAAGTCTTCCACGGACAAGGTTTCGGGCCGGCGTTCGAAAACGGGGTTGGCGGTGAACGCCGCCTTTTCCTCGTCGCTCCAGCCCTCGCGGGCGGCCTTGGCGGCGATGAGGGGCTTCAGCGGGTTCCGCATCATCTTCCGGCGCTGGCCGAAGGCGGTCTTCACGACGGCCCGGAAGAGGCTCTCGTCGCAGCCCAGGTCGGTGCGCCCGTTCCGCGTCAGGCGGATGACGGCCGATTCCACCTTGGGCGGCGGGGCGAAGCAGCCCGAGCCCACGCTGAACAGGTACTCGATGTCGTACCAGGCCTGCAGCAGCACCGACAGGATGCCGTAGGTCTTGGACCCCGGTCCCTCGGCGATGCGCTCGGCCACCTCCTTCTGGATCATGCACACGACTTCCGGGATGCGCTCGCGGTAGTCCAGGATCTTGAAGAAGATCTGCGAGGAGATGTTGTACGGGAAATTGCCGATGAC
>CAMNGM010000204.1 GCA_946538425.1 uncultured Bacteroidales bacterium | reverse complement strand
CGTTGCGGATTTTGTCAGTAGTGTAGCTTTTCATTGCAATGATATTGGATTACTATTTTAAGCGTTTTGGGCCGCACAAATTGCGCGTAGTCCGCAAAGATAGCCATTTTTCGTACAATTACAATAAAAAATCCGTACCTTTGGTTATATGAAAGAAATCCGACTGCAAGTGTGCCTGGAGCCGGGACGGCTGGAGGCGGGATGCGACGAGGCGGGCCGCGGTCCCCTCGCCGGGCCGGTGTATGCCGCGGCGGTCATCCTGCCGCCCGGGTTCTACCATCCGCTCCTGAACGATTCCAAGCAGATGACCGAGAAGGCGCGGGAAGAGCTCCGCCTCATCATCGAGGCCGAGGCGCTCGCCTGGGCCGTGGAGGCCGTCCAGCCCGACGAGATCGACCGGCTCAACATCCTCTGGGCCTCGGTCACGGGGATGCAGCGGGCGGTGCTGCGGCTGGATCCGGCGCCGGATTTCCTCCTCGTCGACGGCAACAAGTTCCGGCCTTTCGGCCGCTACGGCTTCAAGGACTACCGGACCGTGGTCCACGGGGACGCCACATTCTCGTCGATCGCCGCGGCGTCCGTCCTCGCGAAGACGTACCGGGACGAATGCATGCGGAAGCTCGCCGCCGAGTACCCGGAATACGGCTGGGAGCGGAACATGGGCTATCCCACCCCCGAGCACATCGCCGCCATCCGACGGTACGGCTACACCCCCTGGCACCGGAAATCCTTCCACGTCAAGGAACTGGAGCCGTCTTTGTTCTAATGCCGAATTATTGCTACATTTGCACAAATATCGACTGTTTATGAAACGAATCTTAGCTATCGTGGCGGCCCTGGGCCTCTCGCTCACCGCCTTTGCCGACGAGGGGATGTGGCTCCTGCCGCTCCTCCAGAAAATGAACGGAAAAGCCCTGAAGGAAGCGGGCTGCAAGCTCACCCCCGACGAAATCTACAGCATCAACCATTCCTCGCTGAAGGATGCCATCATCCACTTCGGCGGCGGCTGCACCGGCGAGATCATCTCCGCCGACGGCCTCATCGTCACGAACCACCACTGCGGCTACAGCAACATCCAGGCGCTCTCCACCGACGAGCACAACTACCTGATGGACGGCTACTGGGCGATGACCCGCGACCAGGAGCTCCCGGCCCGCGGCCTGAGCATCACCTTCCTCCAGTCGATGACGGACGTGACCTCCGTCCTGGAGAAGGCCGAGAAGAAGATCCGCAAGAAAGAGACGGACGAGAAGAAGGTCGCCGAGCTGATGGAGGCCGAGCGCAAGGCCCTCGTGGACAATGCCCTGAAGGACAACAAGAACTGCCGGGCCCAGCTGACGAACTTCTACAACGACAACGTCACCTACCTGATCGTCTCCAAGACCTACACCGACGTGCGCTTCGTGGGCGCTCCCCCGGCATCCGTCGGCAAGTACGGCGGCGAGACCGACAACTGGATGTGGCCCCGCCACACCGGCGACTTCTCGATGTTCCGCGTGTACGCCGGTCCCGACAACGAGCCCGCCGCCTACAGCCCGGAGAACCGTCCCTACAAGGCCAAGGGCCACCTGAAGATCTCCCTCAAGGGGGTCCAGGAAGGCGACTATGCGATGATCATGGGCTATCCGGGCCGCACCCAGCGGTTCCAGACGGCCGCCCAGCTCAAGCAGATGATCGCGGAAAACCGCGTCGCCATCGACGCCCGCACCGTCCGTCAGGACCTGATGTGGGAGGCGATGTGCGCCGATCCTTCCGTGCAGCTCAAGTATGCCAACAAGTATGCCTCCTCCGCCAACGGCTGGAAGAAGTGGCAGGGTGAGGAGCTCGCCTTCGAGAAGCTGAACATCATCGGCCGCGAAGAGCAGAAGGAGAAGGACTTCATGGCCTGGGTGAACCAGAATCCCAAGCGCGTCCAGGCTTACGGCAACGCCCTGAAGCAGATCGAGGACGCCGTGAACGCCTCCGCGGAGGCCGAACTGGCCGTCTCCCTGCTCACCGAGGCCCCGTACCGCATCGAACTGCTCGGCCACGCCGGCCGCCTGACGCAGGCCGTCTCCCGGCAGGGTGAGGATGTCAAGGCCGTGGAGGCGCTCCGGGGCGCCTACCGCGACTATGTCGTGGACCTGGACCGCAAGGAAGCGGTCGCCCTGCTCGAGTTCTTCCGCCAGCGGGCCGACAAGCAGGACTATCCCAAGGGCCTCGGCGTGGACTTCGAGGACTTCGCCACGATGGACATCCCGGCCTATGTGAACTACCTGTTCGACGAGTCCGCCTTCACTTCCTACGAGAAGGTTTCCGCGCTCGTGAACGGCGGTGACTGGGAGAAGGTCTGGGCCGATCCCGCCGTCCGCCTGTACAACGCCGTGATCACCGAGATCATGGAGCGCTATCCGGTCGCTTTGGGCTCCCAGGACGCCCTCCGCGAGGGCAGCAAGGCCTTCACCGCCGGCCTGATGGAATGGGAGAAGGGCCAGCCGTCCTATCCGGACGCGAACTCCACGATGCGCCTGACCTACGGTCATGTGCTTCCTTATTCCCCGAAGGACGCCGTCCTGTACAAGCACTACTCCACCACCAAGGGCGTCCTGGAGAAGGAAGACCCGACCAACCCGGAATTCATCGTCCCCGCCAAGCTCAAGAGCCTCATCGAGGCCAAGGACTTCGGCC
>CAMNGM010000203.1 GCA_946538425.1 uncultured Bacteroidales bacterium | reverse complement strand
ATCATCCAGGAGCGCCACAAGGAGTTCGTGGGCGAGGGCAAGCGCTACTGGGACCTCGTCCGCAGCGGCCTGGCTCCGACCGTCCTCAAGGCGGCGAACCACGAGTACCGTCAGAACGACTGGACCGAGAACAAGAAGTACTGGCCCATCCCGCAGGGCGAGATGGACAAGGATCCGAACCTCGTGCAGAACAACTATTAATCCCCGGCAACCATGAAGACAATCTGGCAATATATCGCCATCGCGGCGCTCTCTGTTTCCGCTGCCGCCTGCACCCCTGAATTCCCGGTGCCCAACCAGGCCGGCCTGCCCCAGGCGTCCGATCTGGACGTGAACATCACCGTGGACCAGGAGACCAACTACGTCACCTTCGTGATGAACAACAAGGGAGTCGTCCCCGTGTGGATCTTCGGCGACCAGAAGATCGACGGAAAGGCTTCCAAGAAGTACTCCTATACCGACAACAACGTGTCCCTCCGCTTCCGGGAAGCGGGTGAATACACCGTGGAAGTGAAGGCCTACAACGCCAACGGCATTTCCCAGGGCTCCCTGGTGAAAACCTTCACCCTGGACAACACCTACCGCGATCCGTTCGATCCGGCCCCGTATGTCAAGGCCATCTCCAACGGCTCCTCTCAGACCTGGATCTGGAACAGCGCTGAGGCCGGGCACATCGCCTGCGGCCCCGCCGGCGACCCGAAGGGCTGGTGGCAGGTCGAGCCCAACGGCAAGAAGGGCTTCCTCTATGACGACCTGATGACCTTCGCCTCCGACGGTACCTACACCTTCGATCCGGTCGACGGCCAGGCCTATGCCAAGAAGGACGCCGAGTATCCCGCGGGTCACGAGATCCTGGACGACGACTACCTCTTCCCGGCCGAGAAGAAGACCACGAAGTTCACCTTCGAGAACAACTGGAACGACGCCGGCATCGAGGAGATCTTCCTCGTGCTCGACCCGGGCAGCATCCTGTCCTATGTCGTGCACAAGTCCCTCGTGGACGAGCCGCGCTACCAGATCCTGGAGACCAAGACCAGCGCGATGAAGAAGAAGCTGCAGTTCATGGCGACCGCCTCGACTCCGACCAACGCGGACGGCATCTCCTTCTACTACGAGTTCGTTCCGGAAGGTTCCATCGCCGGCGCCGACGACCCGCTCTTCGGCAAGGAGAGCAAGGCCTGGGTCCTGGACAACGAGTCCGCGGGCTACATGGGCTGCGGCGGCAGCCTCGGCAATCCGCTCGAGTGGTGGAGCGCCGCTCCGCACGAGAAGGATGATAAGGGTGTGACGGACGATGTCCTGACCTTCTTCAAGGACGGCAAGTACGTGTTCGACCCGGGCGCCGACGGCGTGGTCTACTGCAACTGGGAGTCCGACTATCACCACGAGCTGTGGGACGGCGGCCAGAACAGCGACTATGACGCCCCCGCCGAGGTCCAGACCTCGACCTACACCCTCGGCTCCGACGCCGACGGCGACTACATCGAGCTTCCGGCCGGCATCTTCTTCAGCTATGTGGCCAACAAGGCCATCCTGAGCGAGCCCACCCGCCTGTACGTCACCGAACTGACGGAGACGAAGATGGTCCTCGTCGCCAAGTTCGACGGCATCTGCTGGCAGCTGATCTTCAAGCCCCGTGACGGCGCGCCCGTCGCCGAGGATCCCCTCTTCGGCGTCACCAGCAAGACGTGGGTCTATGACAACGAGTCCGCGGGCTACATGGGCTGCGGCGGCAGCCTCGGCAATCCCACCGAGTGGTGGAGCGGCGGCCCCCACGAGAAGGACGCCTACGGCGTGAAGGATGACGAACTCACCTTCTTCGCCGACGGCAAGTACACCTTCAACCCCGGCGCCGACGGCGTGGTCTACTGCAACTGGGAGTCCAACTATCACCACGAACTGTGGGATGGCGGCCAGAACAGCGACTATGACGCTCCCGCCGATCCGCAGGAGGCGACTTACACGCTGGACAGCGACGACGATGGCGACTACATCGAGCTCCCGGCCGGCATCTTCTTCGGCTATGTTCCGAACAAGGCCGTCCTGGAAACGCCTACGAAGCTCTACATCAAGGAGAACACCAAGGACAAGCTGGTCGTGGTCGCCAAGTTCGACGGCATCTGCTGGCAGATGATCTTCCGTCCCAAGGAAGGCCAGGGCGGCGGTGGCGAACCCGGTTCGCTGGATGCGGCGCTCGTCGGCACCTGGACCTGGGATCCGGACCAGAACGGCCACTTCGGCTGCGGTCCCGACCTGGGCAACCCCCTGGGTTGGTGGAACGGTGAGGCGCACTGCAAGGACAACGCCCATATGTACGACGACACCATCACCTTCACGGCCGACGGCAAGTACACCCTGGACCCGGTGGACGGTTTCTCCTATATGAACAAGGGCGTGACCTTCCTGGACGACCGCAAGGGCGACTCTCCCTACGGCGACGACTTCCTCTTCACGAACGAGAAGACGACCTGGAGCTTCACCCTCGACGAGGAGAACGACCTCGACGTGATCAAGCTCGCCGACGGCGGCCTCTTCTCCTACATCCCGAACGACGCCTTCGAGGACGAGCCCTGGCTCTATGTCAAGTCCTGCACGGCCGACCAGCTGGTCCTGATGACCTACACGGCGACCGGCAACAACGGCGGCTCCATCGCCTGGCAGTACGTCTTCAAGCGCGTCAAGTAATGCGTCTGGCCTCGAA
>CAMNGM010000202.1 GCA_946538425.1 uncultured Bacteroidales bacterium | reverse complement strand
TCTCCTTCCTGATGGTCCTCATCCCCATCATCGGCGAGCAGTCGCTGGACCTGCTGAAGGTGGCGGTGGGCAAGGAAGCCTTCGGCGGCAGCGTGGGCGCCCTCGCCCTCGTGCTCGGCTTCGCGGCCGCCTTCCTGGCCGGCCTCTTCGCCTGCAAGGTGATGGTCGCCATCGTCCGCAAGGCGAAGCTCTCCTGGTTCGCCCTCTACTGCCTCCTCGTCGCGGTCCTCATCTTCGTCCTTGCCTAGAAATCTCACATACTTCGCCTCCGACGTCCACCTGGGCCTCCGGGTGGCGGACCCGGCGGGCCGCGAAGCGCGGTTCGTCTCCTTCCTCCGGAGCATTCCGGCGGACCGGACGGAGGCGCTGTACCTGCTGGGCGACATCTGGGATTTCTGGTATGAGTACCGGGACGTGGTCCCGAAGGGGTACGTGCGCGTGTTCGGCGCGCTCACGGACCTGATGGACGCCGGCGTGAAAGTGTATTTCTTTCCGGGAAACCACGATGTATGGGCCTACGGCTACTTCGAGGAACTGGGGATGAAGATCCTTCGGCAGCCGTATGTGGCGGAAATCGGCGGCAAGACGTTCTGTCTCGGGCACGGCGACGGCCTCGGCCCCGTGGACCGCGGCTACCGGATCCTCCGGGGCATCTTCCACAACCGCGTCCTGCAGGCGTGCTTCAGCGCCCTGCACCCCTGGTTCGCTTTCCGTCTCGGCAACGGCTGGTCGCGGCGCTCCCGTCTGGGCAAGCGCGACCGCTATGTCTTCAAGGGGGAGGAGGAACCGTTGTACAAGTTCTGCGCGTCCTTCAACGACGGGCGCGCCGCCAAGGGCCTCCCGCCGGTGGACATCTATCTTTTCGGACACTATCACTGTGCCGTGGACATGCCCGTCGGCCCTTCCCGTCTACTGCTCCTGCAGGACTGGATCTCGCAGTCGGACTGGCTGGTCTTCGACGCCGCGACGGGGGACGTGGGACGGTTTCCCGCGTAAATGGCGAAGTTTTTGCAAGGAGAAAGCCGCATCGGCATGAAGCGCCTGCTGGTCATATCGCTCCTGCTCGCGACGGTCTTTCCCGCCGCGGGGCAGCACGTGCAGGCGGCGATGCGGCGGGCGAAGGAGCGCGAGGAAGCGATGGCCCGCCGGATCCTGATGGACGAAGGCGGCTCGGGCCTGTCCGGCTACCTGTCCTACCGCGTGATGGACGGGGACACGATGTACTTCGACACCATCGACCCGGTGTGGATCTTCTCGCGCAAGCAGCAGAAGGACTGGAAGAAGTACTACAAGCTCGTCTACAATTTCGCCCGCGTGTATCCGTACGCGCAGGCGTCGGGCCGGCTCCAGGAGATCGTGGACAGCACCATCACCGCGAACCACTACGGCCGGATGAGGAAGGACCGCTATATGAACGAGGTCCAGAGTATGCTGTTCAAGGACTTCGAGGGCGCGCTGAGGAAGATGACCATTTCCCAGGGCGCCGTCCTGCTGAAGCTCATCGACCGGGAGACGGGGCAGTCGTCCTACTCCATCATCCACGACTACAAGAACGGCATCGCCGCCGGTTTCTGGCAGGGGGTCGCCAAGCTCTTCGACAACGACCTCAAGTCCGAGTACGACCCCGAGGGCGCCGACCGCGACCTCGAAGGCCTCGTCCAGGCCTGGCAGAACGGAACCTTCAAGTCCCTCTACTGGTCCATCTTCTGGGAGGACCCGCCGGAAGTGAAGGTCCCCGACTTCTATCTGAAGGCGCCCGAATCCTAGCCGTCAAGCCCCTTTGGCCGACTCTTCGGAGCCGGTTTTTTTGTCGCATCCGAAGCCCCGAAAAGCCTCGGTCGAAAATGCGGGTATAAATTTTTCAACAAAATGCGTAACTGCCGATAATTTCGTATTGTTAGGTTTCAAGATACGCGGTAGAAAAGTTTGAAAAATAATCCAAAAAAACTTGCTGATTCAAAAATATTTCGTAACTTTGCATTCCCTAAATCGGGACGACATGCACCCAACCAGCTGAGTATCAACGAGTTAGGGACGATAAAGGAAAATTTTAAAACATTACAGCAATGTTACAGCCTAAAAGAACAAAATTCAGAAGGGAACAGAAAAACCGCATGAAGGGCAATTCCGGTCGCGGAAACCAGCTCGCATTCGGTTCCTTCGGACTCAAGAACCTGGAGAACTGCTGGCTGACCGCCCATCAGATCGAGGCCGCCCGTCAGGCGATCTCCCGCCGTATGAACCGTGAGGGTCAGATCTGGATCCGGGTCTTCCCTGTCAAGCCGTTCACCGCGAAGCCGCTCGATACCCGTATGGGTAAGGGTAAGGGCGATCCCCAGGGCTTTGTCGCCCCGATCACGCCGGGCCGCATCCTTTTCGAGGCCGAAGGCGTCTCCCTCGAGACCGCACGCGAGGCCATGCGCCTGGCTGCCAACAAGCTCCCGGTCGCCACGAAGTTCGTCGTGCGCAGGGACTATGTCGAAGAATAATTTAAGGAGCCAGAGAAATGAAAGTTACTGAAGTACGCGAAATGTCCATCGCCGACCTCCGCGACCGCATCGAGATCGAGAAGAACAATCTCGACACCATGAAGCTCAACCACGCTATCTCTCCGCTGGAGGATACGTCCAAGATCAGAAAAACCCGTCAGGATATTGCCCGTATGATCACTATCCTTGCCGAGAAAGAAAAACAGCAGAACTAAA
>CAMNGM010000201.1 GCA_946538425.1 uncultured Bacteroidales bacterium | reverse complement strand
CTGCACCCTCAGCGGCCTGCAGAACCACCCCGCCGGCACCATCGTCTGCGACGAGGCGTCCATCGGCGAGGTGAAAGTGAACAGCTACCGCTACTTCAAGGCCGTCGAGGCCGCGGAGAACCGGTAATTCACCTTTAACACCTGTTCGGAGATTATGAAGAAGAAAACGATCCTGCGCATCGTCCTGGCGGTGCTCGCGGCCGCGATCCTCGGCGGCTGCCTCTACCTGAACTCCCTGCTGCCCATCATCACGGGCTATGCGGCCAAGAACCTTGCGTCGGACGTTTTCGTCTCCGGGCGGGAACCGGCGGACGTGGTGGCCCTCGACCTCCACTTCTCCTTCATCAAGTTCACCCGCAACAAGGTGGACTTTGAAAACAAGACGGTGACGAGCCGCTTCCTGTGGGGCAAGTCCGTCGCCGCCTACCGCGACGGATACGGCGTCACCCTGCTCCGCGGCAAGAAGGCCGCCGAGCTGCAGGCGGAGAAGTATCCCCTCGCCCCCGAGGCCGAAGGCCCGGACTGCCTGGAGCCCGGCGACTCCGCCCTCACGGCGCGGCTGGCGCCCATCGCCAAGGCCCTGGTCGACGACCACGCCTACAACGGGACGCCCTTCGCTTTCGTGGTCCTGCACGAGGGCAAGGTGGTGGCCGAGCGGTATCGCGAAGGCCTTTCCGCCCGTACGCGGCTCCTCAGCTGGAGCATGGCCAAGAGCTTCACGAACGCCCTCGTGGGCGTGATGACCGGCGACGGGATGGTGGACATCTACGCCCCGACGGGCATTCCCGAGTGGCAGGGCGACGAGCGCGCCGCCATCACGCTCAACGACCTGATGCAGATGCAGAGCGGCCTCGAGTGGAACGAGGACTACGGCAACCGGTCCGACGTGAACCTGATGCTGCACCGGGAGAAAGACATGGGCCTGTTCGCCATCGACAAGCCCCTCGAGCACAAGCCCGGCACCTTCTGGTACTACTCCAGCGGCAGTACGAACATCGTGATGCGCTACCTGCGCGGCAAGTTCGCCTCCGACCAGGAGTTCCTGACCTATTACCGCGAACGGATCTTCGCCCCGCTGGGCATCCGCAATGCGGTTTTCGAGCCGGATATGAGCGGCACCCCGGTGGGCTCGTCCTACCTGTACATCACCGCCCGCGAATTCGCCAGCTTCGGCCAGCTGTACCTGGGGGACGGCGTCTTCCAGGGCCGGCGGATCCTCCCCGAAGGCTGGGTGGACTACTCCGTCACCCCCGCCTCCGACAGCAAGGACGGCTACGGCTCCTTCTTCTGGCTGAACAAGGACAAGTTCTGGCCGGACATCCCCGAGGACATGTTCAACTGCCAGGGCCACGACGGCCAGGAAATCTTCATCATCCCCTCCAAGGACCTCGTCGTAGTCGTCCTGGGCTATTCCCCAAAACCCGACCGGGTGGTCGACTGGAACGCCCTCGTCAAAGATATCATCGCCCAGCTATAACCGCTCAGGCTTGGCCAGGAAGCGCACGATCGTATCGCACGGGCTGAGCGAATGCGGATGATGGCCGACGCCGGTCTTTCCAATGAGGGAAAGGTCCCGGCAGCCGGACAGGTCGAACGTCCCGAACTGCTGTTCAAAGGGGACGGTCGGATCGGCGGCGCCATATACGACGATGATGGGCAGGCCCTTGATCCGGGCAAAATGGTCTTTGGCATAGGTCCGGAACTCTCCCTCGGGGATACCGGCCGCCTCCCACTGCTCCGCTGCCTTCCGGATATGCTCATTGTGGAAACTCGTCAGAACGCAGAGCGGAGCGTCCAAATAGAGCTTGTCCACCCGCTCCGGATGGTTTTCGGCATAGACGAGGGAAAACCAGCCGCCGCGGCTCAGTCCTTCCAGAACCACCCTCCGGGACAATCCGTACCGCTGATGCCCATAATCGCAGAACGTCGTGAACGCCTCCTGCGCATCGGGCGTGGCATACTCGTCCATCAGGTCCAGCAGCCCGAATGACCAGCCCTGCTCCAGCAGGGTGTCGTCTACCTGGGCGAATGCGCCGATGAACGCTGGCCGGGCAATCCAGCGCCCGTTCGTTTCTTTCGGTACGACAAATACGGCCCTCCGGCCGCAGAGAACGGTATCCTGGACCGTAAATCCCCGGTCGGCATAAGCCTGTTCCCAGGACTGGGCGGAAACAGTGCTGCTCACCAGCAGCAACGAAAAAAGGAGGCGGAACGTTTTCATCGTGTACTGTTTTCCACAAAGATACGCCGCCTCCGTTTCCCGGATGCTTAATTCCCGCTGTCGCGGGATTAAAAAAGTCTTAAAAAGCTACTTGAGGAGCTTCTTGATCAGGCGCCAGACCAGAATCAGGACAACGGCGCCAATGACGGCGCTGACGATCTGGCCATACCACTGGGCCCAGAAGGATCCGGTCGCGCCGAGCTTGCCCAGCAGCCAGCCGCCGACGACACCGCCGAGCAGGCCGATGAGGATGTTCCAGATGAGTCCGCCTTTCTCCTTGACGACGAAGAACCCGGCCAGCCAGCCGGCAATGGCTCCGAAGAGCAGGGTGATGAGAATGTTCATGGTATTGGTTATTAGTTCGTTCCGCAAGATAAGAAACTTTTCCCCAATAACCAAATGGTCACCCCCATGATTACGGCGGGGTCAGCACGCCCCGTCTTACATATAACTGATAATCAACGATTTAGTTTCTTTCGTGTGCTGACCCACCCTCAGAATG
>CAMNGM010000200.1 GCA_946538425.1 uncultured Bacteroidales bacterium | reverse complement strand
AAGTTATGGCATCCTTCGACCCTGAAAACCGTAAAATCAAAGTCTGCGTGGGCCTTTCCGGCGGCGTGGACTCCTCGGTGGCCGCCCTCCTCCTCAAGGAGCAGGGCTACGACGTCTTCGCGATGTTCATGCAGAACTGGCACGAGGCCGACGCCACCCTCCACGGGGACTGCGAATGGGAGGAGGACCGCTTCGTGGCGGAGCTCGTCGCCCGCAAGATCGGCATCCCGTTCTATTTCGTGGACCTGTCCAAGGAATACCGCCAGCGGGTCGTGGACTATATGTTCGACGAGTATGCGAAGGGGCGAACGCCCAACCCGGACGTTCTCTGCAACCGGGAAATCAAGTTCGACGCCTTCCTCGCCGTCGCGGAAAAATACGGGGCCGACTACGTCGCCACCGGCCACTACTGCCGCAAGGAAGTCCTCCCGGACGGCACCTGCCGCATCCTGGAGGGGACCGACCCGAACAAGGACCAGACCTACTTCCTGTGCCAATTGACCCAGACCCAGCTCCGCAAGGCCCTGTTCCCCATCGGGGACATCGTCAAGCCGGAAGTGCGGCGCATCGCCAAGGAGGCCGACCTCCCGTCGGCGGAGAAGAAGGACTCCCAAGGCATCTGCTTTGTAGGCAAGGTGGACCTTCCGACCTTTCTGAAACAGAAGCTCCGCTCCGTCGAAGGCGACATCATTGAGGTCTTCGACGCTTGGTATGCCGACGACACCCTGTACCAGTGGCAGCAAAGCGTCCTGGACGGGCTCCTGCGCGACGGTGTCGCACTGGACCGCACCGTCCGCTACGCACCGGAAGAAAAGGTGCTGACGACCGACGGTAAACCGCTGGGTTACAGCCCTTTTGACACAGAAAAAGTCGCAGCCCTCACGGACGAGGACCTCGTCCGACTGGCCACACCCCTCCACTACCAGATCCGCTTTGAGTACGAAACCTACCGCAGCGGCAAAAAGCACATCAAAAAAACCCGCCTCAAGGCCAATCCCTATGGCGCCATCGTTGGCGCGCACGAGGGGGCGCAGTTCTACACCATCGGCCAGCGCAAGGGCCTCGGCGTGGGCGGCCACGCGGAGCCGGTCTTCGTCATCGACACGGACACGGAGACCAACACCGTCTATGTGGGCGAGGGCCACGACCACAAGGGGCTCAGCCGCTTCTGCCTGAGGATCGACCCGTCCGAAATCCACTGGATCCGCCCCGACCTGGAGATGGCCGTCGGCGAGATGCGCCGCTACCGCGTCCGCATCCGCTACCGCCAGCCCCTCCAGGGCGCCACGCTCCTTCGGCGCGAGAACGGCCTCTTCCTCCTTTTCGACGCCCCCCAGCGTGGCATCTCCCCGGGCCAGTTCGCCGTCTGGTACGACGGTCAGGAAATGCTCGGGAGCGGAGTGATCGCATAAAAAAGGGAGCGCCCGGTCAGGCGCTCCCGAAAGCAGTGTATCAATCAGACTATCAGAAAGCGGCGATGAGCTCGTCGTTCGAATAGGCGTCGGCGCCGTAGCAGGTCTTGAGGTAGGCGAGACCGCCCTGGTAGTCTTCTTCGGTGAAGGAGTTGGTGCATTCCTTCGCGACGACGACATCATAACCGAGGCAGTAGGCGTCGGCGGAGGTGTGGCGGCAGCACATATGCGTGTGGAGGCCGGTGATGACGACGGTCTTGACACCCAGTTCCTTGAGGAGGATGTCCAGGTCCGTCTGGAAGAAGCCGCTGTAGCGGCGCTTCGGGACCACATAGTCACAGGCCTGCGGGGTCAGTTCAGGAACCACCTCGGCGCCGGGCGTGCCCTTGATGGCGTGATCGCCCCAGATCTGCAGTTCACGGTCGATGCCGGGAAGGTGGCAGTCGTTGCAATAAATCACGGGAACACCCTTTTCGCGGGCCGCCTCCAGCAGGCGGGCGGTAGCAGGGAGGATTTCCACGGCGCGGTCGCAGCCGATGGAACCGGTCACGAAGTCGTTGAGCATGTCGACGACCAGGATGGCGGGATGGTTGAGTTTTTCCATTTCTTGGATAAAAAAAGTGTTAGTTGTCATTTCCCGATACCGGGAGCGGAAAAGGGAATCCAATTACCGTGCCATCTTTTGTTTTTTGGGGGAAACGCAGTAATTTTGCGCCCTGAAAACAAAAGCGCATGACCCTGTTTCTGACTGGCAGCCCCACCCGCTACGGTGAAGACCGCTTTACCGAAGACAACGGATTCCTCGCCCGGGTGAAGGCGGAACTGCCGCCGCGCCCGCGGGTGCTCCTGGTGAGCGCCGCCCCGGACGATGCGGCCTTCACCGCCTCCGTCCTGGAAGGGATGAGCGCCTGCATCCACAACTCAGGCATCGACACGGAAGAGATCGTGATGCTGGAGCGAGGGAATGCAAAGGAGGCGAAAAGGCTCGTGGAGCGCGCCCATTGGGTCATTCTTTGCGGCGGACACGTTCCCACGCAGAACCGCTTCATCCAGGAGACCGGCCTCCGGGATATCCTCCGGGGCTACGACGGTGTCGTGATGGGATGCAGCGCCGGCAGCATGAACTGCGCGGACCGGGTCTATTCCCACCCGGAACTGGAAGGCGAAGCCGTGGACCCGGGCTATCACCGCTGGCTCCGCGGCCTGGGACTGACGGACATCAACCTGGTCCCCCATTACCACCAGGTGCGGGATGTCATCCTGGACGGGAAGCGTCTTTTCGAGGACGTGGTCTTCCCGGACAGCTGGAACCA
>CAMNGM010000199.1 GCA_946538425.1 uncultured Bacteroidales bacterium | reverse complement strand
TTGAGCTTGTCCAGCGCGTCGATGAACACGTCGATGCCCTTGTTGCGGAACTCGTAGCGGCCGCCGATGCCGATGAAGACCGCGTTGGCGGGCACTTCCTCGGCGGACATCGCCGTCGCCACCTCCACCAGGCGCTGCCGGGCCGCGTCGTGCAGCTGGACATACTCCTCGTCGGAGGCGGGGGTGAAGGAGTTCTCGAAGCCGTTCGGCGTCACCACGTCCACAGGGCGCTCCAGGAACTGGGCGCACTCCTTGGCGGTGATCTCGCTCACCGTCGTGAACACGTCGGCCTCGCGGGCGGCCATCTTCTCCAGGGAGTGGAGGGCCACCACGCCGAAGCGCTGCGCCATCTCGTCCCCGTTGAAGGTGGGCATGTCGTCATAGAGCCGGAGGTTGTTCCCGGCGAGGCAGCGGCCGACGACCGTCGCGTGGGTCGTGAAGACCGTGGCGACGGGGATGTTGGCCCGCTTGAGCTGCAGCAGGCCCGCGCCGGTCTGCCACTCGTGGAACTGGGCCACGGCGTGGTCGGCCGACGACAGGTTGTAGTTGTAGAAGCTCTCGATCACCTTGCCGGCGACATAGCCGAACACGGCGGCTTCCTTGTAATCCCAGTTGCCGGTGATGGAATCCACCCCGAACGACGTCCAGAAGTCGGTGAGGATCTTGTCGCACTGCGGGAGGAAAGCCTTGTAATCCACCAGCACGGCAACCGGGGTACCGGGAATGTTCCACTTGCCCACGCGCAGCCGGAGGCCTTCCGAGGCCGCCTGCTGCCTCCACGACCGGAACAGGAGCGGATCCTCGATGAAATCGGGATTGCTCGCCCGGTGCATCCAGACATCCGGTCCGATGAGGATGTGATGGCGTCCTAACTGGGATTTGAGGTGGAGCGCTTTCGTCGCCACGACGGTATAGATGCCGCCCACCTTGTTGCATACCTCCCAACTGACCTCGAACAGGTAGTCCGGATTGAGAATATGTCTATCCATCTACTTCTTCTTGACAGGGGTTTTCCGCGCGGCGGGTTTCTTCTTCACGGGCGCGGCCTCCACTTCGCGGACGGCGGCCTCCTTGACATCCAGGGCGGCGCGCTTCTCGTCGAGCCGGATCTGGAAGTCGGACAGGACGTTCATATAGTTGATGAACGCCTCGTACGGGGTGTCGTACGGGTTGAAGTACTTGTGGACCTCACCGTCAGAGAAGAATTTCGTGCACATATAATAGAAATGGTCGCTCTCCTGCAGGTGGCCGAAGTCCTCCCAGAGGTCGGGATCGCCCACGATGGAAAGCTTCTCGGTCATCGCGTAGACCTTGTTGAAGGCCTCCTGCTGGAGCTCGTTGCCCAGCCAGGCGGTGATGTCACGCTCCTCGTCGGCCCAGGAGATGGGATCGGGAACGTCGAGGTCGGCGACCGGCTTGTACTTCTTCGTGGCCTCGGACGGGGTGACGAAGGAGAAGGTGCCGTCGGAGATCACGGCCTCCGGAAAGGCCTTCATAAAGTCGAAGATGCCGCTGGAGGCGCTCTGGTGCTCGCCGAAGGTCTCGTAGTCCATGAACAGGTTCACGATGTCGTCGTTACGGGCGGAGTCCTTCACCCAGGTGAGATACTTCTCGGCTGTGAGCGGATACATATCCCAGCCCTGGTTGGAGAACCGGAAGGCGATGTCGTCGGAGAGGCCGTAGTTGCGGAGCAGGAGGCGGAGCTTGGGCTGGGTGTCGCAGCCGTACACGAAGTTCGGGCTCTGCCAGCCCATGATGTGGCGGGCGCCCTCGGTGAGCATCGTCTTGAACCCCAGGCCATAGACCATCTCGCCGATGGCGTTGGAGTAGATGAGCTCGGTGTTGCGGAACGCGGTGGGCGTGACGCCGAACAGGTCCTCGACGGCCTTCTTGTGCTTGAGCACCTGGTGGGTGAACTCGGACTCGGAAGCGAGGGACGCCAGGGAGTGGTAATAGGTCTCGCACAGGAACTCCACGCAGCCGGTCTCGGCCAGGGCGCGGAAGCTGTCGATCACGTCCGGCGCGAAGCGCTGGAACTGCTCTAGGGCGGAACCGGAGATGGAGAACGCCACCTTGAACTTGCCCTTGTTCGCCTGGATCAGCTGGAGAAGCTGAGCGTTCATCGGGAGATAGCACTTCTGGGCGATGCGGCGGAGGATGGTGCGGTTGGCGAAGTCATCATAGTAGTGGGAGTCCTTGCCGATATCGAAGAATCTGTAGAGCCGGAGCCGGGTGGGCTGATGGACCTGGAAATACAGGCAGATGCTTTTGGAAGCCATATGGATTGCGTTTTTATTTGACTACTGATTCATACACTTGCTTGAGCTTGGCGGTGGCGCCGTTCCATTTGAGGGCGTTCACTTCGTCGAAACCGGCCCGGGCGGAGAAGTCCGCGAGGGCGGGATAGTTGAGGAGGGCGTAGATCTCGTCGGCCATCGCGTCCACGTCCCAGAAGTCCACCTTGAAGGCGTACTTGAGGACTTCGGCGGCGCCGGACTGCTTGGAGATGATGGACGGGACGCCGGTCCGCATCGCCTCGAGGGGCGAGATGCCGAACGGCTCGGAGATGGACGGCATGATGTACACGTCCGAGAGGGCGAACATCTTCTGCACGTCGGCCCCGCGGAGGAAGCCCGTGAAGTGGAAGCGGTCGGAGATGCCCAGCCGCGCGGCGTGGCGGATGCAGCGGTTCATCATATCGCCGCTGCCGGCCATCACGAAGCGGACGTTCTTGGTGCGCTT
>CAMNGM010000198.1 GCA_946538425.1 uncultured Bacteroidales bacterium | reverse complement strand
TTGTCCGATTCAAAGATAGCGAGTTTTACAAGTGTTTCTACCCTATAAACACACAGATTGCCCAAATGCGTCTCAGGCAGGGCCACAAAAGCCAGAAACTGCATGCAGGCCTTCCGGGGTCTGCATTATTTTGTGTATCTTGCGGTTATGAAAAGAACACTGACGCTGATAACCCTCCTCCTGGCGCTCCTCCCCGCCGAGGCGCAGGTGCGGATTGTCCACAAGGGAGCGATGACGGGAAGTTTCAAACCCGGGCATCCCGGCGGGACCGCCGCCGAAAAGGAGGCCATCGACCTGGCCGCCCATTTCTTCCTCGCGGAGTCCCTGACCAGGACCGCCCCATGGGCGAAAGCCATCCGGAAAGGCGACATCGTCCTTTGCGAGACGGATACGGAGGAGTATGGCGAGGACGGCTGCCGGATTGTCATCGACAACCGGAACGTCCGGATCTATGGGCACGGGAAGGGGCTGGTGTACGGCACGGTGGAATTCCTCAAAAGGTATGTCGGCATCGACTACTGGGGAGCCGGGGAATCCTATGAGCCCCTGCACAAGGAGCTGGTCCTGGATCCTGTCGATACCGTGATAACCCCCACCTTCCGCTATCGGCAGAGCCAGAACTATATGCTCCGGACGGACCCGCTGTACAAGACCTGGTACCACCTGGAGGAGCCGTACGAGGTCTTTGTCGCCAATTACTGGGTCCATACCTGCAACCGGCTGCTGCCCGCCTCCCGCTATGGCGCAGAGCATCCTGAGTATTACGCCTACTACAACGGGAAACGCAATCCCGGCAGCGCCAGCCAGTGGTGCATGTCAAACCCGGAGGTCCTGGAAATCGTCTGCGAAAGGCTGGACAGCCTGTTCAAGGCCTATCCGGACCGGAAGATGATCAGCATCAGCCAGAACGACGGGTCGGATACCTATTGCCGATGCCCGGAATGCGCCCGCATCATGGAAGAGGAGGGCGGCCCCTCCGGCCCGATCCTCCGCTTCATCAATGCCGTGGCGGAGCGGTTCCCGGACAAGGAGATATCGACCCTCGCCTACCTTTTCTCCGTCCAGCCGCCCAGGAAGACGGTCCCCCGCGAGAACGTGTCCATCATGCTGTGCGACATCGACTGCCGCCGGCAGACGGCCCTGACGGAGAACCCTTCCGGGCAGGAGTTCATGAAAGCGCTGGAAGGATGGTCGAAGATCTGCAAGAACCTGTTCGTGTGGGACTACGGCATCAATTTCGACAACTATCTTTCCCCGTTCCCGAACCTGTCGACGATCAAGGACAACATGGTCATCTTCCGCGACCATCACGTGAAGATGCACTTCTCGCAGATCGCCTCGGTCCGGGGCGGCGACTTCGCGGAACTCCGGTCCTATCTGGTCAATAACCTGATGTGGGATGCCGGGGCCTCGCTGGATTCGCTGGAACAGCGCTTCCTTACCCGTTACTATGGGAAGGCCGGCTGGCCCATCTACAAGTACATCAAGTTGATGGAGGGCGCCGCCGTGGGAACGGACGTGGACCTGTTCATCTACGACTCCCCCGTTTCCTACAAGGACAACATCCTTCGTCCGGAGCTGATGCGGCGCTACAACGCTCTGTTCGATGAGGCGGAGGCGGCGGTGGCCGGTGACCCGGTGCGCCTCGCCCGGGTGCGCCGCACCCGCCTCCCGCTCCAGTACTCCGCCCTGGAAATCGCCCGGACGGAACCGGACCGGGACCCGGAGGCCATCGGCCGGGCGCTGGACCTTTTCCAGGACCGCGCCCTGGAATTCGAGGTCGAGATGCTCAATGAGCGAAACAATTCCCCGATGGCGTATTGCATGATGTACCGGAGCCGCTATCTGGGCGATTCCAAGGACAACCTGGCTTTCGGGAAGCCCGTCACCTACCTGGTCCAGCCCCGTCCCAAGTATCAGAAGCTCGGCGAAACCGCCTTGACGGACGGCATTTACGGCGGTACGACCTACGTGGAAAGTTGGGTCGGCTGGGAAGGAACCGACGGCGCCTTTATCATCGACCTGGGCGCCCCGACCGCCGTCCACAGCATCAGCGCCGACTTCCTGCACCAGCTCGGCGCCTGGATCCTCCTGCCGAAGCAGGTGAAATACAGCGTCTCCCTGGACGGGGAGCGCTACCGGTCCATCGCTGCCATCGACATTCCGGAGAGCCGCGCCACCGAGGTGGCCTTCGTCCCGGTGGAAGCCACCTGCGACTGCGACGCCCGCTATATCCGGGTGGACATAACGGGCGTCAAAACCTGCCCCGAGTGGCACTACGGCGTAGGCAATCCCTGCTGGTTCTTCCTCGACGAGGTGATCGTGAAATAAAGAATTGCGTCCTGGGCCGATCTCCTTATGAAGGGAGTCCAGAAGGTGAAAGGGAAAATCTCGCAAAACACCTTGACCTTACGACCGCAGGAAGAGAAACCAGGCCAGGATGGCTTGGGCAAGGAGGATGGCGGGGATACCGAGGTTGAACTTCCTTTTTTGCGTTTTGTGCCGGAAAAGATACATCCCCACGAGCGCGCCGATGCTGCCGCCGGCGATGGACATCCAGATGAGCGTACCCTCCGGGATGCGCCATTTTCCTCTGCGGGCCTTCCACTTGTCCATCCCGAAGACGAGGAAGGTCAGGATATTGATGCCGATGAGGTATATGAGGAACGTTCGCAAGGCTGTCCGGGTATCAGGCTGTTAATCGGTGTAAATTTACATAAAATCTGGCGATTTTAGGCCAGTTGCATAAAAATCAAGACCG
>CAMNGM010000197.1 GCA_946538425.1 uncultured Bacteroidales bacterium | reverse complement strand
GGACGCCCTGCTGCGCCTGGTCGTCGAGACCAAGGAGATCCCGAACAAGAGCACCCGCCTGCGCGAAGCCATCGACTTCGCCGACATGGTGATCCAGTACGTCAACGACGGCTCCGGCACGAAGGACCTCATCGACCGTGCCCGGACCCGCCTGGAAGAAGCCCTGAAAACCTTATAATATCCCATACCATGACCGGAAAGCTGTTTTTCCCGCTCGTCGGCCTGCTGGCCGCCGCCACCCTTTCCGCCCAGCCCGCTTCGGGCGGCTATCCCATCGACCCCGTCCCCTTCACGAGCGTGAAGGTGGCCCCCGATTCCTTCTGGGGGCAGCGCCTGAAAGCCTCCCGCGAGGTCACGATTCCGCTCGCTTTCTCCAAGTGCGAGAGCGAGGGCCGGTACGAGAACTTCGTGAAGGCGGAGAAGCAGATGCATTCGCCGGTGAACCTCGGGTATGAGGTGAAGGGTTTCTCCTTCGACGATACCGACGTCTATAAGACCATCGAAGGCGCCTCCTACGTGCTCCAGACCTATCCGGACAAGAAACTGGAGGCCTACATCGACAGCGTCCTCACGATTGTCGCCGCCGCGCAGGAGCCGGACGGCTACCTGTACACGGCCCGGACGATGAACCCGGAGCATCCGCACGAGTGGGCGGGCGACAAGCGCTGGGTGAACGACGAGGAGCTGAGCCACGAGCTGTATAACCTCGGCCATATGGTCGAGGGCGCCGTCGCGCACTGGCAGGCCACCGGCAAGCGCAACTTCCTGGACATTGCCATCCGCTATGCGGACTGCGTGGTCCGAGAAGTGGGTGCCCGCCCGGGCCAGGCCCGCGTGATTCCCGGCCACCAGATTGCGGAAATGGCCCTTGCGAAGCTGTACCTAGCCACCGGCGAGAAGAAGTACCTGGACGAAGCGAAGTTCTTCCTGGACGAGCGTGGCAAAACGGGCCACAACGACCCGTACAACCAGTCGCACGTCCCCGTGCTGGAGCAGGACGAGGCCGTGGGCCACGCCGTCCGCGCAGCTTATATGTATGCCGGCATGGCCGATGTGGCCGCCCTCACCGGCGACCAGGGCTACATCGACGCCATCGACCGGATCTGGGAGAACATCGTCTCCAAGAAGCTCTATATCACCGGCGGTATCGGCGCCACGAACAACGGCGAGGCGTTCGGCGAGAACTACCAGCTCCCGAACATGAGCGCCTACTGCGAGACCTGCGCCGCCATCGGCAATGTGTATGTCAACTACCGGATGTTCCTCTTGCACGGCGATGCAAAATACTACGACGTGCTGGAGCGCACCCTGTATAACGGCCTCATCAGCGGCGTATCCCTGGAAGGCAACGGGTTCTTCTATCCCAATCCGCTGGAGTCCATCGGGCAGCATCAGCGCCAGGCCTGGTTCGGCTGCGCCTGCTGCCCCTCCAACATCTGCCGCTTCATCCCGTCCGTCCCGGGCTATGTCTATGCCGTGAAGGACAACGCGCTGTATGTCAATCTGTTCATGCCAAACACGATGACGCAGAAGGTCGCCGGAAAGGACGTCACCCTCACCCAGAAGACGGGCTATCCGTACGGCGGCGACATCGAAATCACGGTCGACAAGACCGCCCTCAAGAAGGAGATGGCCCTCAAGGTCCGTATTCCGGGCTGGGTGCGCGGCGAGGCCGTTCCTTCGGACCTGTACACCTTTGCGGATGATGTCAAGACCGGTTACAAGGTGACTGTGAACGGCGTTCCGGTGGAGAGCGCCCTCGAGCAGGGTTACTTCACCATCACCCGCAAGTGGAAGAAGGGCGACCAGGTCGTCGTCCATTTCGACATGGAACCGCGCGTGGTGAAAGCCCACGCCGAGGTGAAGGCCGACGAAGGCCGCATCGCGGTGCAGAAGGGGCCCGTGGTGTACTGCGCCGAATGGCCCGACAATCCGGGCTTCTCCGTCCGGGGTACCATCGTGAACCAGAAGCCCACATTCCGCGTGCGGCACTCCGACGACCTCTATGGCCTGGACAAGATCGTCACGCCTGCGCAGACCTTCTCCTACGGCGCGGACGGCCGCGTGGCGGTCCGGGACGTGGAACTCACGCTCATCCCGTACTATGCGTGGTGCCACCGCGGACGTGGCGAAATGACGGTGTGGCTGCCCCAGACGGTGCAGGCAACCACCGTCCCTACCGGTCGTTAGCGGAATCCGGCATCATCTGCTCCCAGTCGTGCGGCGTCACGCCGAACTGGGCGTAGAAGCTCTTCGAGAAATAGCTGGGGGAGGAGAAGCCGGTCATGTAGCAGATCTCCCCGATGGAATGGCGGCCCTCCGATAGGAGTTTGGCCGCCATATTCAGCCGAGCCAGGTTGATGAGCTTGTTGGGTGTTTCTCCGCTCAGCTCCTTGGTCTTGGCGAAGAGGCCGGACCGGGAGATGGCCATTTCCCGGGAGAGGAATTCCACGGAAAGGTCCGGATTGGCGATATTCTCCGTAATCAGGCGGTCCAGGCGCAGCAGGAAGTCTTCCTGCGGGTCCGGCGCGGTCTCCGTCTCTTCCGGCCTTTTCCCGCCGGAGAGCGCGTCCCGCTGCTGCCGCAGGTTCGTGGCGATGGTCCGGAGCATGCGGTGGTTCTTCTCGATGATGGACAGGTTCCCCTTGGGATCTCCCTTCGGGTTCTCCTTGAGCCGTTCCAGCTGCAGGCCGATCCCGGAGAGCGGCGCATCCAGCTGCTCGGACAAGGCCGACAGGAACCGGATGCGGTCGTCGCGCTCCTCCTCTTTCACCAGGGA
>CAMNGM010000196.1 GCA_946538425.1 uncultured Bacteroidales bacterium | reverse complement strand
GCCCGCGGGTACCCGCCTGCAGGTAACGTCCCGGAAACAGGGACGTCACTGGCATTGACGGCCATTTTTGCAGGTAACGTCCGTAAAAACGGGACGTCACCCGCACTGGCGGCCAGCGGGAGATATGTCCGGTGCCCGTATCGGTCCATCAGCGGGACCGGTACGGGCATTTTGGGGGTGTTTTTGCTTGTATAGGTCCCGTCGATGGACCGGTACGAGCACCTGGATGCAAGGGGCGCCCATCGCGGGAGGGTTGAACCGTGTCAGGCCTCCTGCGGGATTTCTTTTCCGCCGATGAAGACGCGGGAGACGCGGACGTTGTCGTCGAAGAGGACGATGTCCGCGTCGCAGCCGGGGGCGAGGCGGCCCTTGGCGGGGAGGCCGAGGACGCGGGCGGGGGTGGCGGTCATCATCCGGACGGCGTCCGGGATGCCGGCGGTGAGGTCCGGGGTGCGCGCGAGGGCGCGGGCCATCGTGCGGACGAGGCGGTCCGTCGTCGCGACGGAGCCCGCGAGGCCGCCGCGGTCCGGCCGCAGCGCCACGCCGTCCTCCACGACGAACTTGAGGCCGTTCTCCAGGCTGCCCTGGATGTATTCGCCGTCGGGCAGGCCGGTCGCGCGGATGGCGTCGGTGCAGAGGGTCACGCGGTCCGCGCCTTTGATCCGGTACACGAGCCTTAGCAGGTCGTCGGGCAGGTGCACGCCGTCCGCAATCACCTCGATGTCAAAGTCTTGCAGGTAGCCCGCCTCCACGGCGCCGGCGTAGCGGCTGTAGCCGCGCTTGGCGACCGTGGACATCGCGCAGTAGAAGTGCGTCATCAGGGAATAGCCGTGCCGGAAGGCTTCTTCGCAGCAGGCGCAGGAGGCGTCGGTGTGGGCGATGGCGGCGACGATGCCGCGGCGGCGGAGTTCGTCGCCCAGCCCGAACGCTCCCGCCAGCTCCGGCGCCGCGCTGATGCGCACGATTTCGGGGAACGCCTCCAGCAGCGGGAGATACTCCTCCGGCAGGGGCTGCTTGAGCCAGGCAGGATCCTGCGCGCCCGCCTTGGACGGCGCGAAGAACGGCCCTTCGAAATGAAGCCCCAGGAACTGCGCCCCGCCGGTATTCAGCGGCAGCGCTTCGCGATAGGCGCGCACGGCCCGTTCATAGTCCGCGAAGGAGGCCGTCGCCAGGGACGGGGCCATCGCCGTGGTTCCATGCCGGGCGTGCCGCCGGGCCGGTTCCAGGTACGCTTCCACCGTCCCGTCCAGGAAATCGTGCCCCCAGCCGCCGTGGACGTGCAGGTCGATGAATCCGGGGGAGACAAACTGCCCCCCGGCATCGACCCGGACCCCTTCCGGGGCCTCGGCCTCGGGAACGACGGCCTCGATCCGGCCGTCCCGGACCACGAGCGCAAGCCCGGTCCGGACGCCTTCGGGCAGCAGGAACCGCCCGCCGGTGAATACGAGCGTCATCACTCCTTGACCTTCAGGACCTCACCCGCCTCGCGGGCGACCGTTTCCTTCCAGAGCTCGGTGTAGCCCGGCTGTTCGACTTTTTCGGGCAGGCCCACGCCGTACTCGGAGTGCTTGAACGAGCCGTCCTCGTTCTGCGGCTTGACGTTGCCGTCCATAAACTTGACGAGGAGTTCCTCCTCCAGGGAGACCCAGCTGTCGAACTGGTCCTGCGCCGTCCGGACGGAATAGTCCGTGACATAGCGCGCGACCTTGGCGAAGGGCTTGCGGGACACCATCACGTCGCGCTTGGAGGACAGCTTGTCCTGCAGCTTGACCGCGATCTGGTTGTACAGCACCACGGCGGCGCTGTCCACGCTGTGCGTCTTGCGCTCCATCTGCTCGGTCTCGAACGCGTCGATTTTCTTCCGCACGTGCGGGGCCATGATGTTGTACATCTTGTAGCAGGCGTTCGAGATGCGGTTGTTCACCCAGAAGGAGGCGGTAGGCGAGTAGTGAAGAAGGTCGCCGTTGCCCACGCGGAAGCATTCCGGAACCCGGGTGATGGAGGTGTAAATCGGTGTTACATAGGAAGTTGCCGCATCGTCCGTGCCGAACCAAAGGATGCCGCCCACCTCGTCGGGCACGTAGTCGCGGGCCTGGCCCACCATCCAGAAGCCGGTCTGCTGGGTGGCGATGGCGCGCTCGTTCAGGTAGGTGCCGCCCTCGGCCTTGTATTCCATCGGGCGCCAGCGGTACGGCAGGGCGTTGCCGCCCGCGCCGATGTCCTGCGTCATATCCATCGGCGTACCCTCGTAGTGGTCGCGCATCACGTCGGCCACCGCCTTCACGGAGACTTTCTCCCGCGGGTAGATGAAAAGAGGCAGGTCGCCGTCCAGGTTGTAGCCCATCGCATAGTCCAGGAAGTCGGCCGCGTCCTTGGTGACGGCCTTCCCGTCCGCGTCATAGTAGGAGAACCAGCCGTGGGAGAGGATGTTGAACGCGCTCCAGACGCGGGCGTCGCAGCCGCGGACGGTGCCGAAGTCCGCCGGGCCGTAGGCTTTCTTGAAGCTGAACTCCTCGTCGGCGCCGTCGAAGTAACCCCTGCGGCGGGCGAAGGAGATGACGTCCTTGGCATAGAGGCAGTTGTCCGGGTCGTTCAGGGGGAAAGCACCGATGCGCGCCTGGTTGGCGTGGGCGCAGATGGCGCCGTCCGGGACGCGGAGGGCAACCCACACGATGCCCTTGTCGGCATTGACCCCGTTCCGGATGTTCGTCCCCTTGCCGATGAGTTCCATGATCCAGGCCTCGTTCTTGTCGGCGATGGAGAAGGTCTCGCCCTCGGAGG
>CAMNGM010000195.1 GCA_946538425.1 uncultured Bacteroidales bacterium | reverse complement strand
GCAAGGCCGACGGCACCAAGTTCGGCAAGACCGAGAAGGGCAACATCTGGCTGGACGCCGAGCGCACCTCCCCGTACGAGTTCTACCAGTTCTGGCTGAACGTCGCCGACGACGACGCCGAGCGCTACATCAAGATTTTCACGATGCTGGACCGCGAGACCATCGAAAGCCTCATCGCCGAGCACCGGGAGGACCCGGGAGCGCGCAAGCTGCAGAAGGTCCTCGCGAAGGAAGTCACCATCATGGTCCACGGCCAAGAAGCCTACGACAACGCCGTCGCCGCCAGCCAGCTGCTGTTCGGCAACGTCTCCGCCGAGGTGTTCCGGTCGATGGACGAGCGCACCGTCCGCGAAGTTTTCGCCAACGTCCCCTCCTTCGAGGTGAAGGCCGACGAGTTCCCGTGCAACATCCTCGACCTCCTCGCCGTCAAGACCGCCGTGTTCCCGTCCAAGGGCGAGGCCCGGAAGATGGTCCAGGGCGGCGGCGTCTCCCTGAACAAGGGCAAGGTGGGCGACATCAACGCCGACGTGACCGCCGATGACATCATCAACGGCCACTACATCCTGGCCCAGAAGGGGAAGAAGAACTATTTCATCATCAACGTGAAATAGATTTCTCGACTTCGCCCTGCGGGCTCCGCTCGAAATGACAATCTTTCTGTCATTTCGACCGAGCGAAGCGAGTGGAGAAATCTTTTTCTTGACAAAAGACATGGAGAAGCAAGCCAGTACAAGACAGCTGAAAGTCGCGCGGGAGATCCAGAAGGACCTCGCGGAGATCATCCGGGCCAAGGGGATGGCCGCCTTCGGCGGCGCCCTGGTCACGGTGAGCGAAGTCCGCGTGAGCCCCGACCTGTCGGTCGCGAAGGTCTACGTGAGCATCTTCCCGTCCGACAGGCAGGAAGCCGTGATGGCGCTCCTGAACGAGAACAACAAGGCCCTCCGCGGCGAGCTCGGCCACGTGGTGGGCAAGCAACTCCGCATCGTGCCGGAGCTCGTATTCTACCTGGACACGAGCCTGGACTATGCGGCGCATATCGAGGAATTGCTGAAGAAATAGATTTCTCGACTCCGCCCTGCGGGCTCCGCTCGAAATGACAATCTTTCTGTCATTTCGACCGAGCGAAGCGAGTGGAGAAATCTGAAACAAAGTATGATGAACCTGCCGTTACGATTCGCCCTGCGCTACCTGTTCGCCCGGAAGTCACACAATGTGATCAACATCATCTCGGGCATCAGCGTGGCGGGTATGGCCATCGGAACGGCGGCGCTCATCATCATCCTGTCGGTGTTCAACGGGTTCAACCAGCTCGTGTCCGACAGTCTCGGGGACGTCCAGCCGGACCTGGTCGTGAAGCCGGCCGCGGGCAAGGCGTTCGTCCCTGACAGCACGGCCTTCGCCTGGCTGTACGACCAGCCGCTGGTGTACAATATGTCCAGCGTCATCGAGGAACAGGCCTTCATCACCTTCGACGGCAAGCAGAGCCTCGCCCGCGTCAAGGGCGTGGACAGCGTGTTCGAAGAGGAGAGTCCCCTGCAGAACCACATCACCGACGGCATCTTCTCCCTGCACCGGGGGGAGCTGCCGCGTGCCGTCGTGGGCAGTTCCCTCGCCTGGTCGATGGACATCAACCCCCGGTTCATCGCTCCCCTCGAGATCTACTACCCGGACCGGGAAGGGTCCATCTCCCTGTCCAATCCGGCCGCCTCGCTCCGGAGCGCGAAGGTGACCGTGGCGGGCCTCTTCGCCGTCAATGCGGAGATGGACGCCGAGCTGGTGATCGTCCCCATCGAGACGATGCGGGAGCTGCTGGACTATGACGAAGAGGTGTCGGCCGTGGAGATCCGCGTGACGGAAGGGACGGCGGACAAGGCCCTGAAAGGGCTCTCCGCCGAGCTTTCCGAGCGCCTGGGCCCGGACTACGAGGTCCTGGACCGCTACCGCCAGAACGAGGCCCTGTACAAGATGATGCGCTACGAGAAGCTGGCCATCTATATGATCCTGATCTTCATCGTCATCATCATCGCCTTCAACATCTACAGTTCCCTGACGATGCTCATCATCGAGAAGCGCGACGACATCGGCACGCTCCGCAGCCTCGGCGCCCCGGAGTCGATGACCCGGCGGATCTTCCTCCTGGAAGGCTGGCTGATCTCGCTCCTGGGCCTCGCGATCGGCCTCGTCCTCGGCATCGCCTGCGTCCTCCTGCAGCAGAAGTTCGGCCTCATCCGAATGCCCGGGAGCTACATCATCAGCGCCTATCCGGTCATCCTGAAGGCGTCGGACATCGTGTGGACGGTCGTCGGCGTCGCCCTGGTGGGATACTTGATCGCCCTCCTCCCCTCCTTGACCAAAACAACTGATAATCCATAGCCTTATGAAGAAAGCAATGCTCCTCCTCGCCGCGGTCGCCGGCACCCTGACGCTCAGCGCCCAGAACAAGAAGGGCGGCATCGACGCCCGACTCCTCGGCGAAATCAGCAAGGGATACGAAGGCACCGCCGCCGACAAGGCCCTCCGCAACGCCCTCAACACCACACCCATCAACACCCTGGCCCTGAATGCGGACAACATCCCGATGGACACCCGCTTCTCCGACGTGGTGAAGACCAAGGGGCGCACCAACCAGCTCTCCTCCGGCCGCTGCTGGCTGTTCACCGGCCTCAACGTGATGCGCGCCAAGATGATCGACAAGTTCGATATGGGCCCGGTCGTCCTGTCCCAGAACTATGTCTTCTTCTACGACCAGCTGGAGAAGGCGAACCTGTTCCTGCAGGGCATCATCGACAC
>CAMNGM010000194.1 GCA_946538425.1 uncultured Bacteroidales bacterium | reverse complement strand
GCGCGATGGGCCTCAAGTGCCTCCTCCTCGCGGACTCCACCTCCCGCTGGGCCCAAGCCCTCCGTGAGATGTCCAACCGTATGGAAGAGCTCCCGGGCGCCGACGCGTTCCCGGTGGACCTTTCCGCCATCATCTCCAACTTCTACGCCCGCGCGGGCATGGTCGTGCTGAACAACGGCCAGACCGGCGCCGTCACCTTCATCGGCACGGTGTCCCCGGCCGGCGGCAACCTCAAGGAGCCCGTCACCGAGTCCACCAAGAAGGCCGCCCGCTGCTTCTACGCCCTCGAGCAGAGCCGCGCCGACCAGAAGCGCTACCCGGCCGTCTCCCCGCTGGATTCCTACTCCAAGTACCTGGAGTATCCGGAAATCGAGGCGTACCTGGACGAGACCGTCGAACCCGGCTGGGTCGCCAAGGTCAAGACCGCCAAGAACATCATCCGCCGCGGCAAGGAAGCCAGCGAGCAGATCAACATCCTCGGCGACGACGGCGTGCCGATGAGCTACCACGTGAACTTCTGGAAGTCCGAGCTCGTGGACTTCGTCATCCTGCAGCAGGACGCCTTCGACGCGATCGACGCCCTCTGCCCGATCGAGCGCCAGCGCTATATGCTGGACCTCGTGCTGGGCATCTGCGACAAGGACTATGACTTCGAGGACTTCGAGAAGTGCCGGGCTTTCTTCAAGGACCTGATCAACGTGCTCCGCCAGATGAACTACTCCGAGTTCCAGGGCGAGGCCTTCCAGGGTTACCAGGATACCGTCAACCAAATGATTGCATAAGACTATGAAAGCATACCAAAGAGTCTACACCCAGCTGGAAGGCATCACCAAGGCGACGGTTTCGCTCCGCGCGAAGGGCGTGTCCAATGACGAACTGGCCGTCGTGGCCGGCAAGCTCGCCCAGGTCGTGCGCATCAAGGGCGACGTCGTGACCCTGCAGATCTTCTCCGGCACCGAGGGCATCCCCACCAATGCCGAAGTCACCTTCCTCGGCGAGCCGCCCGTGCTCAAGGTCTCCGACCAGCTCGCCGGCCGCTTCTTCGACGCCTACGGCCATCCGCTGGACGGCGGTCCCGAGATCGAGGGCGAGGAGCGCCAGATCGGCGGTCCGTCCGTGAACCCGTACAAGCGCCGCCAGCCCTCCCAGCTCATCCCGACCGGCATCGCCGGCATCGACCTGAACAACACCCTCGTGTCCGGCCAGAAGATTCCGTTCTTCGCCGACCCGGACCAGCCCTACAACCAGGTGATGGCCGATGTGGCCCTCCGCGCCGACGTGGACAAGATCATCCTCGGCGGCATGGGCCTTTCCAACGACGACTACCTGTTCTTCAAGAACTCCTTCGAGGCCGCGGGCGCCCTGGACAAGATCATCTGCTTCATCAACACGACCGAGAATCCTCCGGTGGAACGCCTCCTGGTGCCGGATATGGCCCTGACCGCCGCCGAGTACTTCGCCGTGGACAAGAATGAGAAGGTCCTGGTGCTGCTGACCGACATGACCCTGTACGCGGACGCCCTGTCCATCGTCTCCAACCGTATGGACCAGATCCCGTCCAAGGACTCCATGCCGGGCTCCCTGTACTCCGACCTCGCGAAGATCTACGAGAAGGCCGTACAGCTCCCGACCGGGGGGTCCATCACCATCATCGCGGTGACCACCCTGAACGACGGCGACATCACGCACGCCATCCCGGACAACACCGGTTACATCACCGAGGGCCAGCTGTTCCTCCGCGCGGACACCGACACCGGCAAGGTCATCATCGACCCGTTCCGCTCCCTGTCCCGTCTGAAGCAGCTCGTCCAGAACAAGAAGACGCGCGAAGACCACTCCCAGGTCATGAACGCCTCCGTCCGCCTGTACGCCGACGCCCAGAACGCGAAGACCAAGCTGGAGAACGGTTTCGACCTCTCCGACTACGACGTCCGCTGCCTGGACTACGCGAAGGACTACGCCCGCGAACTGCTCGCCATCGACGTGAACATCTCCATCACCGAGATGCTGGACACCGCCTGGAAGCTGTTCGCGAAGTACTTCACCCCGGCCGAAACCGGCATCAAGCAGGCCCTCGTGGACAAATACTGGAAGGCCTGACTGTCATTTCGAGCGAAGTCGAGAAATCTTTAATGTATGGCTGTTAAATTCCAATACAATAAAACGTCGCTGAACGAGATCGGCAAGCAGCTGAAGGTCCGGCAGAAGGCGCTTCCTACGTTGCAGAACAAGGAAAGCGCCCTGCGGCTGGAAGTGCGCAAGGCCAAGGCCGAGAGCGACCGTCTTATTGCCGACCTGGAAGCCGCCATGGACCGTTACGACTATCTCGCCTCCCTCTGGAACGAGTTCGATCCGGGCCTCGTGGCCATCACGGACGTGGACCTGCACACCGTGAAGGTCGCGGGCGTGAAGACCCCGGCCCTCGGGGACATCCACTACGAGATCCGACCGTTCAACGCCTTCGCCAAACCGGCCTGGTACGCCGACGGCGTGGCCATTCTCAAGGAGCTCTCCCGGCTCGGCATCGAGTCGGAAGTGTACCGGGAGAAGGCCCGCATCCTGGACTACCAGCGCAAGAAGACGACCCAGAAGGTGAACCTGTACGAAAAGGTCCAGATTCCGGGATTCCAGGAAGCGATCCGCAAGATCAAGCGGTATATGGAGGATGAGGAGAACCTCTCCAAGGCCTCTCAGAAGATTGTCAAGCAGCGCCACGCGGCAGAGGAGGAGGAGGCCTCTCAGGTATGATCAGTCCGATGACCAAATACTCCTTCATCCTGCTGAACGGTGAACAG
>CAMNGM010000193.1 GCA_946538425.1 uncultured Bacteroidales bacterium | reverse complement strand
GGTATCGTGATTTCCGGAAGTCACCCGCACCCAAGAAACGGATATCTTGGCAGAATTTTTGCTATCTTTGGCTGAAAACACGGAATGACTATGCGTAAGTATCTCATTATCCTCCTGGTGGCCCTGACCGCCGCCAGCTGCGCCACGCTCCGGGCGCCCGCCAAACTCGAGCGCTTCGTGGACCGCGTCGAGCGCAACGCCGACCGCTACCGTCCCTACCAGTGGGACCGCGTGAACCGGCAGTATGAAGCCCTGCTCCGGGAGTACTCGGCCAATTACCGGATGTACTCCATCGCCGAGAAGCAGCAGGCGATGGCCGCCATCGGCCGCTATCACGGCATCCTGGTGGACCACGGCATCAAGAAGGGGATCGGCTTCCTCGGAGGCCTGGGCGCCTATGCCGGCGGCCTGCTCGATCTGCTCAAGCAGGACGTGGGGGCGGTGTCCGACTTCCTCCAGAGCGTGCTGGGGCTGAAGGGCAACGAGCTCAACAAGTGGATGAACCAGCTCAAGAATTACGCAGAGTAACGCGCCGGACATTGCAGCCGACGTAGTTGCCCAGCACGATCAGCGGGTAATACCACAGCAGCGCGGGACTCCATTTCATAGCGGCGACGATGTATGTCACGTCGGCGATGGAATGGTAGAAGCCGCACACGATGAACAAGGGGACGCCGAACAGGATCGGGAGGATGGACCCCTTGTTTTTGTACAGCCACACGGCGATGTCGATGATGAGGCCGCAGCCGACGGCCCTCAGGAAACTCCGCCAGGGGCCCTGGGCAATCCGTCCGGCCACCATCTCCTGCGCGCGCTCGACGGGAGCGCCCCCCAGGGAGCACACCAGCAGGCCCAGCAGGGCGCAGCCGATGATGTTGAACAGCCAGATTTTCACGAGGCCCGGGATGTCGTTCGTCACCCCGGCCTTTCCTGTATACAGCGGCACACCGAACAGCACCACGCATACGAGCCCGAACGCGAAGATCACGGCGCCCGGAATCCCTCCGAGCGCCAGGTAGCCGGTGGCTCCCAGGCCGATCAGGAGGCCAGAGAAGAGGGACTCGCGGTTCATCGGACCATTGCGTTTTCGACGTCGTCGGGGAAGATCGGGAGACGCTGGGCGCCGAGCCGGCGGGCGCCGTCCTCCGTCACGAGGACGTCGTCCTCCAGGCGGATGCCGCCGAAGTCGTAGTAGGATTCCAGCTTGTCGAAGTTCACGAAGCCCTTGCCGGTGCCTTCGCGTTTCCACTGCTCGATGAGGGCGGGGATGAAGTAGATACCGGGCTCGTCGGTGATGACGTGGCCGGGCTGCAGCCGTCGGGCCATCCGGAGGCTGCCGAGGCCCAGCTGCTTCGCGCGGGTCTGGTCCGGATCGTAGCCCACCCAGTTCTCGTTCAGGTCCTCCATATCGTGGACGTCCAGGCCCATGTTGTGGCCCAGGCCGTGCGGCTGGAAGAGACCGGCAATGCCGAGGGCGACCATCTCGTCCAGGTCGCCGTACACAAGCCCGAGGGCGGAGAGGCCTTCCAGCATCTTGCGGGCGGTCGCTAGATGGACCTCCCGATAGGTGATGCCGGGCTTCACGAGGCTGAAAGCCAGTTCGTTACAGTCGCACACGATCTGATAGACCTCCCGCTGCTTCGGGGTGAACTTGCCGGAGGTCGGGTAGGTGCGGGTGAAGTCGGAGGCATAGTGCTCGTTGCTCTCCACTCCCGCGTCGATGACCATCAGCTTGCCGGGTTCGATGACCTTGTCGTGGATGTGGTTGTGCAGAGTTTCGCCGTGCTGGGTGAGAATCGTCGGGAAGGAGACGCCCCAGCCCTTCGCGAGGGCGACGCCCTCCATCCTGCCCACGATGTCCTGCTCGACGATGCCGAGACGGATGCTGTCGCGGGCCACGGAATGCATCTCGAAGCCCAGATCGCACGCGGCGTCGATGGCGGCGATTTCCACGGGTTCCTTGATGAGACGCATGGAAATGATCGCCTTCGTCAGGGGCTCGGAAACGCCCAGGTCGATGCGGGCGCGGCCGAGCATCTCCATCAGCCGGAGCTTGTTGAAGTAGCGGGATGGCGCGATGTAATGGACCTTCCGGCCGGCCTTGATGGCCGCCTTCACGGCCTTGTCCACCTGCGCGTACGGGGCGGAGTTGGCGACGCCCACGAGAGCCGCCTTGGACGCGACCGTAGGTTGCGGGCCCATCCAGATGATGTCGCCGATCTCCACGTCATCGGCATAAATGGTTTCCTCGCCGCTGTCGATGTCCAGGATGGCGGCGTACATCGGGTCGTCCAGGCCCATATAGTAGAGCCAGGTGCTGTCCTGGCGCCATTTGTAGCAGTTGTCCTTGTACTGGGCGGGCGCCTCGGCATTGCCCACCAGGAGGATGACTCCGCTCTCGCCCGCTCCGCGCATCTTCCCGAGGAGCGTCCGGCGGCGGTTCACATATACGTCTTTCGCAAACATATGGTAAGGTTTTTGTTTCCCACAAATATAATCAATATCTTCGCAAAGTGGAAACCTTTATCGCCATACTCGCCCTCGTGCTGGGCATCGTGGGAATCGTCGGAAGCATCGCCCCCGGGCTGCCCGGGCCGCCCCTGAGCTGGGTGGGCCTGCTGCTCATCTATATCTGGGGCGGCGGCACGGACGGCGCCGGCAACGAGATGTCCCTGACCTTCCTCCTCATCTGGCTGGCGGTCACTATCGTCATCACCATCCTCGACTATGTGGTTCCGGCGTACTTCACGAAACTCACCGGCGGCTCCAAGGCCGGCGGCTGGGGCGCCATCATCGG
>CAMNGM010000192.1 GCA_946538425.1 uncultured Bacteroidales bacterium | reverse complement strand
GAGCAGAAGGCCCTGCACCCGAACGCCGACTTCCGCGAGACCGTGAACACCGCGCTGAACGCCACGCTCACCCGTACCGTGAACACGTCCGTGTCCACCCTCCTCCCGATGCTCGCCATCGCGATCTGGGGCGGCGAGTCCATCCGCGGTCTGGCCGTGGCCCTCTGCCTGGGTATCGTCATCGGCACCTACGCCTCCATCCTGATCGGTACCCCGATCATGTACGACACGACGATGCGTCGTGCCGCCGGCAAGAAGGTCGCCGAATCCAAGAAGAAATAATCCTTCGCGGTTTGAATGAAAGGACCGGCTCACATCGAGCCGGTCCTTTTTTCGTGTCGTTTCCGGTGCGGTTGGTTACTTGCTGCGGCGGATGAGGAGGCAGAGGCCGAGGAAGGTGAGGGCGGCGTTGAGGAGGAGGAGTTCGTAGCTGAATTTGTAGCCGCCGAACCAGCGTTCGGAATTGAGCTGGAGGACGAGGCAGATGGCCGGGGCGAGGAGCGCGACCAAGGACACGTACTTGTCCTTGACCTGCTTTTTCGTGAGGATGCCGAAGGCGAAGAGGCCCAGGATGGGGCCGTAGGTGTAGCTTGCAAGCTTGTAGACGGCGTCGATGGCGCTGGTGCTGTTCAGGGCGTTGAAGACGACGATCGTCACGGCCATCAAGGCCGCCATCGCGAGGTGGACGCGTTGGCGGGTCTTGACTTCGCCCGCCTTGCCCAGGATGTCCACCGTGAAGGAGGTGGTGAGGGAGGTGAGGGCCGATCCGCCGGCGCCGTAGGCGCTGATCAGGAGGCCGACGATGAAGAAGACGCCCACCACGGCGGGCAGGAGGCCGCCGGTGGCGACGGCCGGGAACAGGCTGTCGCCGGTCTCGGTGATGCCGTGCGCGGCCGCGAACTGGTACAGGAGCGAGCCCAGGCACAGGAAGCCGGCGATGACGACGGTCTGCAGGAGGCTGCTTACGACGAGGTTCTTCTGCGAGTCGCGGTAGTCCTTGCAGGCCAGCGTGCGCTGCATCATGTCCTGGTCCAGGCCCGTCATCGCGATGACCGTGAACAGGCCGCCCAGGAGCTGCTTCCAGAAGTATTGCGGATGGTTCACGTCGTCGAAGAAGAACACCCGCTCGTGGATCCGGATGCCGCCGAGGTCCTGGCCGATGAAGAAGATCGCGAGGGCGACCGCCACGACCATGCAGGCGGTCCGGACGACATCCACGCCGATGACGGATTTCACGCCGTGACGGAAAGTGAGGGCCAGGCACACGGCCACGTTGCAGAGCACGTTCAGCCAGAAGGGAAGGCCCAGCGGCCCGAATACGAGCAGCTGCAGGGTCAGGCATACGAGGAACAGCCGGACCGAGGCGCCCAGCATCTTGGAGATGAAAAAGAACCAGGCGCCGGTCTTGTAGGAGGCCGTTCCGAACCGGTTCTCCAGGTACTGGTAGATGGAGACGACGTTCAGCTTGAAATACAGGGGCGTGAGCACGAAGGCGATGACCAGGTAGCCCAGGAAAAAGCCGAGGCACATCTGCAGGTAGCCGAACCCGCTCGCGCCCACCATCCCCGGAACGGAGACGAAGGTCACGCCCGACATGCAGGAGCCGATCATCGCGAAGGCGACGACGGCCCAGTGCGTCTTGCGGCCGCCGTTGTAGAAGGACGAATCCGGACTGTCTTTCTGTTTCATTTCAGGTTCTCCTTATGCGCGCGGCCCACCGGCAGGGGGGTGTCCACGCCGACGAGTTTCACGGAAGTGGCCTTCTTGCTTTCGATGCGGTGGACCGGGACGATGTAGGACCGGTGGATGCGGACGAATTTCCCTTCCGGAAGCATTTCCAGCAGGGCTTTCATCGTGATCTGGGAGACGACGTCCTCCTGGTGGTCCAGGTGCAGGCAGGCGTAGTTGTTCCGGGCCTCGATGTACTGGATGGCGGCCAGCGGGACCGTGACGTCCTTGTAGTCCGCCTTCACGGTCACCGTCTCGCCGGCGACGGCCCGGGCGGCCAGGGCCTCCACGGCGGACTGCACGGCCTGCGCCGCCGTCTGCTCTTCCGTCACATCCTCGAGCCGCCGCAGTTTCAGGGCCAGGAACCCGGTCGCGAGCCCGGCGCCCATCGCGGCGATGTACAGCACCCACACGGCCTGCTGGTACATATACAGCCGCGGCGGCCGGTCCGCGATCATCTCGCGGGGGAAGGACACCTGTTTCAGGCTCATCAGATAGGTGAGGACCGTGGCGATGAGCACGACCGCCAGGGCGGTCCACCGTTTGTTCGAGGCGGACAGCGACGGGATGAAGTGCCGGCCCAGGTACCAGCACAGGTAGGTCCACATCAGGTACACGATCACGTCCGACGCCCGCCAGAGAACCCACTCGCTGACCGGGAACACCGACACGAGGCAGGGGATCAGGAGCAGGCAGACCCCGAGGTCCACCCAGCTTTCCATTTTCGTCTTGATTCTCTTTCCTTTCGCTTTCATCGTAAGGCAAAGGTACGGATTTTTCGGTCAATCCGTCGTTGGAACGCAAATTAATGTCGTTTACCCGCCAATCGCCTGCAGGATTTCGGCGACCCGTCCGGCGTCCGTCACCTTTTTCCCGTCCCGGGTCACCGAGGCGGAGGCGTGGATTTCGGCGCAGCCCGTGGCGGCAAGGATGCGCGCGGCGTTGCCGGGCGTGACGCCGCCGCCGGGAAGGATCCCGATCCTTCCCCGGGCCTGCCGCCGCAGTGCGCCGAGCCTCTCCGCGCCGGCCTCCGCCGTCTCCTCTTGGCCGGACGTCAAGATGCGGTCGCACCCCAGG
>CAMNGM010000191.1 GCA_946538425.1 uncultured Bacteroidales bacterium | reverse complement strand
ATGCTTCGAAGCGAAGCGACGGAGGGGGTCCGGGGGTCTCTCCCCGGCCCAATAATAAGGACAGGGCTCGCAATCACTGCGAGCCCTGTTCTTGGTTAGTTAGTAGTGTATTCTTACTCAGAAGAAGGTTAATTGTACTGGTTAGAAGAAGCGTTTTGTCTTCTGAAAAGGGCCGTCCCGTCACGGGCCTACCTTTTTCAACGACAAAGATACGCAAAGTTTCTTTATCTGCAAATTTTTTTGAATAAATATTTTATTAATAAAATTCTTTAGAAACTATAAGTACATTTTACCATAACATTCCGAAGCGCCTGCGGATACAAACCGGCCTCCATATACTCGCCGCCATCCCAGGCCCGATACACCCAGGCGTAGGCATAATAGGCGCGGTTCAGAAGGTTGTTCACATAAACGGAAAGTCCCAGGGATCCCGTCGGAAGCGGGATGGAATGGGACAGGGACAGGTCGGCCACGAACCAGGCGGGAATCGCGCGGTCCTTGTTCTGCGTATTGTCCCAATACTGCTTGCCGACATACTTCCCGCTCAAGGTCAATGACAGCGGCTTCCACCATCCCCCGAAAGGCGCGAGCGCGACGCGGCCCATCCCCACCACGGACGGGGAAAGGAGCATCGTCGTATTCTCATAGGTTTCCGGCTTGTATCCCCCGTCCACCCAGTTCTCGAGATAGGCGGTGAAGGAGCGCAGCTTGTTGGTGGAGAGCGTCAGGTTCGCATCGGCCCGGACCCAGGAGGCGGGGACCCATGCGGCCGCGAGCTCGACACCCCGGCGCCAGCCCCGGCCCACGTTCTCCTTGATCGCATAGCCGGACGAGCTCAGCTTGCCCGTCTCCAGGAGCATGTCCTTGTATTCCATCAGATAGACGTTCGCCGAAGCGGTGAAACGCTCCCCGGCGAACTGGTAGCCCGCCTCGATGTCCAGCATGGACTCGGGCCGGATGGGGATCATCTCCCCCTTGATGTTTTCCTTGATGTCGCTCTTGCCGGGCTCGCGGTGGCCGATGGCGGCGGAAGCGTACAGCTTATGGGCGCCGAACAGGGCCGTCACGCCCGCCCGGGGATTGAAGAAATCCCACTTCTGGTGATAGTCGAGCGGAACGGAACTCGCCTTGTCGTCCCGGCCCACAAGCGAATAGTCGATATGCCGATACTGGAGGTCCGCATAGGCCGTCAGCCACGGAAGCGGCTGATATTCAGATCGGAGGAATGCGCTAACTTCCTGCTTGGTGCCTGTGTTCCGGTACCAGGTCTCGTCCCGGTTCATCGACGCGTAATCGTAATTCGGGCCCAGGAGGCGCGCCCAAAGCATCTCGCCCCAATGCCCGCCGACATACCGCGAGAGGTTCACTCCCCCGTTCACGCGCAGGCTCTCCCCCACATACCGAAGCTCCGACTGCAGCACGTACAGGTCGTTGTCCATCCGCTTCCGGTAGATCATGTCGCTCTTCTTCTGGCCCTGCCACGCGGAGAAAGGATAGCCGAACTCGGCGAACTTCCGGCCCGTCTTGTAGTACTCGTCGTAGCCGTCGCCCCGCGTGTAGTCGGCCGTATTGGCCCAGGTCAGGCGGTCCGTCAGGCGGCGGGTGTAATTGAGCTGGAGATGGTGCTGGGCGTAGTTGTCGGTCTGGTTCGGGTAGTAGCAGGTTTTCCCGCTGTCATCGACATACTCGCCGGCGCCGTTGTAGGTGCGGTCGATGGCATACATCTCCGGGGAGATGCCGTCCCAGGTCATCCCGCTCCGCTGGTCGCCCATCAAGTAGGTCAGCCGCAGCGAATTGCGTCCCTTGAGCCAGCCGATGACGCCGAAGAGCGAGGCGGATTCCACGCCGGCATTCCGGATGTACCCGTCCGTCTTCCCGGCCGAGTACGCCAGATTGAAATACAGCCCGGACGGCAGCAGGCCGGACATCGCCGACACCGTGGTCAGGAGGGTCCCGTACGAACCGGCCGACACTTCCCAGCGGAAGGCCGGATCCGGCGTGACGAAGGCCGTGTTCATATTGACGCTCGCCCCGAAGGCGCCCGCACCGTTGGCGGACGTGCCCAGGCCGCGCTGGACCTGGACGCCGGACAGCAGGGCCGTCAGGGCGGGGATGTTGACCCAGAAAACTTCCTGGGACTCGGCGTCGTTGAGGGTGATGCCGTTCAGGGTTACGTTGACCTGGGACCCCTTGGAGCCGCGGATGGTCATCGCGGAGTTCCCCAGCCCGGTGCCGCCTTCGTTGTAGGTCACCACGGACGGCAGCAGGTTCAGGGCCATCGGCAGGGAGTTCATCGGGCTGGTGGCGCGGAGCGCGTCCTTGCCTACATCGGTGTGGGTGACAGGGGTGTGGGTCCCGGCACGGGAAGCGGAAACGACGACAGAATCGAGTCTTTCCAGCTTTTCAGGCTCCTGCGCTCCTGCGCAGAGGCACAAGGCGGCGAACGCCGCCATCAATACGGTTTTTTTCATATACTTTCCTCCGGCGGTATGAACCGCATCAGGTTCACGGGTATGCTCTCAACCGGGCCGGCCGGCCCGATACCCCGAGTTATAAACTATTTCTTAACCAGTTCGATTTCGAACATTTTCGGCCAATACTTCCCGGTGAGGAAGATCCGGCCCCGCCTGTCCACGGCGATGCCGTTGAGGACGTCCGTTTCGGCGGTCCGTTCCCGGTACGGGAGCAGGCCCCGGCAGTCCACGGTCGCCTCCACCTTCCCGTCGGACGGGTCGATGATGACGATCGTGTCGGTGGTATAGACATTGGCCCATACCTTCCCGTCGATGTATTCCAGTTCGTTCAG
>CAMNGM010000190.1 GCA_946538425.1 uncultured Bacteroidales bacterium | reverse complement strand
TACTCCAGGAACTCCGGCGTGGTGATGTACTCGGTCCAGAGGTTCGCCTGGACACCCAGGATATGGTCCTCCGTGCCGGGCTCCATTCCCTCGTAGGGCTCGTAGGAATAAAGCTTCTGGACCGTGACGAGGCCGCCGATCTGGAGGGGCTCCTTGTCTCGTTCCTGGCTCTGGTAGTAGTCGATGTACATATGGCTGTTCGGGGTCATGATGACGTCGAATCCGCGCTTCGCGGCCTCGATGCCGCCCTGTGTGCCGCGCCAGGACATGACGGTGGCCCCTTCGGCCAGGTTGCCTTCCAGGATCTCGTCCCAGCCGATGATCTTGCGGCCGTGGTCGTTCAGGAACTTCTGGATGCGGGAAGTCACATAGCACTGGAGCTCCTGTTCGGCGGAAATGTTGCCGTGGGCTTTGAGGCCGAGCTCCTTGATGCGGGCCTGGCACAGCGGGCAGTTCTCCCAGCGCACCTTCGGGCACTCGTCGCCGCCGATGTGGATGTACTCGGACGGGAAGATGTCCATCATCTCGGTCAGGACGTCCTCCAGGAAGGTGAACGTTTCCTCCTTGCCGACGCACAGGACGTCTTCGGAGACGCCCCAGCGGGTCCAGACATCATACGGGCCGCCGGTGCAGCCCAGTTCCGGATAGGCGGCGAGGGCCGCGACCATATGGCCGGGCAGGTCCATCTCCGGGATGACGGTGATGTTGCGCTCGGCGGCGTAGGCCACGATCTCGCGCATCTGGTCCTGGGTGTAGAAACCGCCGTAGCGGATGCCGTCGGAGGAGTCGAAGTCCTTGCCGATGCAGGTGCCGCTGCGCCAGGCGCCCACCTCGGTGAGCTTCGGGTACTTCTTGATCTCCATCCGCCAGCCCTGGTCCTCGGTGAGGTGCCAGTGGAGCCGGTTCAGCTTGTAGGTGGCGGCGATGTCGATATAGCGCTTGGTCTCCTCGACGGACCAGAAGTGGCGGCACGGATCCAAATGGATGCCGCGGTAGTCGAAGCGCGGGGCGTCCAGGATGGTGACGCAGGGGAGGAGCCAGGCGGCGTTGGCCTTCTTGCCGCCGTAGACCTCGGCCGGAAGCATCTGCTTCAGGGTCTGGATGGCGTAGAAGAAGCCGCCGAAGGCCGACGCTTCCACGTTCACGCCGTCGGGCTTGACCTGGAGGAAGTACTCCTCGGCGCCCAGGTTCGGGTTCAGGCCGAAGCGGACCTGGCCCTTCTTGTCGCTCTTGCAAGGCTTTCCGGTCACGGTTTCGAGGGTCTTGACAAAGCCTTGGACCGCCTTTGTGGAAGCTTCGTCCAAGTTTTCGTCACAGGTGACCAGGGCGCCGGCCACGTTGAAGGAGCCCTCGGCGAGGGTTACGTCGTTGGGCATCGGGATCACGCTGAACGGCTGCGGCTGCTTGTTCTCGCTGCAAGCCACGGCGAGGGCGATGGTCAGGAGGGTAAGAAGTGTTTTTTTCATATCAAGTGGTTCAAATCATACAAAGATAATCAATAAATCAACAGCCCGAGCGCGGCGCCCCCCAGAATCACCAGGATGGGATTGACTTTTCCCCACATCGAGGCCGCGAAGGACGCGGCTAACAGGCACCAGCTCTTCCAGTCGGGGAAGTTTTCCGCGACGATGGTGAAGGTGGGCGTCCCCTGGAACCAGGTGGTCTTCACGATGAGGATGACCGCGGCGGCGCCGATGAGGCCCACCACCGTCGGCCGCAGCCAGCCCATCACGCCCTCGAACAGGACGCTGGACTTGAACTTCGTGTAGAACCGCACGATCAGCAGCACGAGGACGAAGGAGGGGATGACGAGGGCGAGGGTGGCGGTGGCCGAGCCCAGGATGCCCATCAGGTGGCTGCCCGTCGCCTGGGCGAGGACGTCGTAGCCGACATAGGTGGCGGAGTTGATGCCGATGGGCCCCGGCGTCATCTGCGAGATGGCCACGATGTCGGTGAAGGTGCTTTCGGAGATCCAGCCGTGGGCCGTGACGACCTCGGCCTGGATCAGGGACAGCATCGCATAGCCTCCGCCGATGGTGAAGGCGCCGATCAGGAAGAAGGTCCCGAACAGTTGCAGCAGCAGGGTCAGCGTCTCCATTTCTCTTGATAATAAGTCAGACTGAAGGACGCGACGAGCACGCACAGGAGGATGTAGATGGGCGAGACGTTCAGGAAGGCCACGAGGACGAGGGCGACGACGGCGAGGGCCCAGGCCCACCAGGTCTTGCAGCACTTGCGGGCCATATTCACCATCGGCACGGCGATCAGGGCGATCACTACCGGGCGGATGCCCTTGAAGGCCTTCTCCACCCAGGGGTTGTCCTTGAACGTGGTGAAGAGCATCGCGATGGCGAGGATGAACAGGAAGGACGGCGTGATGGACCCCAGCGTCGCGGCGATGCTGCCCTTGACCCCGCGCAGGCGGTAGCCGGCGAAGATCGAAATGTTCACGGCCATCACGCCCGGGGCCGACTGGGACAGCGCCACGATGTCGGGGAGCTCCTCCTCGGAAATCCATCCCCGGCGCGCCATCTCGGCCTGGATGATGGGAATCATGGCATAGCCTCCGCCGATGGTGAACGCCCCGATCTTGGCGAACACGGCGAAAATCTGCCACAGTGAAACCTTTTCTTTTGCCATAGTGAGTACAAAGGTACGAATTTCCTCAAAAAAATTTTGGTGGTTCAAAAAAAGTTTCTACCTTTGCAGTCCCGTTTGAACAGAACGGGATTTTTTAACGAGATCATTGAAAATACTGAAAGACTAAAAGTACAAGCAAGTACCGAGAAATTGTAACAGATTTCACTTTAAACGAGCGTCA
>CAMNGM010000189.1 GCA_946538425.1 uncultured Bacteroidales bacterium | reverse complement strand
AGGATGCCGCCGTCGGTCCAGGTCACCGTCACCTCGGGCATCGCCACCTTGGGCATGTTGTCACGGGCGGGGAACACGAAGCGGACCTTCTCGGCCTGCGGGCAGGACTCGGTGAGAAGGGCGGTGGAACTGCCCTGCACCTTGGTCGGATAGCCGAGCTTCAGGGCCTTGAACACGGGATGGAGGATGTGGCAGGCCATGTCGCCGAGGGCGCCGGTGCCGAAGTCCCACCAGCCGCGGAAGTTCCACGGGGTATAGATGGAATGGTACGGACGGTACGGGGCCGGTCCCAGGAAGAGGTCCCAGTCGAGGGTCTTGGGAACCTTCTCCGCCTTGGCGGGACGCTCCAGGCCCTGGGGCCAGATGGGACGGTCCGTGAAGGCCTCCACGCGGGTGACCTCGCCGATCTCGCCGTTCCAGATCCAGTTGCAGATCTTGCGGACGCCTTCGCCGGAAGCGCCCTGGTTGCCCATCTGGGTGGCCACGCGGTACTTCGCGGCCAGCTTGGTGAGAAGGCGGGACTCGTACACGGTGCGGGTAAGCGGCTTCTCACAATAGACGTGCTTGCCGGCCATGATGGCGTTCGCGGCGATGATGGCGTGCGTGTGGTCCGCGGTGGCGACCATCACGGCATCGGCCTGGTCCAGCATCTCGTCGAACATCACGCGCCAGTCCTTGTAGCGCTTGGCGTTCGGATAGCGCTCGAAGACGTGCGCGGCGTACTTCCAGTCCACGTCGCAGAGGCCGATGATCTCCTCCGTCTCCAGGCCGCGGAGGACGCTGGCGCCCCGGCCGCCGATACCGACGCCGAGAATCTTGAGTTTGCGGTTCAGCGGGGCCGGAGCCCGCTTTTCACTGTCGGCGAAAACCTTGCCGGGAATCATCGAGAGCCCGAGGGCGGCCGCCGTTCCTGTCTTGAGGAAAGATCGTCTGGAGATGTCTTTTGCCATATGGGTTGCAGTTTAGTGTTTGAGTTTTTTCAATTATGGGTTAATCTATACAAATATAATAAAAATTCATAAAGAATCACGGGCTTGCGCAGTTTTGTCCGAAAAGCCCCGACGCCCTTGGATATGTTATTGAAAAAGACTATCTTAACAACGCCAAAACGACAGCATATGAAACGACTCATCCTCTGCTGCGCCGCCCTTGCAGCGACCCTCCTTTCTGGTAACTTGGCCCAAGCCACCCGCTTCAAGGGGCTCCAGGCCATCGACAAGGAAACCCTCGTCGTGATGTTCCAGGACGGCGACGTCCGCTACCGGGACAACGGGACCGGCCCCAGCGCCTTCCTCGGGCACACCTTCGTCGACGGCGACGACACCCTCGTGGTGTTCCACCCGCGGCTGGATCCGTCCGCGACCGGATGGACCGTCACCTCCGAGGACGACCCCGATTTCGGGACCGTCGCCGTCACGCCCTCCCGCAAGTCCAAGCCGATGCACTGGGACCACACCCTCACGGCCGAACTGGACCACTGGCTGTACCTCCGCCTCCCCAAACCGATGAAGGAAGGCTGCACCTATACGGTCCACATCCCGGCCGCGACCGGCTCCGACATTCCCTCGGCCAAAATCCAGTACTACTACTGGACCCGCTTCTCCGAGGCCGTCCACGTGAACATCCTTGGGTATTCGACACGGGAGGAGCGCAAGGCGGCCGACCTGTACCTGTGGCTCGGGGACGGCGGCGCCCGGGACTACAGCGCCTATGAAGGAAAGGCCGTGTGGCTGCTGAACCTGGACACCCGGCACGCCGTAAAGGCGGGCAAGGTCACGTTCTGGAAGCCCGTCTCCGACAGCGCGAACGAAGCCGGACGGAAGAACCTCACCGGTTCCGACGTCTGGAACATCGACTTCACCGGTTCCGAGCCCGGCCGCTACTGCCTGGTCGTGGAGGACGTCGGCCGCAGCATGGAGTTCCAGATCCGGGACGACATCTACTACCAGCCCTACCGCTACTCCGTCCGGGGCTATTACTATATGCGCCTCCAGGAGCCCAAGGACCCGGAGCGCGTGTGGCCGGTCCCCCGCCAGCCGCAGTTCACTCCCGGTGTGGACCCGGAAGGCTTCGTCGTGTACAAGACCGACCTTCATCCCTGGCATCCCGACTGGCGGAAACTCCGCGGCGACGTCTGGGACGAGCCGCACTTCAAGGCCCGGGAGGAATCGGCCTTCTGGGCGCACCGGCTTCCGGGCAACCCGGTCAATCCGAACGTCGTCGGCGGCCATTCCGACGCCTTCGACTGGGACCGCCACCTGGCGCACGTGAGCAACATCTATGACCTCCTCCTCCCCTACATCCTCACCGGTGGGCGCCTTTCGGAGGACGACCTGGGCATCCGGGAAAGCGGCAACGGCATCCCCGACATCGTGGACGAGGCCCGGAACGAGGTGGACTTCTTCCTGTCCCTCCGCGACGGCGAAGCCTACGCGCAGGGCGTCACGAACCCGGACAAGGACTGGACCGTGATGTTCCAGGCCGGCTGCACGACGATGGCCGCCTGGGCCAACGCCGCGAACGCCGCGATGCTCGGCGAAGCCTTCCGCATCGGCGGGAACAAGGAATTGCAGAAGTACTACACGGACGAGGCCGTCAAGGCCTTCCGCTTCGCCTCCCGGCAGGAGAATCTCCAGCTGGACGACGTCCAGGGCATCGGCGACGGGTCCATGCGCGGCCGCGACTTCAAGCAGCTGGCCGCCGCGTATCTTTACAACCTCACCGGCGACCGGGAATGGGAAGACATCCTCGCGGAAGAGAGCACCGTAAAGGGCCCGGACTCCCCCGTCATCGGCACCGGCCGCAGCGCCTGGTGGCAGGTCTGGGGCACGGCCGCCTACCTGCTGTGCCCGCACGAGCGGC
>CAMNGM010000188.1 GCA_946538425.1 uncultured Bacteroidales bacterium | reverse complement strand
CTGTGGCAGATGCGGACCTCGGCCGCGCCCTTGTCCAGGGCGTCGAAGGCCTGGTCCAGCTTGGGGATCATCCCGTCGGCAACGATGCCGCGGGCCTTCAGGGAAGCGTACGTGTCCCTGTCGATGAGCGGGATCACGCTGGCAGGGTCGTTCCGGTCCGCGAGGACGCCCGGCTGTTCGAAACAGGTCGTCAGGGCGGCGCCGAGGGCGGCGGCCACCGAGGCCGCGACCGTATCGGCATTGGTGTTCAGCAGCCGGCCCGCGCCGTCGTGGTTGATGGCGCAGAGGACCGGCGTCAGGCCGTTGCCCAGCAGCAGCCGGAGGAACTCCGCGCGGACGCTCGCGGGCGTGACGTCGCCCACCCAGCCGAAATCGACCGTCCGGCCGTCGGACAGGGTAAGGGGCGGCCGCTTGGACGCCGTGATCACGGAGCCGTCGCAACCGGACAGGCCGATGGCGTCGCAGCCGGCGGCCTGCAGGAGGGAAACCACCCGCTTGTTGCACCAGCCGGCATAGACCATCGTCACGACCTGCAGGGTGGCGTCGTCCGTCACCCGCCGGCCTTCGTATTTGACCGGCTCAATCCCGAGGGCCTTCTGGAAACGGCCGGCGAGCGCGCCGCCGCCGTGGACCAGGACCTTGGGCCCTTCGAGGGCCGCGAAATCCCGGCAGAATGCCTCCAGGAGGGCATCGTCGTCCAGGACCTGCCCGCCGCATTTCACCACCCGGATCATAGCGACTGGAGCAGCATCTTGAGGACGGTCTGGGCGGAGACCACCCGGTTCGCCGCCTCCGGGATCACCAGGGAGCGCGGGCTCTCGATGACATCGTCCGTCACGATCATATTGCGCCGCACCGGCAGGCAGTGCATAAAGAAAGCATTGTCGGTGAGGGCCATCTTTTTCGCGGTCACGGTCCAGTTCATGTCGTAGTTGACGACCTTTCCATAGTTTTCCGCCTCATAGGGCGCCCAGTTCTTGGCATACACGAAATCGGCGCCTTCCAGGGCCTCGTCCTGATTGTGCGTCACTTTCGCATTACCCACGAACTCCGGGGCCAGGTCGTAGCCCTCCGGATTGGCGATCACGAAGTCGTAGTCGGTCATCGACATCCCCTCCGCGAAGGAATTGGGGACGGCCTGCGGCAGGGCCTTCGGATGCGGGGCCCAGGTCATCACGACCTTCGGACGGGCCTTCTGCTTGTGCTCTTCGATGGTGATGATGTCCGCGAAAGTCTGCAGCGGATGCCGGGTGGCGGCCTCCATACTGAAGACCGGCTTCCCAGAATACTGGATGAACTGGTTCAGGATCACCTCGTTGTAGTCGTCGTCCCGGGATTCGAACCGGGCGAAGGAGCGGACCCCGATCATATCGCACATCGACCCCATCACGGGAATCGCTTCCAGGATGTGCTCGCTCTTGTCCCCGTCCATCACCACGCCGCGGCCGGTCTCGAGCTTCCAGGCGCCCTGGTTCACGTCCAGGACGATGGGGTTCATCCCCAGGTTCAGGGCGGCCTTCTGGGTGCTCAGGCGCGTGCGCAGGCTGTTGTTGAAAAAGACCAGGAGGACGGTCTTGTTATGCCCCAGGGCCTGGTCGGCAAAGGGGTTCGCCTTCACATAGGCGGCTTCCTCCAGCGCTTTCCGGAGGTCGCCCAGCTGCTTCATCGAGGTAAAATGCTTCATCTTGTCAACGCTTTCCAGGCTTCCACGAACTGCCGCGCGCCCGCCTCGGGAAGGTTCAAGGCGGGAAGAAGCCGGATGACGTTCTCCCCGGAGGCGCCGGTGAAAATGTGTTTCTCATACAGGAGCCGGTCCCGGAGGCCCTTGAAGGCGGGCTTGATTTCCAGGCCGATCATCAGGCCGCGGCCCCGGTAGTCCACGAGGGCGGGATCCCCTTTGAGTTCCGCCTCGAAGTACGCGCCGAGCTTCGCCGCGTGGGAGAGCAGATGCTCCTGCTCGATGATGTCCAGGACGGCGATGGCCGCCGCGCAGGCGATATGGTTGCCGCCGAAGGTCGTTCCCAGCAGGCCGTAGGAGGCCTGGATGGCCGGGCTGATGAGGACGGCGCCGATGGGGATGCCGCCGGCGAGGCCCTTGGCCATCGTGACGAGGTCCGCCTCCACGCCCGCGTACTGGTGGGCGAAGAACCGGCCGGTCCGGCCGCAGCCGGACTGGATCTCGTCCAGCACGAGGAGCGTCCCGGTGCGGTCGCACAGGGCCCGGAGGTCCCGCAGGAACGAATCCGACGGGAGCTGGATGCCCGCGACGCCCTGGATGCCCTCGATGATGACGGCGGCATAGGCGTTCGTGGACAGTTCCTTCTCCGCGGCGGCGAGGTCGCCCAGGGGGACGAAGGCCACGTTGGGCGTAGCGTTGAAGGGGGCGCGGATCTTGGGATTGTCCGTGACGCTCACGGCACCCGCGGTGCGGCCGTGGAAGGCCCCGCCGAAGGCGAGGACCTTGGAACGGCCGGTATGGAACGACGCCAGCTTCAGCGCGTTCTCGTTGGCCTCCGCCCCGCTGTTGCACAGGAACAGGTGGTAGGCGTCATAGCCGCTGATCCGGCCCAATTTGGCGGCCAGGGTATCCTGGAGGCCGTTCTGCACGGCATTGGAATAGAACCCCAGCTTGCCGATCTGCTCCGTGATGGCCGCCACATACTTCGGATGGCAGTGCCCCACACTGATCACCGCGTGGCCGCCGTACAGGTCCAAGTACTCCTGGCCGTCTTTGTCCCACAGCGTGGAACCCGAACCTTTCACCGGTTCGATGTCCCATCTTTTATATACATTGAATAAGTCCATTGTCTTTGTTTTTCTATTTTTTCAGATTTCTCGACTTCGCCCTTCGGGCTCCGCTCGAAATGACAA
>CAMNGM010000187.1 GCA_946538425.1 uncultured Bacteroidales bacterium | reverse complement strand
TCGCAGGCGGCCTGGGCCTTGTCGGAGCGGGCTTTGGCGAGGCGGGTGCGGGCTTCGTTGTATTCCGTGACGGTGGCCTTTCCGTTCTCGTACTTGGCCTGGGCCAGGACGAAGGCGTCCTCGGAGGCCGCGGCGGCTTCGGTGGCGGAGCGGTACTTGGCTTCCGCCGCGAGGGCGTTCGCGTGGGCCTGCTGGATTTCCTTGTACAGGCTCTGTTTCGCCTTGTCCAGGGTGATCTGCTGGAGCGTCCGGTTCAACTGGGCCGACCGGACGTTGTTCCGCGCAGAGAACCGGTCGAAGATGGGCACGCTCAGCGAGAGTCCCACATACGGGCTGAAATTGTGCGAGAGCTGCTGCCAGAAGCCGTCCTGCGGATAGGGATTCCGGGTGTTGGTATAGTAGCTGGTGCCCATACCGCCGCTTAGGGACAGGGTGGGGGACCAGCCGGCCTTGGCGATCTTGATGGACAGGTCGCTGCCGGCGAGCCGGAGCTGCTCGGCCTTCACGGCGGGGCGCTGCTCCACGGCGTCGGCATAGATGTCCTCGGGACGGGCCAGCAGGTGGTCGCCCACGACGATCTCCGGCTTGACGATGGAGAATCCCTCCGCCTGCTGGAACTCCAGCAGCTGCGACAGGTCCAGCAGGGCGTTCCGGAGATTGTTCTCCGCCTGCACGAGGGTGAAGTCGCTCTGGGCGAGGGTGGCCTTCTGCTGGGACAGTTCGGCCTGGGAGGCCTTCCCGTTCTCCACCATCGCCTGGAGCCGGTCCACCTGGGCCTGGTCCAGTTTCAGCTGGTCCCGGGCGACGTCCACGATGTCATAGTCGTAGAGCACCTGCACGTAGGCCTTGGCGACGGAAACGCGGATGTCGTCCCGGACGCGTTCGAGGTCGGCCACGGCGGCATCCAGGTTCAGCCGGGACAGTTTGACGTTGTTCGGCCGGGCCATTCCGTCGAACAGGCTCATCCCCGCGCCGATGGAGAAGCTCGTGTTCGTCGTGGTCGCCCCGGTGGTGTAGGTGTTGTCCTCGGTCAGGCCGCGGCCGAAGTTCACGCTCTCGTTGGCGGAACCGCTGACATTCGGAAGGTAGGCGTTCTTGGACGTGTTCAGCTGGATTTCCCGCTGGGCCACGCTCAGTTCGCTCTGCTTCACGGTCAGGTTGTGCTCCAGCGCCCAGTCCAGGCATTCCCGGAGGGTCCAGGGGTGGGACAGGTCCTGCGCCCCGGCCAGGGCGGGGGAGAGCAGCGCAAGGGCAAGAAGGAATCTTTTCATAACGCTACTTCTTCTTTTCGTCCAGGATCTGGATGCCCCGGACCTTCTCCCCGAGGGAGAGGCCTTCCTTGATTTCGATGTTCACGCCGTCGGAGATGCCCGTCTTGACGTCGCGGCGTTCGTAACCGTTGGTGCCGAGCACATAGACGAAGGTGCTTTCGCCCTCGAACTGGATGGCGCTCTCGGGCAGGGTCATCACGTTCTCGACGCGCTGGAGCTCGATTTCGGCGTTGGCGCTGTAACCGGAGCGGATGGTGATGCCGTCCGGGACCTTGACGGACGCCTTGATCTCGAAGAGGTTCGTGCCGCCGGACTCCGTGGCCTTCGGGGAGATGTACTCCAGGGCAGCGTCGAAGGCGACGTCCTGCAGGGCGCCCACGGTGATGCGCACGGGCAGGCCGATATGGACCCGGCCCACCTCGGTCTCGTCGATGTTGCCGTCGAAGATCAAGTCTTCCATATCCGCGACCGTGGCGATGGTGGTACCGTCGTTGAAGGTGTTGGAGTTGATGACGGTGTTGCCCACCTTCACCGGGATGTCTAGGATGAGGCCGGCCACGGAGGACCGGACGAGGGTGGAGCTCCCGGACTTGTTGGAGGACGACACGCCGTCCCGGATGATTTCCAGGGATTCCACGGAGGCCGCGTGCTCCTCCTGGGCCTGCTTGAGGGCCTGGGCCACCTGCTCGAAGGCCTCGGCGCTCACGAGCTGCTGGTCGAAGAGCTTCTTCTGGCGGTCGTAGTTGACCTGGGCCTGCTGGAGGTTCATCTCGGACAGGCGGACGCGGCTCTGGGCGCTGCTCAGCTGGCTCATCTCGGGGATGACCTTGAGCTTCGCGATGACCTCGTTCTTCTCGACCGTCTGGCCGGCTTCCTTGTACAGCTCGGCCACGATGCCGCTGATCTGGGCCTTCACGTTCACCTCGTCCCGGGGCTGGATCTTGCCCGTGACGACCGTGGATTTGGAGATGGTGCCCATCTCGGGCGTCAGCTCTTCGTACTGGATCTCCTTCGGGCGCGAACGCTGGAACAGGTACGCGAAGGTGCCGATGAACACGGCCGCCACGAGGAGGATGGTGAGGATTCTACCGAATTTTTTCATATCTAGATTCTTTCACTTCGTTCAGAATGACAGGGGAATGTTCAGAATGACAAGGGAATGTTCAGAATGACAAGGGATTATTCATCACGCATAGCGTCCACGGGTTTGATCTGCATCGCGCGGAGGGCGGGCATCAGGCCCGCGAGGACGCCGAGGACGGTGAGGAGGAGGGCGGCGAGGACCGCGGTGCCGAAGGGAACCTGGAAGGCGGCCTTCAGGACGCCGTCCGTGGTCATCGCGAGCTCCACGCCGGAGAGGATGAGGACGCTGAACACGATGCCGCCGAGGCCCGCCGCGAGGGTGAGGACGATGCTCTCGGAGATGATCTGTCCGAGGATCTGGTTCGGTGTGGCGCCGATGGCCCGCCGGATGCCGATCTCGGTGGTGCGTTCCTTCACCGACACCATCATGATGTTGGACACGCCGATGATCCCGGCCAGCAGGGTTCCCAGGCCGATGAGCCAGATCAGGAAGTTGATGCCCCGGAACAGGTTGTCCACGATGCCGAAGATGAGCTGGGTGTTCA
>CAMNGM010000186.1 GCA_946538425.1 uncultured Bacteroidales bacterium | reverse complement strand
TTTGTCATTTCGAGCGAAGTCGAGAAATCTGACGGTTCTTGCGGGCGAGCGTCTGCATGCACTCGCGCTGCGGGATGATGACGGATACGCCCTTGTATTCCAGCTCCTCGCGGATGATGCGGGTGATTTCCTCCATATTCTTCGGGAGCGGAACGACCACGTGCAGGTGCTCGCGTTCCACGCCCAGGGCGAGGCAGATGGCCTCGAACTTGTGCGTGCCCGCGGAATCCTGTCCGCCGGTCATCGCGGTGGTGAGGTTGTCCGACAGGATGACGGTGATGGCGGCATTGTCATTGACGGCATCCAGCAGGCTGGTCATCCCGGAATGCGTGAAGGTGGAGTCGCCGATCACCGCGACGGCGGGATGGACGCCCGCGTCCGCGGCGCCTTTCGCCATCGTGATGGATGCGCCCATATCCACGCAGGAGTCGATGGCGCGGAACGGCGGCAGGGCGCCCAGGGTGTAGCAGCCGATGTCGCCGAACACGCGGGCCGTCGGGTAGTCCGCCAGCACCTGGTTCAGCGCGGTGTACACGTCGCGATGGCCGCATCCCTGGCACAGCTGCGGGGGACGCGGGGCGAGGTTGTGCGCGGGGGCGTGGACGGCGCCGGCGGGCTCGCCGAGAGCGGCCGCGACGTTGTCCGGAGTAAGCTCGCCCGTGCGCGGCAGGCGGCCGTCCAGGCGGCCGGAGACCGGATACTCCGGTCCCAGCAGGCCGCGGACCTGCTCCTCCGCGAAGGGCTGGCCGTCCTCCACGACGAGGATTTCCCGAGAAGCCGCCGCCAGTTCGCGGACGAGGCTTTCCGGGAGCGGATATTGCGACACCTTCAGGACGGAAACTTCCTCCGGAAGGGCTTCACGGACATAGTTGTAGGCGATGCCGCACGCGATGACGCCGAGGGGCGTTCCGCGGTCCTCCAGCACATTGTGGGCGGAATCCACCGAACGCTGCTGCAGCTCGGGCTGCTTCGCGACGAGGGCGGCGTACTGCCGTTTGGCGTTGCCGGGCAGGAGGACCCAGCGGCCGCGCTCGGAGTCCGGGGCCAGGTCGTTCTGCGGTCCGGGCTCCCCGACCTCCACGGCCGCCCGGGAATGGGCCAGCCGGGTGACCATCCGCACGAGCACCGGGAGCCGGACTTCTTCCGACAGGCGGAAGGCATCGGCCATCATATCGTAGCACTCCTGCTGGTCGGCGGGTTCCAGAATGGGGATGAGGGCGAACTTCCCGTAGAAGCGGGAATCCTGCTCGTTCTGGGAGGAATGCATCGACGGATCGTCCGCCGCGACCACGACCAGGCCGCCCTTCACGCCGGTGATGCCGGCATTCACGAAGGCGTCGGCACACACGTTCATACCCACGTGCTTCATACACACAAGGGCCCGTTTGCCCGCATAGGACATACCCAGGGCCGCCTCCATGGCCGTTTTCTCGTTCGTGCACCAACGGCTCCGCACCCCGCGCTCCCGCGCCAGGGCGTCCGCCTGGATATATTCCGTGATTTCGGTGCTGGGCGTTCCGGGATAGGCATACACGCCGGAGAGTCCCGCGTGCAGGGCGCCCAAGGCAATCGCCTCGTCACCGAGCAGCAATCGTTTACCTTTCATCGTTTGAATACAATCTAAAACCTATAACCACGCAAATATAACTTTTTTCAGTCTCATCTGCAACCCCTTGCCCCAGAACCCGCCCCCCTAGTGAAAAACCGTCATCGCCCCAGCCACCCCGAGGCCTTGCCCGGCGCCTTGCCTACCATCTTGCCTGGCGGTCACGCCCCCTTGCTTGCGAAAAAAGGCGGGGTGGCAAGGTTTATGCAGTATTTTTTGTAACTTTGACGCTGGAACCGGAAACTGTTCCTCAAAAAAAACAACAAAATGAAAAGAATCTTCAGCACTGTCCTGATCGCGTTGTGCGCGGTTTTGGCCTTCTCGTCTTGCGAGACGCTGGATCCGAACAAGGATTTCAGCGGTACGATCTATGGCTTCTGGGTGGTGGACAAACTCGTGGTGGACGCTTCCGTTACCGTCAATGGCAACACCACGACGAACACCACTACCACTGACTTCTCGGGAGAGTATTGCAGGCTCAATCTTGACACCTCGCATATCGCTACCCTGTGGTTCAACTTGGAATGGCCGGACTCGGAGACGTTCACCTACGACGAGTCGACCGGAAGGATCGAATTCAAGAAGGGGCTCGACAAGGGTGACAACGGCAAGGCCATCGTCCTGCTCGGCATCTACGACGTCAAACTGGATGGGGACACCATGGTGCTCAGCCAGCCGGAAGCGTCCATCGGCATCGGCGGTTATGGCGCCAGCGAGCGGGCCACCTATTATTTCCATCGCGCCCCCAAGAGCGAGAAACCGAGGGAAGACACAAGCAAATAGCTTCCTGACGCACTTGACGGATGAATGCCTGGTATCGGTTACCAGGCATTTTTGTTTGCTTTGATGTGAATCAGATTGTTTATATCTTTGCAAGCAATGGTTATACAAGGGGTTATTGGCAGCAGCGAGAATCTGATGGATGCCCTGCGGAAGAAGGTATGGAGGCTGGACGGGGCGATGGGCACCCAGATTCAGCGGTACGGCTTGACGGAAGAAGATTTCCGCCAAGGTATTTCCGTGGATGCGGCCGTCCCCCTGAAGGGCGACAACGAGTGCCTGAACCTGTCGCGGCCGGATGTCATCGCGGCCGTGCACAAGGCCTATATCGAGGCCGGGGCGGATATCATCGAGACCAATACTTTCAGTGCCAACCGGATCTCCCAGAAGGAGTACGGGCTGGAGGCCCATGCGCGGGAAATGGCCCTCGCGGGGGCCCGGATCGCGCGGGAATGCGCGGACCGCGCGATGCAGATGCCCGGTCAAGCCGGGCATGACGGGGGCAGTCAGGACGGG
>CAMNGM010000185.1 GCA_946538425.1 uncultured Bacteroidales bacterium | reverse complement strand
TAATTGTCATTTCGAGCGATCTTAATTGTCATTTCGAGCGAAGTCGAGAAATCTAATACCTTACACTATGCTTAAGCTTTTCACGGACACCGATACCGACATCACCCCCGCCGTCGCGGCGGAATATGGCTACCGCCTCATCAGCATGCCCTACAGCGTGGACGCCAAGACCGTCTACCCGTACGTGGACTTCGACGAGTTCGATTCCCGCGCGTTCTACGACCTGCTCCGCGGCGGCGTGCTGCCCACCACGAGCGCCATCTCCAAGGAGCGCTACATCGAATACTTCGAGCCGGAATTCGCCGCCGGGAACGACATCCTGTATGTCCATTTCTCCCGCGCGATGACCGTCACCTTCAACGCGATGGACGAGGCCGTGGCCGAGCTCAAGGCCAAGTACCCGGAGCGCAGCTTCCACGAGATCGACACCAAGGGCATCACGACCATCAGCTACGCCATCGTTCGGGAAGTCGGCGACCTCTTCAAGGCCGGCAAGACCCTGGAGGAAGTGCTGGAATGGGCGAAGACCGAGGTGGACAAGTTCGCGATGTACTTCTTCGCCGACGACCTGAAGTTCTTCCGCCGCAGCGGCCGCGTGAGCGGGCTCGCCGCGACGATGGGCACGCTCATCGGCATCCGCCCGATCATCTACATGAGTCAGGAAGGCAAGATGGTCTCCTGCGGCAAGGAGAAAGGCCGCCTCAAGGCGATGGAGCATCTCGTGCAGCAGGTCGCGGACCTCGGCGAGGACTTCAAGTCCCACCGCTTCTTCATCGGCCACACCGACGCGCCCGAGCTGGCGAAGGAGGTGGGCAAGATGATCCAAGAGCGTTTCGGGGACGATTTCCCGATCGAATATGTCGTCTGCAACCCGACGGCCGGCAGCCACGCCGGACCGAACGGGGTGGGCGTCTGTTTCCACGCAAAACACCGGTAAAATGATTACTGTCAAGCAAGTAGCGACCAAGAAGGAGCAGAAAGCGTTCCTGGATTTCCCGCTGGACCTGTACGCGGGGAACCCGAACTTCGTTCCGCCGCTGTACATGGACGAGAAGAAGATCTTCCGCCCCGATTACGTGTACAGGGACTGTTGCGACTTCGTCTGCTTCCTTGCCTGGAAAGACGGTGCCGTCGCCGGCCGCATCATGGCCATCGTCCAGAAGGCCGCGAACGAGAAGAACGGGGAGAAGCGCGCGCGCTTCTGCCGGTTCGACGCCATCGACGACTTCGAGGTGTCCAAGGCCCTGTTCGAGGCGGCCGAGAAATGGGCGCTCGGGAAGGGGATGGACACCGTGTGCGGTCCGCTGAACTTCTCCGACCTGGAACGGGAGGGCCTCCTCGTGGAAGGCTTCGACCAGCAGGCCACCTTCGAGGAGAACTACAACGCGCCCTACTATGGCGAACACATCGAGCGCCTGGGTTATGAGAAGGAAGTGGACTGGGTCGGCTTCCGGCTCTACGGGGCCGAAAGCCCGGAGGCGATGGAGGAGCTGGAGCAGCTCACCGACTTCATCTTCCGCCGCTATAAACTGCATCTGGGGCCCTCCAAGAACGGTTCCAACTTCCTGGACCGGTATGCCGACGGCATCTTCGAACTCATCGACAAGTCCTATGAGGGCCTGTACGGGACCGTTCCCTTCACCGAGGGGATGCGAAAGCTGATGCTGGACAATTTCAAGCTGGTCATCGACCCCAGGTACGTGGCCGTGGTCCTGGACGAGAACGACAAGATGGTGTGCTTCGGCATCACCTTCCCCGCCCTCGCCGGCGCGCTCGCCGGCGGCCGGGGCAAGCTCACGCCAGTCACCGCCCTCCGCCTCCTGAAGGCGCTGCGCAAGCCCGACGCCATCGACCTGTGCCTTGTGGGCGTGGACCCGGAATACCTGAACCGGGGCGTCTCCGCGGTCTTTTCCGTCGCCATCATGAAGATGCTCCGGGACAACCCGAACCTCCGCTTCGCGGACACGAACCTCAACCTGGAGGACAACTACGCCATCCTGAACCAATGGAAGCGCTTCCGCAAGGAACAGGTCAAGCGCTACCGCTCCTATGTGAAGCATTTGTAACCGATTGTCATTTCGAGCTTGTCGAGAAATCTGCCATGATCAAACTCCTTGTCGACTGTTTCGGCGGCGACCATTCGCCCCAGGCGCCCGTCGCGGGCGCCCTCGCCGCCCTCACGAAGAATCCGGACCTGCACCTGATCCTCACCGGGGACGAGGCCGTCCTCCGGAAGGAACTCTCGGGCAAGGCCTATGACCCCGCCCGCCTCGAGATCGTCCACGCGCCCGAAGTCATCGGCTGCGACGAAAAGCCCACCGACGTGGTGCGCCTCAAGCGGAACAGCTCGATGATGAAAGCCATCATCCTGCTCCGGGACGAGGACGACATCGCCGGGATGGTGTCCACCGGCTCCACCGGCGCCCTCGTGACCGGCGCCCTGGTGCGCCTGGGCCGCATCAAGGGGGTCATCCGGCCGGCCTTCTGCCCCATCCTCCCGACGATGGACGGCGGTATCGTGGGCATCTGCGACAGCGGCGCCAACGTGGAAGTGACGCCCGCCCACCTGCGGCAGTTCGCCATCATGGCGAGCCTGTATATGCAGGAGGTGTACGGGGTGAAGAATCCCCGCACGGCGCTCCTGAACGTGGGCAAGGAGGCGGAGAAGGGCGACGACATCCGGAAGGAGACCTACGCGCTCCTGCAGGACACCGACTGCGTGAACTTCGTGGGCAATATGGAAAGCCGCGACCTGCTGTCAGGCTCCTACGACGTGGTGGTGGCCGACGGTTTCTCCGGGAACGTCCTCGTCAAGACGACGGAAGGGACCGCCCTGGAACTGCTCAAGAAACTCAAGAAAGATATCTATTCCCGCACCCTGTACAAGCTGGGCGCCCTCCTGATGAAACGGATGTTCC
>CAMNGM010000184.1 GCA_946538425.1 uncultured Bacteroidales bacterium | reverse complement strand
TATCAAATGTTTTACCAGTTTTTCACTCAATTTCGTTTGCTTCCTATTATCTCTCCATACGAGGTGAAGAGCCTATGCTTCCTATTATACCCTAGTAGGGCTGATTAAATCTAAAAAAACCTAATATTTTATATATTTAGGACACTATGAAAAAAGATCGGTCCGACCATTGGCCGGACCGAATCATTAATCACACAAGGTTCAGCGGAGCGCCTCTGCCACCGCCTGCTCGATTTCCTCTCCGTGCATATCCCGCTTGACAATTTTCCCGTCAGGTCCGAAAAGGATAACCAGCGGGATGGAGTCGATGTCAAATTGCCCGTCCGGCGAAGCATCCTCGACAAACACGAAAGAAGGGAAGGTAATCCCCCACTCCGGGATGGCGTCCATAGAGTCCTGGATTTCGTCGCCGTAGGTGACGCCAAGGACCTTCACTTTGCCAGCGAACTTTTTGGAGACGGCCTGGATGTAAGGGAGTTCCTCGCGAGCCTCATCAGACCAGGAGGCCCAGAAGAAGGCCAGGACGTAATTGCCTTTGCCCACCTGATCGTCCCATACCGTATAGGTAAGGACGACCTTGCCGGACTTGTTCTGGCTGAGATAGGCGTTCTTGAAACCGCCGGCAGGCGGGGCATCTTGCGCTTGCAGGGAAGCGCCAAAAAACAAAATGGCAGCCGTCATAAGGACGGTCTTGGCAAAACACATTCTTCTCATATCCGCAAAAATAGCAATAATTCGCAAAACGTCCTAATTGAAGAAATATTTGGGAGAAAAGCGAATTATGACTACATTTATCATCAAAATCGCAAAAAAGACCCCGTATCATGATGAACCTGCTCCTGCAATCACCGGCTCCGGCCGCGGAGAAAATTTCAGCCGACACGCTGGTCGCCAAGGGCGCCCACTTGGTCGAGACCCTCAAGACCACGCCCGCCGATGAGCTGGTCGCCAGCACGGCCAGCTCCGTCGCCAAATTCGGGCTCAAGGTCCTGCTGGCCGTCGCTATCTACATCATCGGCGCCTGGCTCATCCGGAAAACCAAGAAGCTCATCGAGAAATCCTTCGAGAAAAGGAAAGCCGACAAGACCCTCGCCTCGTTCATCCAGAGCCTGGTGACGGCCACGCTCTGGGTTGTCCTGATCCTTGCGATGGTCGGAACGCTGGGAATCAACACGACGTCGATCGCCGCCCTGCTGGCTGCAGGCGGCATGGCCATCGGCATGGCGATGAGCGGAACCGTCCAGAATTTTGCCGGAGGCCTGATCCTGCTGGCCTTCAAGCCTTTCAAGGTGGGCGATTTTGTCGAAACCCAAGGGAAGTTCGGCCGGATTTCCGAGATCAGCATCGTGCATACGAAACTGGTCACCACCGACAACCGGGAGATCACGATTCCGAACGGGGCGCTGGCCAACGGGAACATCGACAACTACAGCAGCCGGGACCCGCACCGCCTGAGCCTGAAGTTCAACGTGCCGTATGGCACCGATCTGGACCAGCTCCGCGCCATCCTGCTGGAACTGGTCAAGGACCAGCCCAAGATCCTGAATGCCGAAACGCCGGGCGCCAAGAATCCCAAGGTGTATCTGGGCGAACTGCAGGACAGTTCCATCCAGATCAAGCTCCGGGTATGGCTGCTGGCCAAGGATTACAAGAAAGTGGAACACTGGCTCAACGAGCGGATATACAAAGAATTGCCCAAACACGGTATCTACTTCCCGTTCCCCCAGCTGGATGTTCATATGAAGTCCGCCGGCCACGAGGATTAGCGGACAATCAAAATAACGGACGGCCCTCACAAGGGGGCCGTCCTTCTTTTCTATCCCGACCTTGCGGCTATTCCAGCGCTTCCTTGACGGCCGCTTCAATCGCGTCGCCGTGGAGGTCCGTCGCGACAGGCTTGCCGTCGGGGCCGAAGAGGACGGTGTAAGGAGTGCTGCCGATGTCGAAGGGGCCGGCAATCTGCTCCTCCACATCGACGATGCTCGGGAACTTGAGGCCCAGTTCGGTGATGGCGTCCATCGAATCCTGAATCTCATCCTCATACGTGACGCCGAGGACGCTCAGGCCCTTGGCGGCGTACTTCTGGTGGACACGGGAGGCCTCATGCCTTACTCCTCCTTCTGGGAGGTCGGTCCGGACCCGACGCCGGCGAGGCCTTGGGCCGGTCCTTCAACTTGGTTGTTCAGCGGCCCGCAGGCGCAGTCGACGGCCTCGACCTGCTGGTTGTGCGCTTCCGGCTGCTCCGCGACCACCTCTTCATCGGCGGTGTCTACGGGATTAAGCGGCTCCATCTCGTGGTTCAACGAACGGGGCGGACGCGGAATGACGATGACTTTGGAAGGGTCTTCTTTCTTGATTTTCATAACAGTATCTCTTTGGTTCATTATTGCCGCAGGAAAACATTGATGGCCGTGATGGCTTTGTCGATATCGGCCGGATCCGTGTAGGGCAGAGGGCTGTGGTTCAAGAGCCACTTGGGCAGGTCCTCGTCGGTCTGGGAGGACTTTGCGACGAAATGGCGGTCGATGCTTTCCACCATCACCTGGCAGCAGTCATAGGCGCGGATGATCTTCATCGAGAGCGCGTTGTCACCGATCTTCTGGAAAATCGACGAGGTCTTCAGGAGTTCCAGGGCGTCGTGCGGGAGGGAAAGGGAGATATCGGCAAAGACCATACTCTGATGGTATGTCAATGTACTGAGATCAGAGCTGTCCAGGGCGTGGACGTTCTGCAGGAGCGAGGAGTTGTCCGAGAGGTAACGCGCAGACTGCTGCACCTGCTCCAGGACGGTCCGCAGTTCGGAAATATCGTCCCGGTTGGAAATCAGCTCCGTGCGCACCAACTGCAGGGCGGACCGCACTTCCTTGCGGTCGTGGGCCCGGTCGATCATCCCCTGGCCCGCGAAAGTGATCACGATACCCAGGACGACTGC
>CAMNGM010000183.1 GCA_946538425.1 uncultured Bacteroidales bacterium | reverse complement strand
ATGAAAATCGTGAACATGTTCGGCGGCAACGCCATCGCCGTGTTCAATCCCGAGGACCCGCGCAAGCGGGGCGTCGCCCAGAAACTCCTCCGCCAGGGGCGCGTCAATTTCATCACGCCGGCCGTCTATACGCGGGAATCCAGGACTTTTCGGGTGGTCTGCGCGATCATCGACCGGATAAAAGCGGACAATGAATTGAAATTATTGGCCCGTTATAAATAATTTTTTCGTACTTTTGCAGCCGGGACCTTAAGGTTCCACCATGTTTCACCAAATACTTTTTTATGCGTCTTAAAAATGAAGAGACTCCTGGTTGTTTGCGCAGCTGCGTTGCTGCCTTGCTTCCTTGTGTCCGCACAAGAGGCTGACAACTCCGGCCGCAGCGTCGAGTTGTCCGTTATCCCGAGACTTGACCTCAATCCTGTCTTCTCGACCGAGAAGGGCGGTGGCACGGAATTCACGCTCGGCAATACATCTCTTTATTCCCTGTTCGAAGGTAACATCACCGAGAACCTTTCCTTCAGCGTCTGCAACCACTGGGCGGCTTTCGACACCGTCGGGGACGGCTTCTTCGATTCCACGAAGCAGCTCTACCAGAGCACCTTCTATTCCGACAACACCAACTGGGTGGACTGGGCGTACCTGACCTATGAGGTGGGAAGCTTCGCTTTCACCCTGGGCAAGGACATGGTCACCACCGGCGGCCTGGAGTTCGACGACTACGACTTCGAAATCCATCCGTCCCTGGTCTCCAGCTTCTGGCAGAACTTCTCCTGCTACCAGTGGGGCGCCAAGGCGGCCTTCACCACCCCGTCCGAAGGCGACACCTTCTCCTTCCAGTTCACCACCTCCCCGTACGGCGAGCGTCCGTTCGCCAGCAAGCTCTTCAACTACTCCCTCGAATGGCGGGGTGAGCACGGCCCGCTGGAGACCATCTGGAGCGCGACTGCCGTGGGGGTGGACAAGGGCGAGTTCCAGCCCGTCTTCGCGCTGGGCCAGCGCCTGAACTTCGACACCTGGACGGTGGGCCTCGACGCCCTCAGCGTCGTGGGCGACGAACTCGAAATCATGCGCAAGGGCATCACCCTGATGCCCAGCGTCACTTATTCCCCCAGCGAGAAGATCTCCCTCCTGGCCAAGGTCGGCTATGAGAACTACGCCTCCGAACTGGTCGAGGACCTGACCTTCAAGCGCTGGTGGGGCGGCCTGGCCTTCCACTGGTTCCCGATCGAGAACCTCCGCGTCCACGCCGTCGCATCCTACGACCACGCCTATTCATTCGCATCCCTGACCCTCGGAGTCCTGTACAACATCAGCATCCTGTAGGGGCCCATGGACAAGATCATCGAAATCAAGAACCTCTCCAAGGCTTTCGGCGACAAGAAGGTCCTGGAGGACATCAACCTGTATATCCGCCGCGGCGAGTTCATCACCCTGCTGGGCCCCTCGGGCTGCGGCAAGACCACGCTCCTGCGGATGATCGCGGGCTTCCTGCAGCCGGACGAAGGCTCCATCCTGATGGAAGGCAAGGAACTCGCGGGCATTCCCCCGCACGAGCGCCCGCTGAACACCGTGTTCCAGCGCTACGCCCTGTTCCCGCACCTGGACGTGTATGACAACATCGCCTTCGGCCTCAAGCTCAAGAAAGTGCCCGAGGACGAGATCGAGAAGCGCGTCCGCCGGGTGCTCAAGCTCGTGGCGATGTCCGACTACGAGGACCGCGACGTGAACACCCTCTCCGGCGGCCAGCAGCAGCGCATCGCCATCGCGCGCGCCATCGTGAACCAGCCCAAGGTGCTCCTATTGGACGAGCCCCTCGCCGCGCTGGACCTCAAGATGCGCAAGGATATGCAGACGGAACTGAAGGAGATGCACAAGAAGCTGGGCATCACCTTCATCTATGTCACCCACGACCAGGAGGAGGCCCTCACCCTCTCCGACACGATCGTCGTCCTGAACGAGGGCCGCATCCAGCAGATCGGCACCCCCGTGGACATCTACAACGAGCCCGTGAACTCTTTCGTCGCGGACTTCATCGGCGAATCCAACATCCTCAACGGCACGATGATCCGCGACCGCCGCGTCGCCTTCATGGGCCACGAGTTCGACTGCGTGGACGAAGGCTTCGGCGAGAACGTCCCCGTGGACGTGGTCGTCCGCCCGGAGGACATCTATTTCACCACCGAGGAGAGCAAGACCCAGTTCACCGCCAAGGTCAAGTCCTGCACCTTCAAGGGCGTGCACTACGAGATGTTCGTGGACACGGACACCGGCAACGAGCTGATGATCCAGGACTACGACGCCTACCCCGTGGACAGCACCGTGCGCCTGTACATCGACCCGGACGACATCCAGGTGATGAAGAAGGAGCGCACCTGCAACACCCTGTACGGCACCGTGAAGGACGAAGAGACCATCACCCTGCTCGACGCCGACTTCCCGCTCAAGAGCGAGTTCGAGCCCGGCACGGAGGTCAAGGTCGAGGTTCCTTTCGAGGCCGTCGACCTGATGGACAACCTGGACGACGGCGTCATCGACGGCGAAGTCCATTTCATCCTGTACAAGGGCGACCACTACCACCTGACCATCAAGACCGACGCGGGCGACTTCCTCTGGGTCGACACGAACGACATCTGGGACAAGGGCGACCTCGTGGGCATCCGGCTGATCGCAGACAAGGGAATCAAGATTTCCAGGAACAATGGGTAAGAGAAGCAACTGGAGCATCCCGTACGTGGTCTTCCTCGTCTTCTTTGTCGTACTCCCGCTGGTGCTGGTGATGGTCTATGCCTTCCAGGACAGCCAGAGCCATTTCACCCTCGGGAACCTCGCGAAGTTCTTCACGGACAAGGACGCGCTCTCGACCTTCGCCGTCTCCATCGAGGTGGCGCTCGAGAACACGGCCCTCTGCATCCTGCTCGGCTATCCCGCCGCCTGGATCCTCGCGAACAAGCAGTACAACAAGAGCGCGGTCA
>CAMNGM010000182.1 GCA_946538425.1 uncultured Bacteroidales bacterium | reverse complement strand
CCGCGCCGTCCCGGCGACGTCACCGCCATCTGGGCCGATCCCACCCTCGCCAACGAGGAGATGGGCTGGAAGGCCACCCGCTCCGTCGAGGAGACCCTCGCCGCCGCCTGGGCCTGGGAAAAGCACCTGGCCGGGAAATAGGTTTTCCACACACAGCGCAGCCCTATGAGAAACAGATCCTTGGCTTTCCTGATCGTCCTCTTTTGTTTCATCGTCCAGGCCCGGGCGGCGGAAACCGTCCGCTACACGATGAAATACAAGGGCGAAGTCCGCACCTATTGGCTCTATGTTCCGGAGGGGGCGGGCCCGGCCACGCCGCTGGTCCTCGTCCTCCACGGCTACGGCGGCAGCGCCGAGGGCTACTGCCCCGCGATGCTGGAAGTGGCGGAGCGCGAGGGCTTCGCCGTGTGCTATCCGCAGGGCGAGAAGGACGCGAAGGGAAAGACCGGATGGAACGTGGGGTACGACGTCCAGCAGGGCCTGGAGCGCGACGACGTGGGCTTCGTGAAGGCCCTTGTGAAGCATCTTCGCGGCAAGCACCGCATCGGCAAGGACAATGTCTTCATGTCCGGGATGTCCAACGGGGGCGAGATGACCTACTTCATGGCCTACCGCTATCCGGACCTCTTCCGGGCCTACGCCACCATCGCCGGCCTGACGATGCAGTGGGCCTACAAGGAATGGAAGGCGAAAAAGCCCGTCCCGCTGATGGAGGTCCACGGCACGGCCGACAAGACGTCGATGTGGGAAGGCGATCCCGCGGACACCGGCGGCTGGGGCGCGTACATCGCCGTGCCCGCCGCCGTGGGCTACTGGGCCGCGCAGGCCCGCTGCACGCACGAGGAAACCGTTACGCTGCCTCTCAAGGGCGAGCATCCCGTCGTCCTGCACCGCTACCTGGGCGGAGACGACGGCATCGAGGTCCGTCTGTACGAAGTACAGGGGGCCAAGCACAGCTGGCACTTGGCCGATATGGACACTTGTGAGGAAATGTGGCGCTTCTTCCGGCAGTATCTGAAATAAAATTGTTAATTTTGTAGATTGAATTAATACGAACCGTATGGCAAACGGAACAGGAATCATAACCCAGATCGTGGGGCCGGTGGTGGACGTGCACTTCAGCGTGGAAGGCGCGGAACTGCCCCGGATCCACGAAGCGCTGGAAATCAGCCGGGACAACGGGCGGAAACTCATCGTGGAGGTGCAGCAGCACATCGGCGAGGACACGGTCCGCTGCGTGGCGATGGACTCCACCGACGGCCTGAGCCGCGGAATGGAGGCGGTCCCCACGGGCCAGCCCATCGCGATGCCGGTCGGCGCGCAGATCCGCGGCCGCGTGATGAACGTCGTCGGCGACACCATCGACGGCCTGGGCTCCCTCTCCCGGGAGGATGCGCTTCCGATCCACCGCGAACCTCCTAAGTTCGAGGATCTTACGACCTCGCAGGAGGTCCTTTTCACCGGCATCAAGGTCATCGACCTGCTGGAGCCGTACCTCAAGGGCGGCAAGATCGGCCTGTTCGGCGGCGCCGGCGTGGGCAAGACCGTCCTCATCAAGGAACTGATCAACAATATCGCGAAGGCCCATAACGGCTTCTCCATCTTCGCCGGCGTGGGCGAGCGTACCCGCGAAGGCAACGACCTCCTCCGGGAAATGATCGAATCCCACGTAATCCGTTATGGCGAGGCCTTCGAGAAGGCGATGGAAGAGGGCAAGTGGGACCTTTCCCTCGTGGACAAGGAGGAACTTAAAAAGTCCCAGGTCTCCATGGTCTTCGGCCAGATGAACGAACCCCCGGGCGCCCGTTCCAGCGTGGCCCTGAGCGGCCTGACGCTGGCGGAATCCTTCCGCGACAGCGATACGGGCGAAGGCCCGCGGGACATCCTCTTCTTCATCGACAACATCTTCCGTTTCACCCAGGCGGGATCGGAGGTGTCGGCCCTGCTGGGACGTATGCCTTCCGCCGTGGGCTACCAGCCTACCCTCGCCACGGAAATGGGTCAGATGCAGGAGCGGATCACTTCCACCAAGAACGGATCAATCACTTCTGTCCAAGCGGTTTACGTCCCGGCCGACGACCTTACGGACCCGGCTCCGGCGACGACCTTCTCGCACCTGGACGCCACGACGGTCCTGAGCCGCAAGATCACGGCCCTCGGTATCTACCCGGCCGTGGACCCGCTGGAATCCACCTCCCGCATCCTGGACCCGAACATCGTGGGCCAGGCCCATTACGACACGGCCCAGCGGGTGAAGCAGATCCTCCAGCGCAACCAGGAACTGCAGGATATCATCGCCATCCTGGGCATGGACGAACTCTCGGACGAGGACAAGACCACGGTCAACCGCGCCCGCCGCGTCCAGCGTTTCCTCTCGCAGCCCTTCCATGTGGCCGAACAATTCACCGGCGTCCCGGGCGTAATGGTCTCCATCGAGGACACCATCAAGGGCTTCAACATGATCCTGGACGGCGAAGTGGACTATCTCCCGGAACAGGCCTTTCTGAACGTGGGCACGATCGAGGACGCGATCGCGAAGGGTGAGAAACTGCTTGCGGCGGCGAAGGAATAGATTCCCGGTCCAGCCGGGAATGACGGTTTCGTCATGGCCGACCTGATCGGCCATCTAAAACAAGAAAGAATGACAGACGAGATTTCTTTGCATATCGTATCGCCCGAGCGGACGCTCGTGGAGCAGGCGGTGTCCAGCGTGACGCTGCCGGGCACCATCGGCCCGTTTATGGTCTTGAGGAACCACGCGCCCATCATCTCCTCCCTGGAGAAGGGCGAGATCGTGTATATCTCCGAAGGCCGGGAGTCCCGCCTGCCCATCAGCGGAGGCTTTGCCGAAGTGCGTGACAACCAGGTGGACGTTTGCGTGGAAGTATGATTTGGGGCCTGCTCATATCGCTGTCTCTGCTTCTGCAGATTCCTTCACCTGCTGCGCAGGTTCGGAATGACACGGATCCTGTCATTCCGAGCGAAGCGTCCTCTGTCATTCCGAGCGAAGCGTCCTCTGTCAT
>CAMNGM010000181.1 GCA_946538425.1 uncultured Bacteroidales bacterium | reverse complement strand
TCTTCTTACCGTGGCGCTGGAGTCTGATTTTAACAGCCATTGTGAATCTGTTTTTGTTTGTTAATAAATGCGTTATGCAACCTTCACGAGATTGCGGACGGCAAAGATACGACTTTTTTTCCGAATCCCACACCGATTCGGTGAATTTTCCTTATTTTTGTCGTATGATTATCGAGGCAAAAGGAATCGAGAAGAGTTTCGGCACGCTCCGCGTGCTGAAGGGCGTTGATTTTCAGGCCGAGCGCGGCGAGGTCGTGGCCATTATGGGCGCGTCCGGGGCGGGGAAGTCCACCCTCCTGCAGATCCTGGGCACCCTGTCCACGCCGGACGCGGGCACCCTCACGGTGGACGGGACCGATGTCCTCCACCTGGGCCAGCGGGAGCTGTCGGCCTTCCGGAACCGCCGCATCGGCTTCGTCTTCCAGGCGCACCATCTCCTGCCGGAGTTCGACGCCCTGGAGAACGTGACCATCCCGGCCCTCATCGGCGGCCTTCCGATGCGCGCGGCGCGGGAGAAGGCCACCCGCCTGCTGGGCGAGGTGGGCCTGTCCGCGCGGCTCACGCACAAGCCGTCGGAACTCTCCGGCGGCGAGCAGCAGCGCGTCGCCATCGCCCGCGCCCTCGTGAACGACCCGGCGATCCTGTTCGCCGACGAGCCCTCCGGCAACCTGGACAGCAAGACCAAGGAGGAAATCCACCGCCTGTTCTTCGACCTGCGCGACCGCCTGGGCCAGACGGTCGTCATCGTCACCCACGACCCGTCCCTCGCGGCCCTCTGCGACCGCACCCTCGTGATGCGGGACGGCCAGTTCGTCGACAGGACGGAATGAAAACAGCCCGGCGATCATCGCCGGGCTGTTTTCAATCAAACCAACCAATTCAACATCGCTCTCGGCGATCAATCATTCTCTTTCTTCTGACCCTGTCCGGTCCAGTTGCGGAACTGCTCGCGCATCTGCTCGCCGCGCTCCTTCCACTGCTGCTTCTGCTCTTCGCTCATCCGGAGGTTGGGGAAGTTGCCGTTCCCCAGGCGGCCGATCTGCTGGTGGCGGAATTTCTCCTCGGCCACGTAGTAGCGGGCGACCTTCTCGGCGGGGAGGACCTTGAGGAGTTTGTTCAGGTACTTGGTCTCGATGCCCTCGTTCTTTTCCTTGGCGTCGATGTAGGCCTTGACCAGTTTCTCCATTTCCTTGCTGCCCTTGTTCTCCTCGACGCCCTTGACCATCGCGTCGTAGGCCTTCTTCACGGCCTCGAAGCCGTCCCGCTGGGATTTCTGGATTTCGTTGTAGATGGGCCAGAAGACCTGGGCCTCGCTTTCGGTGAGGTCGATCTCTTCGGTCAGGAAGGCGACCTTCTCGGCCCGGACGCGTTCGCGCCAGCCGTTGTCGCCGCCCCGGCGCGCTCCCTGGGGCCCCTGGGCGAAAGCGCCGGCGGACAGGACCGCGAGGGCGCACAGTACACTAATAACCTTCTTCATAACTGAGATAATTCAAGTGTTCGACAGTGATGCCGTCTGCGAGCAGGTAGTTGACGATATCCTCGGCGGAGAGGCCTTCTTCTCCGGCTTCCTCCCCGTAGTCGTACGGGTCCATCATCACGGCGCCGTCCGGGTCGAGGGCGTCCGCGAGGTAGGACACATAGGTCCAGGTGTCGTCCTCGGCGGGAGCGGGGGCCGTATGGCGGAGGATGGCGTTGCCCAGCATCACGGCCACCAGGAAGCTGGCGGCGATGGCCGCGTACGGCGCCAGGCGGTGGACCGGGCTGACGCGGACGGGGCGGGCGGGAATCTCCGAGAGCCGCTTCTGCAGGTCCCCGAAGTAGCCTTCCGGCGTGGTTATGTCGTTCCTTTTGCTCATAGACAGTGGTTTAGACACGGGTTTTTTCCAAAGGTTTAATCCGATCCGGTGAAAATATCTTTGCCCAGCGCGGAGCGGACTTTTTCCTGGGCGATGTGATAGGAGGCTTTGAGCGCGCCGACGGACGTGTCCAGCACCTCCGACATCTGCTCGTAGGGCATTTCGTCGTAGTACCGGAGGATGAACACCTGGCGCTGTTTTTCCGGGAGCTTCGCCACGGCCTTGGAAAGGGCGCGGTCCGCGGCGTCCCCGTCGAAGAAGGGGTCGCTGTCGATGCGCCGCTCCATTTCCGCGTCGATGGAGGTGAAGCGGAGGGCGGACCGGACCTTCTCGCGGCGGAGCCAGTTCAGGGTCTCGTTCGTGGCGATGCGGTACACCCAGGTAAAGAGCTGCGCTTCCCCCCGGAACGAGGGAAGCGCAGTCCATATCTTCAGGAAGATTTCCTGGACGAGGTCGTCGGCGTCTTCGTGGCTGTTTACGAACCGGCGGACGTGCCAGTAGACACGTTCGCTGTATTCCTTCACAATCTCATTGAAGAGCCGCTCGGCATTGTCCATTATTTCCGTGCGATGACCTTCTTGGCGGCTTCAGCGACGTGCTGGGCGTCGAGGCCATATTGCGCCATCAATGCAGAAGGCGTGCCACTCTGGCCGAACAGGTCCTTGCCGTTGATGAACTCGACGGGGGTGGGGACGGTACGGGCGAGCAGGCCGGCCACGGCTTCGCCGAGACCGCCGGCCATGTTGTGCTCCTCGGCCACGACGATGGCCTTGGTCTTCGCGGCGGAGGTGAGGATGGCGTCCTCGTCCAGCGGCTTGACCGTGGCCATATTGATGACCTCGGCGCTGATGCCTTCGGCCTCGAGGGCCTCGGCGGCCTGGAGGGCCTCCCACACGAGGTGGCCGCAGGCGATGATGGTGACGTCCTTGCCCTCGTTGAGGATCTGGGCCTTGCCGATCACGAACTCCTCGTTCTCCGGGGTGAAGTTCGGGACGCTCGGACGGCCGAAGCGCAGGTACACGGGACCGACGTACTTCGCGGCGGCGATGGTGGCGTTCTTGGTCTGGTTGAAGTCGCAAGGGTTGATCACGACCATTTCCGGGAGGGCGCGCATCAGGGCGAGGTCCTCCATCGTCTGGTGCGTGGCGCCGTCCTCGCCGAGGGTGATGCCCGCGTGGGAGGAGGCGATCTTCACGT
>CAMNGM010000180.1 GCA_946538425.1 uncultured Bacteroidales bacterium | reverse complement strand
ACGACAGGGCGGTATGGACGGAATCCCGCCACTGGCCCTCGAGGGTGCTCAGGTCGGGGGTGTAGTCTTCCGCCGGATTCCCGTCGACCTCCGCCCCGCAGGAGCAGGACAGCGTCAGGGCGGAAATCAAGGACAGGGCGAATAAGGTAGGGAAACGTTTCATAGCTTTCGTCTGCTTGTCTCGGTCAATGAATCGGGCGGCCCGGAAGAGGCCGCCCGAAATCATGGAAGGTAAATCGGTTTACTGGAGCTTCTTCGCCCAGAAGAGGACAAAGTCACGGGAATCTCCGCCGACATTGTCCTTGGCGGCATTGTAGTTCTCCGTGTTGTTGTCGGCCTCGGTGTTGGGGTACTTCACGCGCTGGACGATACCCGTCACGGTGGCGCCAGGGCCGCTGTCCTTCGGATAGGACAGGGCGGGATAGCCCGTGCGGCGGATGTCGGTCCACGCCTGCGGCGCCTGGACGATACCGAAGTGGGCCCACTTCTGGGTCATGATGGCCTCCATCTTGTTGCTGTAGGCGCCCCAGATGCGACCCGCGAAAGCGGAGATATCGGCATCGCTCACCTGGTCTCCCACGGTGAGTTTCTTGAAATACTCGCCATTGGCCGGCGAGCCCTTGCTCTGGTCCGAATTGACATTCTCGTCGAAATACTGATGATAGGACTCCACGATGGCATTCTTTTTTATACTTTATTTTTTAACTTTCAACTGTTTACAATGTTTTCGTGGACAACTGATATATAGTTCCCTTAATATTTGTGTCCCGTCTTTTCGATTTCTTCCCGGGTAATCTTCCGACGGTCCATCGCGCGCCAGGCATAGGCGATGTAGGCCACGACGAACGGGATGAGGAGGGAGACCCAGGACATCACGGTCAAGGTGAAATAACTGGAGGAACTGTTCCGGATGGTCAGGGAACTCTGGAGGTCGGTGAGGGAAGGATAGTAAGCCGTCCCGTTGAAGCCGGCCAGGAAGAAGACGGCCATTACCACGAGGACGGTGCCGGGGAAGGCGAACCAGAAGCCCCGGCGATGCTTCGTGAACACGCCGATGTACAGGCCGGCCAGCACGAGCAGGACGCCGACGGCGAACAGGATGAACACGAACCGCTGGTGCAGGAAATTCTGCAGGTATTTGTACGGTTCCATCGACACGACGCCGTCCGCATCGACGGAAAAACCGTCCTTCAGCATCAGGATCACGAACCAGGCCACGAAGAAGAGAAGGAACGGGATGGCGGCGACCTTGAGGGTGCCGCGCATCTGCTGCCGCACGGCGTGGTCGTCCACGTTGTTCAGGATATACAGGGCGCCCAGGATGACCGCCAGGAAGACCACCGTCAGGCCCAGGAGGACGGCATGGCCCTGTCCGAGGGCCTCCAGGCCGTGCCAGGCGCTCTGCCAGGTGCTGATCACCGGGGAGGCCGGATTCGCGATGGCGGCCTTGTCCACGGTGAAGCGGGAGCCCGTGAAGAAGGTGCCGACGGCTGTGCCCACGAGGAACGGGGCCAGGACGCCGTTCGCAAGCAGGGCGATGCGGAAGCCCTTGGCGCCCAGCAGATTCCCTTTCTTGTTCTGGAACTCGTAGGAAACCGCTTGGAAGACGAAGGTCACCAGGAGGAGCACCCACACCCAGTAGGCGCCGCCGAAACTGGTGCTGTAGAACAGCGGGAAGGAGGCGAAGAACGCTCCGCCGAAGGTCACGAGGGTCGTGAAGGTCAGTTCCCACTTCCGGCCCGTGGAATTGAGGACCATGCGTTTCTGGACATCGTCCAGCCGGCGGTTCACCAGGTGGATGTTGGCGCCCTGGACAAACATCAGGGCCACGAGCAGGCCGCCCAGCAGGGCGACGAGGATCCACCAGTAGTTTTGCAGCAATTCGTATGTCATGGCTTAACCCTCCGTAATTCTCGGTCCTTTCTTGATGGCGCCCAGCATGATGCGGATCTCGATCACGAGGAAGAGCGCGAAGATGGCGAGGAACAGGAAAAAGGTCGTCTTCACCGCACCGGCGCTGAGGCTGGAGATGGCGACGTTCACGGGCAGCAGGCCCTGGATGGTCCAGGGCTGGCGGCCCACCTCCGCCACGATCCAGCCGCACTGCCCGCAGACGAACACGAGCGGGATGCAGCACAGGGCGGCGATATAGAACCAGTTCTTCTTCTCCAGCTTGTCCTTCCAGGAGAACCAGAGCGCCAGGAGGAGCAGCAGGGCCATGAGCATGCCCAGGCCGATCATCAGGCGGAAGGCCCAGAACACCACGGGAACCGGCGGAATCACATCCTCCGGCTGCTCCAGGTGGCCGTAGCCCATGTACTGGACGTTCTCGTCCAGGACGGCGCGGGCGACGGCGGCGGAGTCGGGATCGCTGTCGCGGAGCTCGCGGTACACCGCGAGGGCGTCCAGCGCCTTGCGGCCGCGGGCCATCTTCTCGGCGACAGGCGGGATGACGTTCCCTTCATTGTCCGTGTAGCCGTTCAGGATGTCGTTGATGCCGGGGACCACCCCGTCGATGTCGTGCGTCGCGAGGATGGACAGCATGCCGGGAATTTCGAGGCCCGGGACGATGGAGAAGGGCGCGCGCGGGCCGCCGTTCTCCAGGCCTTCGGCCGCCGCCAGCTTCATGGGCTGGTACTTGGCCGCATGGACACCGGAGGAGTCGCCGGACAGCATCACGGCGCCGGTGCCCACCAGGCCCACGATCGCGCCGATGAGCATGCTCTTCCGGGCGAACTCCTTCTCGCGGCCCTTCAGCAGGTACCAGCCGCTCACCGCGACGACGAAGACACCGCCGGTGACCCAGCCGCTGGTGACGCTGTGGAAGAACTTGGAGACGGCCACGGGGTTCGAGACCACCTCCCAGAACGCCTGGGCCGACGCCATCTCGCTGCGGACGGTGTCGGGGTTGAAGGTCGTGCCCACGGGATTCTGCATCCAGCCGTTCGCAACGAGGATCCAGTACGCGGAGATGGTGGCGCCGATGCCGGTGAGCCAGGTCGATGCCAGGTGGAACCGCTTGGAAACCTTGTTCCAGCCGAAGAACATCACGGC
>CAMNGM010000179.1 GCA_946538425.1 uncultured Bacteroidales bacterium | reverse complement strand
CGCGGTGAGCGGCAAGCACCCCGCCGGCAACGTGGGCGTCCAGATCAGCCACATCGCTCCCATCCGCAAGGGAGAGACCGTCTGGACGATGCCCGTCACGCTCCTCGCGGCCTTCGGCCACGTCATCAACACCGGCAAGCTGGACCTCACCCGCAAGGTGGCGGTCACCGGCCCCGTCGTCTCCGACCCCGCCTATGTCGTCGCCCTCCCGGGCACGCCCGTGAAGGAACTCGTCGACATCCCGGCCGACGCCCGCGTCATCGGCGGTGACGTCCTCACCGGCGAGAACCTCGGCGCCGACGGCTGCCTCGGCTTCTTCCAGGACCAGGTCACCCTCCTGCACGAAGGCACGGAGCGCGAATGGTTCGGCTGGGCGAAGCCCTTCCGTCCGAAAGTGCACAGCTCCTCCTGGTGCTACTTCTCCTGGCTCACCCCGGGCAAGAAGTACGAGATGGACACCAACCTCCACGGCGGCCCGCGCGCCTTCGTCGAGACCAAGTGCTTCGAGGACGTGACCCCGATGGACCTCTTCCCCATCTACCTGATCAAGGCCTGCCTCGCGGGCGACATCGAGAAGATGGAGAAGTTCGGCATCTACGAGGTCCTTCCCGAGGACCTCGCCCTGTGCGACTACGTGGACCCTTCCAAGAACGACATCCAGGCCATCATCCAGCAGGGTATCGACCTGATGATTAAAGAAATGGCATAAGTTATGGCAGACGAAAAGAAACCCGGCCTCTTCGAAAAAGGCGGCAAGCTGTACTGGCTTCACTCTACCATCGATGCGTTCGACACCTTCCTCCGCGTCCCGGGCACGGTGACCGCGAAAGGCGCCCACGTGCGCGACGGCATCGACCTCAAGCGCGTGATGATCATGGTTGTCATCGCCCTCGTCCCGGCAGCCCTCTTCGGGATGTACAACGTGGGCCTGCAGACCTCCCTCACCTACGGCCTCGACTGGAACTTCTGGCATATGTTCTGGTACGGACTCCTCCGGATGCTTCCGCTGTTCGTGGTCTCCTATCTGGTGGGCCTCGCCATCGAGTTCGGCTCCTCCCAGATCCGCGGCGAGGAAGTGAACGAGGGCTACCTCGTCACCGGCTTCCTCATCCCGCTCATCGTCCCGGTGGACGTTCCCCTGTGGATGCTCGCCCTCGCCGTGGCCTTCTCCGTCATCTTCGTGAAGGAAGTGTTCGGCGGCACCGGAATGAACATCTGGAACCCGGCCCTGGTGGCCCGCGCCTTCCTGTTCTTCTCCTACCCGTCCTCCATGTCCGGCTCCTCCGTGTGGGTGTCCAAGACCTGGGTCCCCGCCCTCAAGGACGTCGACGCGGTCTCCGCGGCCACCCCGCTCGCGATCGCGCACGACGGCGGCTTCGACGCCGCCTCCGGCGCCGTGGGCCAGTACTCCTTCCTGGATATGTTCTACGGCTTCATCCCCGGCTCCACCGGTGAAACCAGCGTGATCGCCATCCTCCTCGGCGCCATCCTGCTCGTCTGGACGGGCGTGGCCTCCTGGAAGATCATGGTCTCCTCCGTCGCCGGCGGCCTCCTCGTGGGCTGGCTCGGCCAGCTCGCCGGCGCCACCGCCGTCCCCTGCTACTACCAGCTGGTGATGGGCGGCTTCCTGTTCGGTTCCGTCTTCATGGCCACCGACCCGGTGACCGCGGCCCAGACCGAGACCGGCAAGTGGATCTACGGCTTCCTCGTCGGCGCCCTCGCCGTCGTCGTCCGCCTGTGGAACCCGGGCTACATGGAAGGCATGATGCTCGCCATCCTGTTCATGAACACGATGGCCCCGCTCATCGACCACTGCGTCGTCACGGCCCATGTGAACCGCCGCGCGAAGAAAGTGAAAACTGCCTAAAGGAAACGCGCTATGAATACCAATAACAACGTCTATACGATTATCTATACGACCCTCATCGTGGTCGTCGTAGCCGCGCTCCTGGCCTTCGTATCCCAGTCCCTCAAGGGCAAGCAGGATGCGAACGAGAAGGCCGACACGATCTCCCAGATGCTCACCGCCGCCCAGTTCGGGACCAAGGCCGAGTTCCAGAAGATCGGGAACGCCGCCGTCCTCGCCAAGTATGCCGAGGAGATCGGCCAGGCCTTCACGGTCAATGTCAACGGCGAGAAAGTCCAGGACCTGGACCTCACCAAGGTGTACAGCCCGAAAGAGCTCAAGCGCCAGAACTACAACATCAAGGGCGGCGCCAACAAGACCGGCGAGCCCGAACTGCCCGTGTTCGTCTTCAAGAACGGCAAGACCGTGGTTCCCATCTACGGAGCCGGTCTGTGGGGTCCGGTCTGGGGCTACATCGCCTTCGAACAGGACCTGAAGACCATCGCCGGCGCCTATTTCGACCACGAGTCCGAGACCGCCGGCCTCGGCGCCAAGATCAAGGACGACCCCGCCTTCCAGGCCGAGTTCGTGGGCGAGCAGCCCGACTTCTCGCAGGCCAATGTCTTCGAGATTGTGAAGGGCGGCGCCCCGGCCGCTGACGGCAAGTCCCTGACGGACAACAAGATCGACGCCATCACCGGCGCGACGATGACCTCCCAGGGCCTGGATGTCGCCATCGACACCTGGCTCGGCGCCTATGCCAAGTACTTCCAGGCCGCCGCGCCCAAGCAGGATTGCTGCGGCGGGGAAGGTTGCGAAGGCGAAGGCGAGCACTGTGAAAACCAAGAAGCTACGGAGGAGTAAGCCATGAATGCAAAACTGAAAGAAACCATTCTCAACCCGATTTTCAAGGGTAATCCGATCACCGTCCTGGTGCTGGGCATCTGCTCTTCCCTCGCGGTGACCGTCACGATGAAGGGTGCGCTCGTCATGGCCCTCTCCGTCATCGTGGTCACGGGCATCTCCAGCCTGATCCTCTCCCTGCTGCGCAACACCATCCCGGGCCGCGTGCGTATCATCGTCCAGCTCGTGGTGGTCGCGATGATGGTGATCCTGGTGGACCAGATCCTCAAGAGCTTCGAAGCCACCTACGCCATCGACAAGCAGCTGTCCGTGTACATCGGCCTCATCATCACGAACTGCATCGTGATGG
>CAMNGM010000178.1 GCA_946538425.1 uncultured Bacteroidales bacterium | reverse complement strand
GCGCGGAACTCGAAGCGGTTGCCGGTGAAGGCGAACGGCGAGGTGCGGTTGCGGTCGGTATTGTCGATGAAGATCTCCGGAATCTCGACCAGGCCCATCCGCGAGCCCTTCTTGCCGGCAATCTCGATGGGGGTGTCGGACGGGACTTCGAGGAGCTTGCGGAGCACCTGGGTCATCGTCCGGCCCAGGAAGGCCGACACGATGGCCGGCGGCGCCTCGTTCGCACCCAGGCGGTGCGCGTTCGTCGCGCTCGCGATGGAGGCCTTCAGCAGGGCGTTGTGCTTCTGCACGGCCGCCAGGACATTGACGAAGAACGTGATGAACTGGAGATTGCCCAGGGCGTCCTTGCCCGGGGCCAGGAGCGGCGTGCCGGTGTCGGTGCCCAGCGACCAGTTGTTGTGCTTGCCCGAGCCGTTCACCCCTTCGAAGGGCTTCTCGTGCAGCAGCACCACGAATCCGTGCTTCCGCGCGAGGGTGTGCATCAGGTTCATCAGGAGCTGGTTCTGGTCGTTCGCGAGGTTCGTCTCGCCGTAGATGGGCGCAAGCTCGAACTGGTTGGGAGCCACCTCGTTATGCCGGGTCTTGATGGGGATGCCCAGCCTGTGTCCGGCGATTTCCAGGTCGCGCATGAAGGCGGCGACGCGGGAAGGGATGGCGCCGAAATAGTGGTCGTCCAGCTGCTGGTCCTTGGAGGAGTTGTGGCCGAACAGGGTGCGGCCGGTGATCATCAAGTCCGTCCGGGCGGCGAACAGGCCCTCGTCCACGAGGAAGTATTCCTGCTCCCAGCCCAGGTAGGAGAAGACTTTGCCCACGGACGGGTCGAACAGGCGGCAGATGGGGAGCGCCGCGTCCGTAACCGCCTTCAGGGCCTTCTTCAAAGGCGTTTTATAGTCCAGGGCCTCGCCGGTGTAGGAGATGAACACCGTGGGGATGCAGAGGGTGTCGTCCTGGATGAAGACCGGGGAGGTGGGGTCCCACGCGGTGTAGCCGCGGGCCTCGAAGGTGGCGCGGAGGCCGCCGCTGGGGAACGACGACGCATCCGGCTCCTGCTGGGCGAGGGCTTTTCCGTCGAAAGTCTCGATCACGCCGCCCTGGCCGTCATAGTCGATCAGGGAGTCGTGCTTCTCCGCCGTGCCTTCGGTCAGGGGCTGGAACCAGTGCGTGACGTGCGTCACGTGATGTTCCAAGGCCCATTCCTTCATCCCCTTCGCGACGCCGTCGGCCGTCTTCCGGTCCAGCGGCTTGCCGCCCTCGATGCACTCGAGCAGGGCATAAAAGGTCTTGGCGTCCAGATACTTCTGCATCTTGCTGCGGTCGAAGGTCAATTCGCCGAAATACTCGGACGGCCTCCCCTCGGGAGCGTCCACGGGCCGCGCCTTCTTCATGAAGGATTCCCGCACCAGGTTGAATCTGTCCATCTATCCAGTTCGTTTTACGTTGAAGAAAGCAAGTTACGAAGAAAAACCTTTTCAGCCAATGTTTATCGGCAAAAAATAATTGTATCTTTGCAGACAACAGCCCTCCGAAGCCGATGTACGCCCCTCTGCTGATGGTCAATCTGCTGTCGGAACATATGCTCCTGCTCTGTTCCGTCCTGATCTTCGCCGCCGTCCTGGTGACCAAGGTCGGCTCCCGCTATGGCATTCCTTCCCTGCTGCTTTTCCTCCTGCTGGGAATGGTGGCCGGGAAAGACGGGCTGGGCGTCCGGTTCGACGACTTCGAGCTCGCGGAAGGCATCGGCCATTTCGCGATGACCATCATCCTGTTCACGGCCGGCCTGGAAATGCCCATCCACGAGACGCGTCCGGTCCTCCGCCAGGGGACGCTGCTGTCCACGCTCGGCGTACTGCTTACCGTCCTGTTTTCCGGCATCTTCATCTGGCTGGTCTTCGGCACGGCCCGGAACACCCCCCTCGCCGCCTGTTTCCTGCTGGCGGCCGTGATGGGCTCCACGGACTCGGCGTCCGTCTTCTCGGTCCTGCGCAGCAAGAAACTGCACCTGCGGGAGAACCTGGGGCCGATGCTGGAGCTGGAATCCGGCAGCAATGACCCGATGGCCTACATCCTGACCATCGTCCTGACCCAGGTGATGACGGGCTCCCAAAGCGCGATGAGCGCCGGGAGCCAGGTGATGGACTGCTTCGGCCTCGTCTTCCTGCAGGTCTTCGTGGGAGCCGCCGTCGGATTCGGGGTCGGCGCCGCCGGGCGGTGGCTGATCGGCCGGCTGCAACTGGCGGGCAGCCCCCTCTACGCCATCCTCATCCTCAGCCTGGGCTTCTTCGCCAACGGCGTCGCCGGCCTCCTGATGGGGAACGGCCTGCTGGCGCTGTTCATCACCGCCATCATCATCGGCAACCACTCGGACCTCCCCCACCGGAAAGAGATCCTCCATTTCTTCGACGGGATGACCTGGCTGATGCAGCTGGTGATGTTCCTGGTCCTCGGCCTCCTGGTGGAACCGTCCAAGATGCTGCCGATGATCCTCCCGGCCCTCGTGATCGGCCTCTTCATGATGCTCGTGGCCCGTCCCGCCAGCGTCTTCCTGTGCCTGCTTCCCTTCCGCGACCTGTCCCACCGCGCCAAGGCCTTCACCTCCTGGGTGGGTCTCAAGGGCGCCGGCCCCATCCTCTTCGCCCTGTGCCCCGTGACCGCCGGGCTGGAAGGGGGCAACGACATGTTCAACATCGTTTTCCTGATCACCCTCTTCTCCCTGCTGCTGCAGGGGATGACCCTGAGCCCGGTCGCCCGGCTGCTCCGGCTCAGCTACGAGGAGGACCCCCAGGTGGAAACGTTCGGGATGGAGATTCCGGAGGAAATGGGGATGCTCCGCGACCATACGGTGACGGAGGAGGACCTGCAGAAGGGGCCGACGCTCCGCGACCTGGGCCTGCCCCACGGGATCCGCGTGATGATGGTGCGCCGGGGCGATTCCTACCTGGTCCCCCACGGCAGCATGCCCCTGGAAATCGGCGACCGGCTCGTCATCATTATGGGCGATTCAGACGACTGACCGGTCCCCCGCGCAGACGAAAAAACCCCCGCTGTACCGACGTACGAGCGGGGGT
>CAMNGM010000177.1 GCA_946538425.1 uncultured Bacteroidales bacterium | reverse complement strand
ATGCTCGCCAAGATGTGCGACCGCGGCCAGATCAAGGGCTGCATCGGGGACGGTCCGCTCGCCCTGGACGTCGCCATCGACCAGGAATCCGTGGAGATCAAGAAGCTCGTCAGCCCGGTGGCCGGCGACGCCGACTGCCTCCTGTTCCCGAACATCGAGTCCGGCAACGTCTTCTGGAAGACGAACTCCAAGCTGTGCCCCGGCGTCCGCCAGGCCGGCTTCCTCGTGGGCGTGAAGGTGCCTTGCATCCTCGCTTCCCGCGCGGACTCCGTGGACGTGAAGCTCAACTCCATCGCTTCCGCGGTGATGAGCGTGAAGTAATCCCGTCCTATGGGTTCGCACCGCCGAAAATGGGGCTGGTGGCTGGTTGCGGCAATCGCCGTGGCTGTGGCCGCCAGCCTTTTTCTTCACCGGAGGGCGGCCGCTCCGCAGGCGTCGGCTCCGGCGGCCTCTTCGGCCGGTTCTTCCGGGGCTGGCTCTCCGGGGTCCGGTTCTCCTGGGGCAGTCGTCCGTGACACCGTGTATGTGGAAGTCGGCGGGGAGTCGGTCCCGATTGTCCGGGAACGGCCTGTGGAAGCGGGTGAGTCTCACCGGGATGCGCCGGATGCTTCCGATGCTCCGGATGCTTCTGATGCGCTTGGCGCTTCTGATACGCCCGCAGCGGCTGCGGAGACCGCCGTCGCCGTTCCCGTGGAGGATCTCAACGGCCTCATCCGCAGCAAGAGCGGCAAGGACGTCACCATCTCCGCGCAGGCCCCCGACCGGATCACCTTCACCTATGCCGGGAAAGTCGACATCCCCGTGCTCGGGGAGCAGGGGATGAATTTCTCGGCCACTTTCCGCGTCATCGAGGTCAAGGGCGACCGGCTGGTCCTCCAGCTCGACTCCGGCGCGGCGATGAACGCGGCCGCCGACGCCGTGGCCCCCTACGTCCTGAAGCGCCTCCCCGCCGGTCTGGTCGAGTCCTTTTCGGGCGGCCGCGCCGTCATCAACCTCTCCGCCATCCCGTCTGTGAAAAAGCAACTGCAGTCCCTGGACATCGTCGGCTTCTCCATCGACTCCGACGAAATCCGCCTGCGTACGGTGAAAAAATAGCGCGGAAGAGGCTTGGTGAGGGTAACGTCCCGGTTTTGAGGACGTCACCCGCAAATATCGACCCAAATGACGGTGACGTCCATGATTTCGGGACGTCACCCGCACCCGGGAATCTATTCCAGATCGATTTTCTTCAACCGCTTGCGGTCGTACACCTTCTTGGAACGGTGTACGGCGGACCGCAGGGACACGGGCTTGCCGTGCTCCGCGATCTCTTCCATGCGCGCCGCCCTCCGCTGCGCCAGCATGTAATCCGTCTGCGTGAACCGCAGTTTCTTCGGGCTCTTCTTGGGTTTCATGGGATGAAGGACTCTTTCGGACAAAAGTACGGTTAATTTGGGGTATTTCCTAGGGTCAAACGGAATCCATCAACCGAGCGGCCTGCTCGTAGGTCAGGCCGCAGACTCGGGCGATCTGGTTGACATGGGCGCTGAAGCGGAAGTGGAGCTGGCGGACAAATTCCACTTGCTCATCCCGGGTAAGTTGGGAGAACTTCCGTTTGCCAAACAAGCTCTGGCACAGGTCCGGAACGGCGGCCAGGATGACCTGGTCCCGGAAAGCCGGGAGGTTGTCATCGGCCTCCAACCGCTTCTTGGCCTTGGAGGAATTCGTCAGGAACCAATTCATCCGCTGGGGAGTCCGGAAAAAGGCTTGGACGGATTCGACATCGACATAGTTCTGCGGCAGGATGTAGCCAGCGGCACCGATCAGCCAGTTGTCCGGAAGCGATTCGACATTCGTATGCAGCAAGCGTTTGCATGCCCGCTTGGAAAACGATCCCAACGGCCGTCCATCCGGTTTTCTCTGGTCGAAGAACAGACTACCGGTCCCCCAGGGATACTGGCTCGGATGGGAGCAGATGTTGGCTGCGACACAGTTCATTTCCACATAGGCGATCGCCTTTTCCGGATCTTCGTCATATGGGGAAATAAAGTCGATCTGCACACCGTTCCCCCGAAGAAATTCCTTGACCCCATATTTTCGTCGTAAATACAGGGAGTACCGATGCTTGAAGCCTTCGATGAACGCCTCTGCATCTTTCTTCGATTCCGCCTTCACGACAAAATGAACATGGTTGAACATCAGAGTGAACGAAAGAACGACGACCCGGCTTGCATGCGCCTGGATGGCGACGAAATTCATCCCCACCTTGTAATCTTCCTCATCCCGAAACCAGAGCCCCGCTTTCAGATGTTCCGTAGTAATCAGCCACAACTTCCTCATAATCCTTCTCAATCACCATCTCGTCCGGAGAACCCGGAATGGCTTTCCACAAAGATAGGCATAAGTCCATGGATTCCAAGGGCTATCGACACATTTTGCAGAACTATTTTTCGAGGACGGCGGGGGCTGATGGAAGGAGAAAACGCAGGTGACGTCCCGAAAACATGGACGTCACCTGCAATACAGACGTTATTTGCGGGTGCCGTCCCCAAAACCGGGACGTTACCCGCACCTAGACTTCCGGAAGGATGCCTACCGAACTTCCGTCAGCGCCCCGGTGACGGAGTCGATGATGAAGCCGCGGACGGTGACATCCTTCGGCACCAGGGGGTGGCGGACGATGGCATCGACAGTCTTGCGAACGGAGGCCTCGGTATCGTGGAAGCCTTCGAGCCAGGTGGCGACGCCCTTGGATTCCCATTCCGCGAGCGTGTCGGGGGAGATGCCGCGCTCGAGCATATGCGGCTTGAACTCGTCGTAGCTCATATGGCAGGCGCCGCAGGTGGAGTGATGGACCACCATCACCTCCCGCACCCCCAGCTCGTAGATGCCCACGAGCAGCGACCGGATGGCCGAATCCGTCTCCGACAGCACCAGCCCGCCGGCATTCTTGATGATCTTCGCATCGCCGTTCCGGAGCCCCAGCGCCTTCGGCAGCAGCTCCGTCAGCCGCGTGTCCATGCACGTGAGCACCGCAAGCTTCTTGGCCGGAAACTTGTCGGTCACATAGGGTTCGTACCCCTTATCCGCCACGAATTGGGCGTTG
>CAMNGM010000176.1 GCA_946538425.1 uncultured Bacteroidales bacterium | reverse complement strand
TTGGCTTTGAGGCCGTCGATGATCTTTTCGCACTCGTCGAAGCCGTATTTCCGGTGGTCGTTGAAGCCCACGCCCCACACCGCCACGAGCGGTTTCCCGTTCTGGTACAGGTAGGACGGATTGGCCCGGTGGTCGAACAGATGATGGGCCCGGGCGAGCGCGTCGATGTCCTCCAGGAGGATGTCCGGACCGTCCGCGGGCATACCGCTGAGGTCGTACATCACGGCGACGGCGCGGTCGTACTTGTTCGCGCATTCCATCGCCGAGTCCATCACCTTGTTGAAATGCCGCTTCCCGGAAGGATTGGCGATTTCCGCGATGAACCGCTGGAGGAACACCCCGTCCAGCCCGTACTCCTTCATCCAGCGGAAGTGGACGTCGACCGTACTCTTGTCATATGGAGACGGGACATACGCGGGCGTCCCGTCCTCGAAGCGGAAGGCCGTCTCGTACAGCTGCGGATACTCGTCCACCTCCGGCCACAGGTCGATGGTGCACCAGCCCGGCTCGAAGCGGCGGCCCTTCTCGTAGTGGTGCCAGTTCCGGCCGGCCCCGTCGCCGGGGGTGTTGAACCACCCCTGGTACCCCGCCATCACGAGCCCTTCGTAGGACTCGTAGGTGACAGAAGACCGATACGGTCCCTGCGCGAAGGCAGAGACCGTAACGGCCAGGGTCAGAAGCGCGGCGAGCCTTCTCATTTCGCGAAGGTCTGGACGACCTCGCGGATGGTGCCGTCTTCGTTGAAATACAGCTTGTCCACGCAGATGGAACGGAGGTTCCCCTGGTGGGAGATGTTGCAGTTGTGATAGAACAGGTACCACTGGCCCTTGTACTTCACGATGCTGCCGTGGGAGGTGTCGCAGTCGGTGGGCTTCAGGATGATGCCCTTGTACTCCCAGGGGCCCAGCGGGGAGTCGCTCCAGCAGTAGCGGAGCTGGTTCCGTCCCCCGAGGCCGGGTTCCTGGTGGTTGTCGGCATACATCAGGTAGTACTTGCCGTTGTTCTTGAACACCCACGGGCCTTCGTGGTAGTCCTTCATCCCCTTCATCGGCACGGGCTCGCCGTCGATCTCGGTCATGTTGTCCTTGAGTTTCACGCCGATCATCCGGCCGCCGCCTCCGTAGTAGAAGTAGGCCTGGCCGTCATCGTCGGTGAACACGCACGGGTCGATCATCGAGAACGCGTCGCCGAGGCCCTCGAGATAACCGAGGAGCTTCAGGTTTTCCATCGTGGGTTTGTCGGAGACGCCGACGCCCACCTTCCAGGTGTTGTTCCAGTCCGTGCCGCTCGGGTGCGGGAAATAGTAGTAATACTTCCCGTTCTTGTACGCCGCGTCCGGGGCCCACATGAAACCGCCTTCGGGCCGTCCCCATTCCACGTCGCGGGAATGCAGGAACTCGCCGTGGTCGGTCCAGTTGACCATATCCGTGGTGGAGAACACGTGGTAGCCGTCCATCAGGTCGCAGCCGCGGGGCGGGTCGTTGTCGTGGGACGGATAGACATACAGGCGGCCGTCGTCCCACACGTGGGCGGACGGGTCGGCCAGATAGAGCCCGGTGATGAAAGGGTTGCCGGGCATCTGAAGCTCGACGACCTCCTCGGCGGCGGGCGTCTTGTTGCACCCGCAGGAAAGCGCGAGCAGACAGGCGGCCATGGCGGCCGGTATGGTCAGGAGTCGTATGGTTTTCATCTTGGTTCTTGCTTATTTGGTCGGCATGTCCGGGGTCATCTTCACTTCGCCGCGGAGCATCTTCGCCGCCTCGCCGGTCAGGAACAGGTACCAGTCGGTGGGGAGGTTGTCGTCGATGCCCTGGAAGCGGATGTCCAGGTCGGAGGTCTTCTTGCTCCAGCGGATGCCGTCCCCGGTCTGCTCCGAGGAGTTCATCCGGTAGTTTCCGTTCGTATAGCTGGTCACCCAGTAGTCGTCGTCGGAGGCGTAGCCGTAACCGGCCGGGACGTTGGCCTTCTTGTACGGGACGTTGGACGGGACCTCGGACACGTGCATCTGCTTGAAGATGGCGGTGCCCTCGTCGATCTCGTCGAACATACCCACATAGATGGCCTGGGCGCCCGCCTTGATGTCGCGGTAGAACTGCTTCCAGTAGAACTTGCCGCCGTAGCGGAAGCCCGTGTTGGTTGCATCTCCGTCGGGATAGCCGTTATTCGGATGCATGTTGCGGTCGCTGCCGCCCGGGAACACGTGCGGGGCGTACACCACGACGTGGCCGTCGGTGGAGTACTTCTTCGCCTCGGCGATGTCGTCCTTGATCCGGGACTGCCACTCGTTGCTCTCGAAGTTGTCGTTGCCGTAACGGCCCACGTACCACGGGATGAACGCGTCACACTTGCGGATAATCTCGATCATCTTCCGGTGCTCGGTCCCGCTCAGGGCGTCGTTGCCGCCGGCCCGCCAGTAGCCCGGGCAGCCCAGCATGATGGCCCAGCCCTGGGCCTGGAGCTGCTCGATGTAGGGTTCGATGAAGGAGGGCTTGGGCAGGTTGCTGTCGTTGAAACCGAATCCCCAGAGGGCCAGGAGCGGCTTTCCGTTCTCGTACAGGTAGAACTTCTGGGTGCTGCGGTCCTTGAGGTTGTACTGGTCCATCAGCTTCTGCGCGTCGGCCACCATGCTCTTCGCCATATTGTCGTTGGTCGTTCCGCCCATGTCGTACATCACGGCGATGGCGCGGCCGTACTCGTTGGACCCCTTCATCGCGTGCTTGAGCACGGTGTCGAAATGGTCCTTGTGCTTGGCATCCTGGATCTCGCCCACGAAGCGCTGCATGAACACGCCGTCCAGCCCGTACTGCTTCATCCACTTGAAGTGCGTGAGCACCGTGGACTCGTCATAGGAGCTGAACACCGTGGCGTGCGAGCCGTCGGGAAGGATGAAAGGAGAGCTGTAGCCGGTCGCGTCGCCGTCGCCCACCACGTACTTCTTCTCGTACTCGGACATATCCGGCCAGAAGTCGATGGAGTTGCGCAAGACCCCCGGGCGGAACTGCTCGCTTTCGCGGTAGTGGTACCAGCCCTGGTTCGGGACCGCCGTCATCGGCGACCCGTCTCCCGGCGTGCCGAACCAGCCCTGGTAGCCCGCCA
>CAMNGM010000175.1 GCA_946538425.1 uncultured Bacteroidales bacterium | reverse complement strand
GTCCAGGAGATGCAGGAAGGGGAAGTGCAGTGCGTGAAGCGTTTCGGCGTGGTGGACGAGAAGCGCGCCCAGGAGAAGGATCTCCCGCAGGACATCCTGCAGGGGCTCTCCGACGAGTACGCCGCGATCGAGGACATCGAGCGCGAGAAGGCGTACTACCGTGAGACCATCGTCCGCGGGATGCGGATCACGCCCACGATGCTCCGGATGTCCAACGCGAAGACACCCGAGGCCCGCGACGAAATCTATCGCCGGGACGTCGGCACCCTGGATCCGCGCGTGGAGAAGGACCTCATCGCCTATTCGCTGGAAGAGTATTTCGCCCATATTCCCGCCGAGGTCGTCGGCCATCGGCAGGATTCCCTGCGGAAGGCTTTCGGCGGCGACTGGAAGGCGATGGCGGCGCACCTGTGGGACCACCCGCTCGCGCTGATGGACTTCATCACGGAGGTCAAGATTACGGCTTTTAACGAGCGGGAGCGGCATACCGGCGACCTGACGGAGCTGCAGCGCCGCTATACCCGGGCGCTGTACCACGACCGCGCGGCGAAGGGGATCGTCCAGTATCCGGACGCGAACTCCACGATGCGCCTGACTTACGGTGTCGTGTCTTTCCTGGAGCCGTGGGACGCCGTCCATACCTCCTGGTATTCCTCCCCCCGCGGTCTTCGCGAGAAATACGATCCCTCGCAGCACGATTATGCCCTGCCGGCGGATTTCATCGCGGCGCTGGACCGCTATGACGGCCCCGTCAACTTCCTCACGGACAACGACATCACGGGCGGAAACTCCGGATCCCCGGTGCTGAACGCCCGGGGCGAAGTCATCGGCCTCGCCTTCGACGGAAACAAGGAATCCCTGGCCTCCGACGTGTCTTTCACTCCCGACTACAACAAGTGTGTCTGCGTGGACATCCGGTATGTCCTGTGGATCCTGGAGGATTACGTGGGGCTGGAGCGGATTGTCAAGGAAATCGAATAGATTCCTTCGCTACGCTCGGAATGACAGAGAATCTGCGCTCGGAATGACAGTGACCCTGCGCTCGGAATGACAGTCATTCGCTGCGTCGCGCCAGCGACACGGCGATGGGCTTGCCGTCCAGGTAGGCCGTGATTTCCGCGTCGGGGAAGCCGAGCGCGCGGACCGGGTTGAGTTGCAGGAGGGCCTCGTTGAAGGAGTGGAACACGCCCACGGAATAGGTGTAGCGCAGGGCGTTGGTCAGGCGCTCGTACACCGGATCCAGGCCCTTGATCTCATCCAGCGTCGCGTGCCGGGGCGACGTGAACAGCTGGATCTGGTAGACGAAGCCTTCCGGCAGGGAGGTGTCCTGCGCGAAGCGGCCGACGGGCCCCACCTGGAAGGTGGCGGGCGCGGCCGGCGGCGCCGGGGCCACCTTGAGCTTCAATTTCGCCCCGAGGGCGTTCTTCGAGAAAGTATAGCTGCTGCGGGCGCCCACGAATTCGCGCTCCGCCCGGTCGTTGTCCCCCACCGCTCCGCGCAGGAGGAAGGACTGTTCGATGCTCCGGACCGCGCGGGTGGTCTCTTCCAGGCGGCGGCGGAGCGGCGCGAGCGCGGCTTCGCGGTCGGCGATGGCCGACGTCAGGGCCGTGCGGTCCTCCGCCCCGGCCGTCAGGCGCAGCCGCAGGGAGTCCAGCAGCCTTTCGTGCCGGTAGATGGAGTCGCGCAGGACGCGGGCCTCGGCGGTCATCTGCATATACCGGCGAGTGTCGTCGTTGCCCGGGGCGTCGTCGTCCGAGACGGCGGCACCGTGGTCCTGCCGGGTCGGGTCGTCCAGCGGGAGCAGGGCGGCGGTCCGGGCGAGCGCGACGGGGTCGCGCATCGGCACCCGGGCGATCACCGGTTGTTTTTCTGTCACATAGATGTAGACGCTGTCCGGGGCGCAGTCCCGGTTGGAGGCGAACAGCGTGTAGCGGCCGTCGGGGGAGTCCACCAGCAGGAAGTCGTCGCCGGGCGAAGAGTAGGGGAATCCGAGGTTCACGGGCTCGCCCCAGGTCCCGGTCTCTTCGTTCCAGATGGACCGGTACAGGTCGTACCCGCCCATTCCGTGGAGGCCGTCCGAGGAGAAGGTCAGGGTCTTTCCGTCTTCCGACAGCATCGGGAACACTTCGTTGCCCGCGGACAGCAAGGAGGCATCCATCAGGACGGGGTTCGACCACTGCGACCCGTCGGAGGAGGATACGTACAGGTTGCGGGAGCCGGTGGCGTCCGGCGCGGAGAAGCAGAGGGACTGGCCGCCGCGCGGCGCGTAGGTCGGGAACCCGTCGTCGGAGGGGTCCAGCGAATGCGGCGGCAGGCGCCAGGTCTGGTTCTTCAGGGGGTAGAACAGGAAGAAGTCCGACCGGGAGAAGCGCTCGCGGGCCACGACCACCGGATCGGCGCAGAAATCCGTCATGTTCAGGGCGTTCTGGGACCGGTCCATCCGCTCGCGGAGCAGCCGGACGGTATCCTTGTCCGCCGTTCGGGCGGCCGCGCGGGCGTACAGGTCCATCGCTTCCTCGAACCGGTACAGCCGGTGCAGGCGATCGCCCTCCGTCAGGAGCGAGTCCGTCTGCGCCCGGAGGCCGAAAGCCGCCGCGACAAGGATCGACAGGCAGGAAATACCCTTTCTAAACACCACGGATTGTTCTTTTTGCGAGCACAAAATTAAGAAATAGTTCCGAGAATCTTCTTATATCAGAAAAAATTCGTATTTTTGTGCCCTTATTTTGCCGAAGTCTGCTTGGTTCGGCCCGAGCGGGCACGGCCTAATGGGAGAATACTAAATATTATAATAACGTACTACCATGCAAAGCAAAGGCTTAATCAGACTGTTCGCCATCCTGCTTGCCTTGGCCAGCATCTGGCAGCTCTCCTTCACCGCGGTCACCCGCATCCAGGAGAAGAAAGCTGCCAAAATCGCTGCCGAGAGGGCTCAGCAGTTCGTTGACGCGAACAATGTCGCCGCCGAAGTCCGCGAGTTCGTCCTCGACTCGGTGGCCAACATCCGGAACCGTGCGTACATCGACTCCATCAGCACTGAAAAGGTCTATCTCGGATACACCTACCAGTCTGCCAAGGAGAAGGAGATCAACCTCGGCCT
>CAMNGM010000174.1 GCA_946538425.1 uncultured Bacteroidales bacterium | reverse complement strand
CGATGCCTCTCGCGGCGCCGGTGACGAGGGCCACCTTTCCGTCTAACATTCCCATATTCATTCAAGTTTTTGGTTTCAGTGGAGGCAAAGATACGAAAAAAAGCCCAACGGAGGTTCTCCAATAATCGTTATTGCTTGCGCGAGGTGTGATTGGGTCGGATATGTGTTTTCGGGAATCTTTTGCTAACTTTGCACTCCTTAATGAAAATGACTATGTCCAGTCACATCCGAGACATCAACCTGTGGGAAAGCGGAGCGCTCAAGATCCAGTGGGTCCGCGACCATATGCCGCTGCTTGACGGCATCGAGAAAGATTTCATCGACACCAAGCCTTTCGCCGGCCTGAAGATCGCCCTGAGCGTGCACATGGAGGCCAAGACGGCGCGCCTGTGCCTGTGCCTGGCCGCCGGCGGGGCGGAAATGTACGCCACCGGCTGCAACCCGTTGTCCACGCAGGACGACGTGGCCGCGGCGCTGGTCCACGCGGGACTCAACGTCTTCGCCATCCACGGCGCGACGATGGAGGAGTACGAGGACGACCTGAGGCGCGTGCTGGAGGTGGGCCCGAACATCATCATCGACGATGGGGGAGACCTGGTGACGCTGATTCACAGGGAGTTCCCGGAGTTGCTGCCGAACGTGATCGGCGGCTGCGAGGAGACGACGACCGGCATCCTCCGCCTGAAGGCGATGGACCGCGCCGGCACCCTGCAGTTCCCGATGATGCTCGTGAACGACGCCGACTGCAAGCACCTGTTCGACAACCGCTACGGCACCGGCCAGAGCGTGTGGAACGGCATCAACCGCACGACGAACCTCATCGTTGCGGGGAAGGATGTCGTCGTGGCGGGCTACGGCCTGTGCGGCAAGGGCATCGCCCTCCGCGCGAAAGGCCTCGGCGCCCGGGTCATCGTTACGGAAGTGAATCCGGTCAAGGCCCTCGAGGCCGCGATGGACGGCTTCCGCGTGATGAAGATGGCCGACGCCGCCCCGCTCGGCGACCTGTTCGTCACCGCCACGGGCTGCAAGGACGTGATCACGTCTTCCGAACTTCTGAAGATGAAGGACGGGGCCATCTGCTGCAACGCCGGCCACTTCGACGTGGAAGTGGACGTGGCGTGGCTGCGGGCGAACGCCGTCGCGAAGCGCGAGGCCCGGCAGAACATCGAGGCCTTCACCCTGGAAAACGGCCGGACGGTCTACGTCCTCGGCGAGGGGCGGCTCGTGAACCTCGCCGCCGGCGACGGCCATCCGGCGGAGATTATGGATATGTCCTTTGCGATCCAGGCCCTCAGCGCCCGGTATCTGGTGCAGCACCGGGGCACGCTTCCGCAGAAGCTGAACAACGTCCCCGCGGAGATCGACACCGAAGTCGCCTTCCGCAAGCTTGCCTCCGAGGGCATCACCATCGACACCCTCACCCCTGAACAACATCTTTACATTTACGGAGAATAATGGCACTCATTCCGATTTACTGGTGGAACAAGGAAGTCCACAACTTCCGCATCTCCCAGGACAAGTTCTCCAAACAGCCCTGGGCCCAGGGCGTCATCCTGCTCGTCAGCGTTGTCGTGGCGATGCTCCTGGCGAACCTGCCTTTCACGAAACATCTGTATCACGCTTTCCTGGAGACCCAACTGTCGGCCCATATCCTGAGTCCGGACGGGACGATCGACTGGGTTTTCCCCCGGGATATGACGGTGGAGAAGTTCATCAACGACATCCTGATGGTGATCTTCTTCTTCACCGTGGGCCTGGAAATCAAGCGGGAGGTCGTGTGCGGGGAGCTTTCCTCCTTCAAGAAGGCGATCCTGCCCATCATCGCGGCCTTCGGCGGGGTGGTCGCCCCGGCGCTCATCTTCACGCTGGTGAACCACGGGACGCTCGCCGGCGGTGGCTGGGGCATTCCGACGGCGACCGACATCGCCTTCGCCGTGGGCATCCTGTCCATCCTGGGCGACAAGGTCCCCGTGTCCCTGAAAGTGTTTCTGACGGCCCTCGCCATTGCCGATGACCTGATCGCCATCCTGGTGGTGGCCATCTTCTACGGGGGCAGCATCAACCTCCTGCTGCTGGGCATCGCCCTCGCGGTGATCGCCTTCGTATTCCTGATGAAGCGCCTGGGCGAGAAGCGGATGGCCTTCTATTTCGTCCCGGCCGTCGTCGTGTGGTTCCTGTTCTACTACAGCGGCATCCACGCCACGATGTCCGGCGTCGTCCTCGCGTTCCTCATCCCGATGGACGCCCGCTACAACAAGGCCAAGTTCCACCGCCGCGCCCGCATCGTGTGGACCAACCTGACGGAAGCCGAGGCGCTCGCCCCGGACCAGTTCCCGAACGGCCCGGAGCGCCACTTCCTCCGCCGCCTGTCGAACCTGGCCCGGAAGTCCATCCCGCCGTCCTACCGGCTGGAGCACGCGCTCAATCCGTGGGTGAACTTCCTGATTATGCCCATCTTCGCCCTGGCCAACGCCGGCGTGGAGATCACCGACCCGTCGTACTTCAACGTGTTCAGCTATGACGCCACCCTGGGAGGCGTGGGAATGGGCGTCTTCCTGGGCCTGCTGCTCGGCAAGCCGCTGGGCATCACCCTCGCGTCGTGGGTCGCCATCAAGTGCAAGGTGGGCGAAATGCCCGCCAAGGCCACCTGGCCGATGCTTTTCGCCGTCGCCTGCCTGGGCGGTATCGGCTTCACGATGTCCATCTTCGTGGACACGCTGTCCTTCGCGGGACCGGATGTCCCCGCCGAAGTCACCGCGCACCTGCGCGACGCCGGCAAGATCGCCGTCCTGATGGGCTCCCTCTGCGCCGGCATCCTCGGCTCGCTCCTGATCTCCCTGGTCCATAAGGTCGAGGCGAAGAAGGCCGCCTAGCGGCGGTGTCGGGGCGAAGTTGCGACGGCGTTGGGGTGGCGTTGCGGTGGCGTTGCGACGGCGTTGCGACGACGTTGGGCTACATTGCGGCGGCCGGCCGGTCGGCAAGTTGGTCCGGTCCGAAGGTGATCGATACCGGTCCGAAGGTCGTTGGCTTCGTGCCGAGGACAAGAATCATTTAATTGCATACTGAAACAACACAAGTTATCCACAACTTGTGTTGTTTTTCGTTTGTGCGGCCTATCTTTGGAACCCCACCCCGGGCGGG
>CAMNGM010000173.1 GCA_946538425.1 uncultured Bacteroidales bacterium | reverse complement strand
CTCGAGGCCGAGATCGTCAAGGTCGAGACCGAACTCGGCTGCGTGGGCCGTACGCTCATCATGGCGGCCATCGAGAGCGCCCTGGGCGTGGTCAACGCCTACGCGATCGCCACCGCCTCCAAGCGGATGATGGGCATCGCCCTCGGCGCCGAGGACTACTCCGCGAACCTGAAGACGCAGCGCACGCCGGAAGGCTCCGAGCTCCTGCTCGCCCGCGAGACCATCGTCGTCGCGGCCCGCGCCGCCGGCATTTCCTGCTTCGACACCGTCTATTCCAACCTGGACGACATGGACACCTTCCGCAAGGAGGTCGAACTCATCAAGAACCTCGGCTTCGACGGCAAGTCCATCATCAACCCCCGCCAGATCGAGGTCGTGAACGAGGTGTTCGCCCCGACGCAGAAGGCCATCGACAAGGCCCTCCGCATCATCGCCGCCATCAAGGAGGCGCAGGCCAAGGGTTCCGGCGTCATCGCCGTGAACGGCAAGATGGTGGACCGTCCGGTCGTGATCCGCGCCGAGCGCACCATCGCCCTCGCCATCGCATCCGGCATCTTAAGCAAGGAGGAAGCGCTATGAGACACACGAAAGTAGTTACCCTCGAGGAAGCCATCCGCCGGTCCGGACTCAAGGACGGGATGACCATCTCTTTCCATCACCATTTCCGCGGCGGCGACAAGGTCGTGAACCTCGTCGTGGCGAAGCTCGCTGAAATGGGTTTCAAGGACCTGCACCTGGCGGCCTCCAGCCTGTCCGACGTGCACGCCCCGCTCATCGAGCATATCAAGAACGGCGTCATCACGAAGATCTCCACCTCCGGCCTTCGCGGCGAGCTCGCGAACGAGATTTCCCACGGCCTGATGAAGGAGCCCGTCGTGTTCCGTTCGCACGGCGGCCGCGGCAGCGCCATCGCCTCCGGCGAACTGCACATCGACGTCGCCTTCCTCGGCGCCTCGTCCTGCGACGAGCTGGGCAATGCCTCCGGCTGCCCGCGCTCCGAGAACGCGAAGTCCATCTGCGGCTCCCTCGGCTACGCCCTCCCGGACGCCAAGTACGCGGACCACGTGGTCATCCTCACCGACGACCTCGTCCCGTACCCGAACGTCCCGAAGTCCATCTCCTCCTGCGACGTGGACTCCGTGGTCGTCGTGGATTCCGTGGGCGACAGCTCCAAGATTTCCTCCGGCGCCATCCGCGATTCCAAGAATCCGCGCGACATCCTGCTTGCGAAACAGGCGGCCAAGGTGATCATTAACAGCGGTTACTTCAAGGAAGGCTTCAGCATCCAGACGGGTACTGGCGGCGCGTCCCTCGCGGCCGTCAAGTACATCCGCGAAAGTATGGTCGAGCAGGGGATCCACGCGTCCTTCGCCCTGGGCGGCATTACCGCGCATATGGTGAAGCTCCACGAGGAAGGACTCATCGGCAAGCTCATCGACGTGCAGTCCTTCGACAAGGTCGCGGCCGAATCCATCGCCAGGGACCAGCTCCATCAGGAGGTCTCCGCCGTCGAGTACGCGAGCGCCGACCACCTGGGCTCCGCGGTCCACGCGCTGGACATCGTGATCCTTTCCGCCCTCGAGGTGGACGTGGACTTCAATGTCAATGTCCTCGTGGGCTCCGACGGCATCATCCGCGGCGCCGTGGGCGGCCATCCCGACACCGCCGAGGACAGCGCGCTGTCCATCATCGTGTGCCCGCTCCTCCGAGGCCGCATCCCGTGCGTCGTGCCGAAGGTGACGACGCTCATCACGCCCGGCGCGGGCGTGGACGTGGTCGTCACCGAGTACGGCATCGCGGTGAACCCGCGCCGCCCGGAGATCGCCGAGCGCCTCGCGGCCGCCGGCCTGAAGATCGTGGACATCCACGAGCTCGCGGCCAAGGCCCGCAGCATCATCGGCGAGCCCGACGCCCTCCCGTTCGGCGACAAGGTCGTGGGCATCGTGATGGACCGCCACGGCAAGGTCCTCGACGAGATCCACAACATCGTCGACTAGAGATTCCTTCGCTTCGCTCGGAATGGCAACGCTGGGTCCGGAAAGACAGGCCTTGTCATTCCGAGGAGGCCGGAGGCCGACGAAGGAATCGATGGAGATTACCCTTGCGCAACTTCTGGAGAGCCGTGACGAGCGGCTACTCCGTCAGATTCAGTTGACGCACCGTTTCCCGGGGCGTCAACTGGTTTGTATGACGGTCGTTTTGCCTGGCCCCGTCAAAAGGGACGCCCGGTCGCTGAAGGTGGCGGAAGCGGGCGTGGCCGCCGTCCAGAACCTCTTTGTGCCGCTCTATGAGGACCTGCGTGATGTGGAAACGGGTTTCGAGGGGTACTTCGTCGTGGACGGGGACCTGCTCGACGTCAAGAAGGCCTGCTGCGGGATCGAGAACGGGCATCCCTACGGACGCCTGATGGACCTGGACGTGCTGGAGCGGGTGGGGGAGACCGTGGTCCCCGTGAGCCGGGACCGGGTGGGGGAAAAGCCCCGCCGTTGCCTCCTCTGCGACCGTCCCGCCCGGGAATGTATGCGGGCCCATACGCACACCCCGTCGGAAATCTCCGCCGCCATCGACCGCATTCTGGAATTTGGTGAGAATCTGTAATTAAATGTTGGGAAATCGGTTTTAAATCCGTACATTTACAACGTTAAATCAATCTGAGGTGGAACCGGGAGTATTGGAAAGCCTGCAGGATGATGGAACCATTTGAAAGGATCGACATACAGGAACTGCCCTTGCGCGTTCCTTCCGTCCGCCGGCAGGTGGAAGACTTCCTCGTGAGCAACGGTCTCCGGCTCGGGGAAGTTGATTTGTATCTGGCGGTCCTTTCTGAGGAGGGCGCCATCCTCGCCGGCGGCGGCCTCCGGCGGGACATCCTGAAATGTCTTGCCGTGTCGGCCGAAGCCCGCTCGCTGGGCCTTTCCGTCCCTCTCATCTCCAGGCTCATTTCCGTGGCTTCCGAACGGGGCTTTACCAACGTGAAAGTCTTCACCAAGCCGGAGAACCGGAGCGTCTTCGAAAGCCTGGGCTTCCGTCTCCTGGCCGAGGCTCCGAAGGCTGTCCTGATGGAAAACGGCCGGGGTCTGGAGGACTATTGCAAATACTTGCGGGCTCACCGCGCCCCCGGCGTCATCGTGATGAATGCCAATCCTTTCACGCTGGGGCATCGCTACCT
>CAMNGM010000172.1 GCA_946538425.1 uncultured Bacteroidales bacterium | reverse complement strand
AGGATCCGCGTCGTGGCGGGGGCCGGTACGGGCAAGACGAAGGCGCTGACGCACCGGTACGCGTACCTGGTCAACGTCCTCGGCATCGACCCGGCGAACATCCTGTGCCTCACCTTCACGAACAAGGCGGCCGCGGAGATGCGCGCCCGCATCGCGGGGATGGTCCACAGCGGCGACTACAACGACTTCGTGTGCACCATCCACGGCTTCTGCGTCAAGTTCCTCCGGAAAGAGATCTACCGCCTGGGCTTCCCCAAAGGCTTCACCGTCCTGGACGAGGAGGACCGCAAGTCCATCGCGAAGCAGGCGATGGACGAGATGGGTCTCAAGCGCACCGAGAAGACGGTCAAGCAGTTCCTGGACATGGTCTCGGTCGACAAGGCCCTGAACGGTTACATCCCGGCCTTCATGCTCCCGGGGGCGAAGATCACCGACGAGATGCGGAAGGGCAACCGCCTCGCCGGCTACGTGAGCCGGCAGATGAAGAACTACGCCCTGGACTTCGACGACCTCATCAACGTCACGAAATACATCCTGGACCGCTTCCCGGAGGCCTGTGAATGGTGGCAGAACACGCTGAACTACATCATGGTGGACGAGGCGCAGGACTGCAACCTGGACGACTGGGACCTCGTGGAACGGCTCGCGGCGAAGCACCGCAACCTCTTCATCGTGGGCGACCCGGACCAGGCCATCTACGAATGGCGCGGCGCCCGGCCGGACCTCTTCGTCCAGTTCGCGGCCGACCACACCGTCATCCTGGACGAGAACTACCGCTCCACCCCGAAGATCCTGGATGTCGCCAACTCGGTCATCTCCCACAACAAGAACCGCATCCCGAAGGATCTCTTCACCCGGAAGGCCGAAGGCCGCGCGGTCATCCACTACCACGGCAAGTCCGAGAAGGAGGAGATGGACTGGATCATCGCGCAGATCAAGACGCTTCTCGCGCACGACGCCAAGGTCAATGACATCGCGATCCTGTACCGCAGCACCTACCAGTCCCGGGCCCTGGAGCAGGCGCTCCTGAACGCCCGCCTGGAATACACCGTCTGGGGCGGCACCCGGTTCTTCGAGCGCCGCGAGATCAAGGACGCGCTCTCCTACCTCCGCCTCGTGAACAACCAGGACGACGACCTCGCCTTCGAGCGCATCGTCAATGTACCCTCCCGCAAGCTAGGCAAGAAGTTCCTGGACACTTTAAGGGCCGATGCGGACCGCGACGGCGTCTCCCTCTTCAGCGCGCTCCAGATCCGGGACGGGTACGGGAAACCGACCGCCCAGGCCTTCGTGGACCTCGTCGAGGACGCCAAGGCCTATGCGCTGGAGCACCGCGTGAGCGACCTCCTGAACCGCCTGCTGGACCGCTCCGGACTCAAGCAGGACATCCGCGAGGACCAGGACGAGGACCGGCTGGAGAACCTGGACGAACTCCTCTCCTCCATCAAGTTCTACGAATCCGTCCGCACCCCGGATGAGTCCACCCTCGCCGACTACCTGCAGGACATCGCCCTGTACACGAACGACGACCACCGCAAGGACGTCCCCACCCTCAAGCTGATGACCATCCACCAGGCGAAGGGCCTGGAGTTCCCGTACGTCTTCATCATCGGCCTGTCCGAGGGCGTGTTCCCGAACCTCAGGACCATCCGGGAATACAAGAAGAACGGCGAGGAAGAGGAGCGCCGGCTCATGTACGTCGCCGTCACCCGCGCCGAGAAGGCGCTGTTCCTCACCGAGTCGGAAGGCTTCAACCTGTCGACGAAGATGAACAAGTACCCGTCCCGCTTCCTGGCGGAAATCAAGCGGGAAATGGTTGTCACCGAAGGATTTATCCCCGAGGAGCTCTGGCGCGGCACCCGGAACCTCATCCACGTCCTGGACGAGGAGTTCGACCCGCACCGCCCCATCGACCTGGACAGTGTCGATTTCACCGAGGAACGGGCGGAACTGAAGAGTCCCTTCCACATCGGCGACACCGTCACCCACACCGTCTTCGGCGAGGGCGTCATCCGCGCCGCGAACAAGGACTGGACCACCTTCGAGGTCGAATTCGCCGACGGCAAGGTGCGCTCCCTCCGCGCCGCGTTCCTCAGGCTCGCGGATCTGCCGGAATAGATTCCTTCGCTTCGCTCGGAATGACACCGCTGTCATTCTGAGGAGGTCGCAGACCGACGAAAGAATCTGCTAGTATTTCGGAATAATTTTTGTAAATTTGCGGGTTGATTGCGTACGCGTGCCCAAACGCGTGCGAAAGCCCTTGAAAATACGATAAAACAAACGAATATGCTTTTCAACCTTTTGCAGACTGACACGCTGGTCCAGGCCGCCGGAGAGGCCCTGGAGCAGGTCGCCGCGACCCCGGTCGCGCAGCCTACCCAGATGAGCGAGAGCCTCTTCTCGATGTTCACGATGGGCGGTCCCCTGATGTGGGTCCTCCTCGCCCTCTCGATCGTCGCCATCTACATCATCGGATGGAAGTGGTGGACCCTGAACAAGGCGTCCAAGATCGACGGCAACTTCATGAACGACATCCGCGACTATATGGACGCGGGCAAGACCAAGTCGGCCGTCACCCTCTGCCGCAAGTATGACAATCCGGTCGCCCGGATGATCGAGACCGGCATCCACCGCCTGGGCCGTCCGATGGCCGACATCCAGTCCGCCATCGAGAACACCGGCAACGTGGAGGTCTCCCGCCTGGAGAAGGGTCTCCCGATCCTCGCCTCCATCGCCGGCGGCGCCCCGATGATCGGTTTCCTGGGCACCGTGCTCGGTATGGTCAAGGCCTTCTTCAACATGTCCAAGGCCGGCAACAACATCGACATCACCCTCCTGAGCGACGGCATCTACACCGCGATGCTCACCACCGTGGGCGGTCTCGTCGTGGGCATCATCGCCTACTTCGGCTACAACTGGCTCACCTCCAAGGTCTCCAACCTGGTGTACAAGATGGAGAGCTCCACGATGCAGTTCATTGACATCGTCCTTCACGAACCCGGAGAAGAATAGTCTATGGCACTCAAGAGAAACACGAAGGTGGACGCGTCGTTCTCGGTATCCTCGATGACGGATATCGTGTTCCTGCTGCTGATCTTCTTCCTCGTGACCTCGACCCTCATCAACCCGAACGCCCTCAAGCTCCTCCTCCCGAAGAGCACGGGCCAGATCG
>CAMNGM010000171.1 GCA_946538425.1 uncultured Bacteroidales bacterium | reverse complement strand
TCCTCGAGGTCCAGCATGATGGAGTCGGGTCCGTAGATGTGCGCATCGGCCATCATTCCCGGGTTGTTGCCGGGAACGAACATCATCGTTCTCCTCAGTCTTTCCATACGTCCTTCCCGGTTGCGCGGACGGCGGCCGCAGTTACACGAGCGCGGATGGTGCAGTCGAGGGCACCCTTATCCGTGGCTTTGACATAGGCGTTGTCGATGCCCAGGCCGGTGAGGGTCTCGGCGATGAGCGCCTTGATCTGCCTTCCGAACTGGGCGGAGACAGAACTCTGGAGTTCCACTTGCAAGCCCTCGCCCGGAGCGATCTGGACCATGATGTCTCCAGACTCCAGGGTACCGGCTACGGCGTTTTTGATTTCCATGTAATTCAGATATGTGGTTACAAATTGTTTGCGAAATTACGCCTTATAATTATAATTTCAAAGCAATTTCGCACAATTCTACGCCTGATGCGCAGGACGGAGCAGATCCAGCACGACCTTCACGGGGTTGAAGGTCTCGAGCGGCACTTCCACGAAGAGGGTGTTCCAGTCGCTCATCGCGCCGTTCCACAGGCCGGGGAGCTCGAGGGCCTTGAGTTCGCGGCCCTGGAAGCTCTTGGAGCTGATGAAGCCGGCCTCGGGGTCCACGTGCTCCAGGAGGTTGAACTTGCCTCCCTTGTAGTCGCGCAGGCAGCACACGAGGTCCACGGGGTTGAAATGCGTGGCGTGGGCCATCGCCTGCGCCGCGCCGGCGTCCTCCTTGTTGATCTGGACGCTCTCGAGGATCTGGAGCGAGGTCGCGCCGTCCTTGCCCGCGATGATGTACGGGCCGCCGCCGGGCTCGCCCTCGTTGCGGACCATACCGCACACGCGGACCGGGCGGTTCAGCTTCGCGCGGAGCATTTCCACGCGCTCCTTCTCGCCGCGGGCGAGCGGAAGCTGGACGCAGAGTTCCTTGTCCAGGAAGTTCTCGATCTCGTTGCACAGCTGCACCGTCGGTTCGGCGTCCAGCTTGCGGAGGTAGCCGAAGATGCGGTCGCGGACCTTCAGGGCCTCGCCCATCAGGACTTTCTTGTAACGGGCGGTGGTCCCGAGGAGCTTCTCGTGGGCGACGTTGTCGATGTTCTTGATGGATACGAGCTCCTCGTCGACCTTGTCCAGGTTGTAGATGAGGGCGCCGTGGCCGGCGGGACGGAACAGGAGCGCGTCGTCATCCGTGCGGAAAGGCTTGTTCTTCGCGTCCACGGCGATGGTGTCGGTGGCCTTGTCCTGGAAGGTGAAGGTGACGTTGTATTTCACACCGTAGCGGGCCTCGAAGACGGGCTGGACCTCGGCGAGGGCGGCCTCGAAGAGGGGCTGGTGCTCCGGGGAGATGGTGACGACCAGGTTGCAGGTGCCGTCGGCATTGCGCATATAGGTCGCGGCCTCCACGAGGTGCTCCGCGATGGCGGTGCGCACTTCCCCGCTCTCGTAGCGGTGGAACTTGATCACGCCCTTGGGCTTGGCGCCGTAGCCGAGACCCTCGTCCGTGAGGACCTTGGAGAGGACGGACTTCCGGTAAGCCGCCGTATCTTCCTTTGTGCCAAAGAGTTCTTCGGTGTAGAAGGCGAACTTGTCGATCTGCGCGGCGAGCTTCGCGCCGGCGGCGTCGGCCGGGAGGTCCTCGCCCTTCTCGAGGGTGGCGAGACCGGCGAAGATGTCCTTGAACATCCGGGAAGCCGCGCCGGAAGCCGGCACGAACTTGCACTTGCCGGCGATGGACGCGCCTTCGTAGTAGCGGATGGCGTCATCGGCCTCGGCGTCGGTCAGAACGCGGATGCCGCGCTGGGGCGTCGCCGGGCCCACGATCTTCATCCACGGGAAGCCTTTCTTGAAGTGTTCGATCTGTTCCTCCACGCCGCGGACGGTGGCGCCGCGCTGCAGGATCTGGTTGGTGTCTTTCTGGTTGAACATGGTTATCAGTTTGGTATTTGTTGATTATTCGATGTAGAATTCCCGCCGGTACTGGTAGTGGCTCCGGAGCGTCTCGAAGCCCTGGGGCTCGGTCCGGAACATGAAGTCGTCCGTGAAGATGGGATAGTTGTACTGGAGCATCGACGCAATCTCGCCCTGGCTCTTGCCCGCCGTTTCCAGGACGACGGGATGCAGGTCCAGGTCCTCGGTCTCCGGGTAGAAGTCCTCCAGCGGTCGGATGCCGAAGCGGCGGGCGACGGCGCGGACCGCCATCGCGGTGCCGTTCTGCTTGCCCTGGTAGGAGTAGCCCGCGATGTGGGGGGTGGCGACGTCGCACTCGATGATGAGGCGCTGGTCCACGTCCGGCTCGTTGCACCAGGTGTCGACGACGAGGGCGCCCAGCTTCGGGCGGGCCCGCAGCAGCGCGGCCTCGTCGACGATCTCGCCGCGCGCCGCGTTGATGAAGATGGCGCCCGGCTGGATCTTGGAGAAGAAGTCGTCGCTGCACATCCCGCGCGTGGTCTCGTCCAGGGGAACGTGGAGGGTGACGATCTGGGCCTCCGCGAGGAGCTCGTCCAGGGTGTAGAAGTCCTCCGGCCCCTCCTTCTCGGCCCGGGGCGGGTCGCAGCGGAGGATTTCGAAGCCCAGCTTCCGGCCGGCGCGCTCGACCTTCTTGCCCACGTGCCCGACGCCCACGATCCCGAGCTTCGCGTTCTGCAGCGGAATCTTCTTCCGCGCCGCCACCCCGTACAGGGCGGAGAACACATAGTCCATCACCCCGCCGGCGTTGCATCCGGCCGCATTGTACACCTCGATCCCGTGCTCCTCGCACCAGGGCAGGTCGATATGGTCCGTGCCGATGGTGGCGGTCGATATCATCTTCACCGCCGTCCCCTCCAGCAGCTCCGCGTTGCAGCGCGTCCGCGTCCGGGTGATGAGCACGTCGGCATCCAGGCAGTCCTCCCGGCGGATCTCCCGCCCGTCCTTGTAGACCACTTCCGCGTAAGGTTCCAACACGCCCTCCAGGAAGGGGATATTTACATCTGCGACAATCTTCATTACTTGTTCTCCTCTATCCTACAAATATAGTCAATTTCCACGTACGTTGCACCCCGCGCCGCACAACAAAGATTTTTTGCAAAAAATCCCGCGAAAAGTTTGCAATTCCAAAAAAACTCCCTACCTTTGCAATCCCAAACGGAAACATCCGCACGGAAAAAACGGGGTATTAGCTCAGTTGGTAGAGCGTTTGAATGGCATTCAAAAGGTCAGG
>CAMNGM010000170.1 GCA_946538425.1 uncultured Bacteroidales bacterium | reverse complement strand
TTTCCCGTCGGGGTGATGTGACTCGAACACACGACCCTCTGGTCCCAAACCAGATGCGCTAGCCAACTGCGCCACACCCCGGGGCGGCTTGCCGCCGCCGGGGCCGCAGGTTGGGGCGGCGCGGAAGGGGCGGAAAGCCGGGACAAAGTTACACAAAAATCGGGACTGGGCGAAACATATCCTTCAAATTGTAGGAAGCACAATTTAATTTACGCTGATTATCAACGATTTACAAAATATATGGAAAATTGTTTTTGTTTCTTGCATTAATTTTGTTACATTTGTGACTGTACTAAGACCAATAGACCCATGGACAACGGACTAGCTAAAATTCACCTTTCAGTCGACTGCGCGGTTCTCGGCTTCAACGGGACGCGGCTGGAGGTGCTCCTAATCCGGCGCACGGGCATCGAGGACGGCCAGGCCTTCCACGATATGAAGCTTCCCGGCAGCCTGATCTTGGACAATGAAGAACTGGACGACGCCGCCCGGCGCGTCCTGGCCGAACTCACCGGCCTGAAGAACATCCCGCTCGTACAGTTCCAATCCTTCGGTTCCATCAACCGGACCAAGGACCCCAAGGACGTGCACTGGCTGGAGCACGCCCAGAAAGCCCATGTGCACCGCATCGTCACGGTGGCCTATATGGCCCTCGTGAAGATCGGCCGCGGCACCAGCCGCGAGCTGGAGAGCACCGAGGCCCTCTGGGTGCCCGTCGACGCGATCCCGCCCCTGGCGTTCGACCACAACGACATCATCCTGCACGCCCTGGAGCACCTGCGGGCCCTCGCCTCGATGGACCCGTCCATCCTGTACGACCTCCTGCCCCGCAAGTTCACCGTCACCCAGCTGCGGAACCTCTACGAGGTAGTCTTCGGCAAGCGCCTGGACCCGGCCAACTTCTACAAGAAGATGACCCAGATGCCGTATCTCGTCGCCCTGGACGAGCGAGAAAAGGGCGTCTCCCACCGCGCTGCGCGGTACTACCGTTTCGACAAGAATATTTATAACAAATCAAGATTATAACAATGTATCTCCTTGGTTACGACGTCGGAAGTTCTTCCGTCAAGGCCAGCCTCGTGAGCGTCGAGACCGGCAAGTGCGTGGCCACCGCCTTCTATCCGAAGAGCGAGGCGCCCATCATGTCCAAGCAACCCGGCTTTGCCGAACAGGACCCGGCGATGTGGTGGGCCAACCTGAAACTCGCCACGGCAGACATCCTGGAGCAGGTGCGCGGCAAGGCCACCCTGCAGAGCAAGGCTTTCTCCCCCGCCGACATCAAGGCCATCGGCATCTCCTACCAGATGCACGGCCTGGTGTGCGTGGACAAGGACCGCAACGTCCTGCGCCCGTCCATCATCTGGTGCGACTCCCGCGCCGTCCCCTACGGCAACAACGCCTTCGGGGCCCTGGGCGCCGACTGGTGCCTGGACCACCTGCTGAACAACCCCGGCAACTTCACCGCCGCGAAACTCGCCTGGGTGAAGAAGAACGAGCCCCAGGTGTACGAGCGCATCAACAAGATCATGCTCCCGGGCGACTACATCGCGATGCGCCTGACGGACACCGTCTGCACCACCGTGAGCGGCCTGTCCGAGGGCATCTTCTGGGATTTCCGCGAGAACAAGGTGTCCGACCGCCTGCTGGACCAGTTCGGCTTCGACCCGAACCTCATCCCGCAGATCCGTCCCACCTTCGGCCAGCAGGGCGCCCTGTCCCGCGAAGCGGCGGAGATCCTGGGCCTCGCCCCCGGCACCCCGGTCACCTACCGCGCCGGCGACCAGCCCAACAACGCCCTTTCCCTGAACGTGTTCAACCCGGGTGAAATCGCCTCCACCGCCGGCACCTCCGGCGTCGTGTACGGGGTGAACGGCACGGTCAATTACGACCCCAAGAGCCGCGTGAACACCTTCGCGCACGTGAACCACACGGCGGAGCAGACCCGCCTGGGCGTCCTCCTGTGCATCAACGGCACCGGCATCCTGAACTCCTGGATCCGCCGCAACGTCGCCCCGGAAGGCATCTCCTATGCCGACATGAACGACGTCGCCGCCTCCGTCCCCATCGGCTCGGACGGCGTGTCCATCCTCCCCTTCGGCAACGGCGCGGAGCGGATGCTCGGGAACAAGGACACCGGCTGCAGCATCCACGGGGTCAATTTCAACCGCCACGGCAAGGCGCACCTGATGCGCGCCGCGCAGGAAGGCATCGTCTTCTCCTTCCAGTACGGCATCGAGATCATGGAGAAGATGGGCATCCCGGTGAAGATGATCCACGCCGGCAAGGCCAACATGTTCCTCTCCCCGATCTTCCGCGACACCCTCGCGGGCGTGTCCGGCGCGACCATCGAGCTGTACGACACGGACGGTTCCGTGGGCGCCGCCAAGGGCGCGGGCATCGGCGCAGGCATCTACCGCGACAACAACGAGGCCTTCGCCACCCTGGAGAAGCTCGCCGTCATCACCCCGTCGCACGAGGCCGAGTACAAGGAAGCCTACGAAAGATGGAAATCGAATCTATAAATCAATAAACTCCTAAAAACACAAAACATTATGGCAAAAGAGTATTTCCCGACAATCGGAAAGATCCCCTTCGAGGGCGTTGAGAGCAAGAACCCCCTTGCTTTCCATTATTATGACGCCGAGCGCGTGGTCATGGGCAAGCCCATGAAGGACTGGTTCAAGTTCGCGATGGCCTGGTGGCACACCCTGGGCCAGGCTTCCGCCGACCCGTTCGGTGGCCAGACCCGCTCCTACGAGTGGGACAACGGCGAATGCCCCTACTGCCGCGCCCGCCAGAAGGCTGACGCCGGTTTCGAGATCATGCAGAAGCTCGGCATCGGCTACTACTGCTTCCATGACATCGACCTGGTGGAGGACACCGAGGACATCGCCGAGTACGAGGCCCGCATGAAGGACATCACCGACTACCTCCTCGAGAAGCAGAAGGAGACCGGCATCAAGAACCTCTGGGGCACGGCCAACGTGTTCGGCAACAAGCGCTACATGAACGGCGCCGCCACGAACCCGCAGTTCGACGTCGTCGCCCGCGCCGCGGTCCAGATCAAGAACGCCATCGACGCCACCATCAAGCTCGGCGGCACCACTTACGTGTTCTGGGGCGGCCGTGAAGGCTACTACACCCTCCTGAACACCCAGATGCAGCGCGAGAAGGACCACCTCGCCAAGATGCTCACCGCCGCCCGCGACTACGCCCGCGCCCACGGCTTCAAGGGCACCTTCCTCATCGAGCCCAAGCC
>CAMNGM010000169.1 GCA_946538425.1 uncultured Bacteroidales bacterium | reverse complement strand
CCGACAAGGAAAAAAGGAAGGTGACCAATAATCACTTATTAGTCACCTTCTTCTTGTATTACAATAGGAGCAGCAGGGCGAGCAGATAGAGCGCGAAGCCCTGCGCCTTGATGCGGCGTCCGGTGATGAAGTCGGTGGAAAGACTGACGGGCTCGCGGTCGAGCAGGGCCTTCAGTTCCTCCCCTTCGGGAACGTCCCGGGGACTCCATTTGGAGATCAGTTCGCCGTCGTTGAAGTAGGTCGCGCCCCCGTTGGCCCGGTTCAGGGTGATCAGGGGCTTGTAGTCGGCCAGGTACACGTCCTGCGGGGTGTCCTCGCCGGGGACGGAGAGGATGAGGGGCGTCGCGCCGCTGACGCGGGCTTCGGCGGCCTGCGTGCGGATGCGGTCCCAATCGGCCTCGTCCGGGTCGTATACGGAGAAGACCACCACTTTCCCGAGAACCGCGAGCTCGTCCTGGTATTCACCCTCCGCGTCGCGGAAGGAGAGGACCGGCTTGGCGGCATTCTTGTACAGCCCGCTGCGGCTGAGGGTGTCCACCCCGACGAAGGTCCAGGTGGAATCCGGCAGGGCGTCCAGGGTGAAGGACCCGCGCTGCCCGTTCCGCTCGTAGATGAAGGTCGGGACCTTGCCGTCCATCTCCTGGTAGTCGTTGTCCAGGGAGGCGAAGAGCTCCGCGCCGGGGGCGAACTCCGTGAAGTCGATCATCGGCAGGTGCCGGGCGTTGTGGCAGAGGGCGAAGACAAGGGAAGGAAGGGCCAGGAAGAAGGCCACGTACTTGCCCTTCCGGGGCACGCCGAAGCTCTGGAACGGGATGAAGGCGGCCGCGGCCAGGGCCAGCAGGACGATGTTCTTCAGGAGCGTCTGCCCGTGGGAGAGGTGGATGGCCTCGCCGAAGCAGCCGCAGTCCATCTCCGGGTTCGCGATCCAGAGGATCAGGGTGACGACCGTGAAGAACACCACCAGGACGGACGTGACGATCGCGGTCGTCTTGCGGAAGACACCGCTGACGAGCGCCGCGCCGGTGGCGGCCTCCACGAGGGACAGGACCATCCCGAACGCCTTCGCGGCGCCCTGCAGGAAGCCCAGGTGGAAGAACTTGAGGTATTCGCTGACGATGAGGCCGGTGCCCACCGGGTCCAGCAGTTTCAGCAGGCCCGAGGAGAGGAACACCAGGCCGATGAGGACGGCGCAGAAACGCCGGATTCTATGATGTGCCTTTTTCATTTGAGGTAAGGGTCGACGGCCGCGCGGACCTTGGCGAAAATGTCGTCCGGGGGAAGCATCCGCCCTTCCGCGTCGCCGCAGTCGATGCGCAGGAAACGCGCGTCGCGGGCGGCCTCGGCGCGGTACATGTCGCGGACGGCCTCCTGGAAGCGGATGTCCGCCTCGTGGATGTCCTGCGCGCCGTGCAGGTAGGAGCGGTCGTCGCCCTGGCGGTGCGCCGCGAGGCTCTTTTCCACGAAGCCGATGGGCACGTCCAGGAACAGGTTCAGGTCGGGTTCCGGCAGGTCGAAATCGCCATACTCCGTGTCGAAGATCCAGTTGCGGAGGCGAGTCCTTTCGGGCCCCTTGGGAAGTTTCGCGCACTGGTAGGCGATGTTGGAATACACGTAGCGGTCCAGCAGGACCACCTTGCCGGCGTCCAGGGCCTCGCGCATCATCGGCGCGGCCCGGTGCCGGTCCTCCGCGAAAAGCAGGGCCACGAGCTGCGGATGCACGGCCTCGATGCTGCCGAATTCGCCCTTCAGGAAACGGCCGATGAGGTCGCCGTACACGGGGGCGTCGTACCGCGGGAAGTGGATGTATTCCAGCGACCCGCAGTGCTCGGTGAGGTATTCCTTCAGTTTCTTGACCTGGGTGGACTTCCCCGCCCCGTCCAGGCCTTCCACGACGATGAGCATGATTTTTCGTTTAATCTCACAAATATAACTATTTTTGCGTTATGAAACCGAAAATCCATCTCCTCGGCATCGTAAACCTCACGGACGACTCGTACTACGCACCGAGCCGGGCGCAGGATCCGGACACCTTCCTCGCGCGCGTCGGGACGATGCTGGAGGAAGGGGCCGACTGGATCGACATCGGCGCCTGCTCCACCCGGCCCGGGGCGCAGCCCGTCGGGGCGGACGAGGAGTGGCGGCGGCTCCAACCGGCCCTGCAGGCCCTCCGGCAGGCGTTTCCGGACGCGCGCGTTTCCATCGACACCTACTGGGCGTCCGTCGTGGAACGGGCGTACGACCTGATCGGCCCTTTTCTGGTCAATGACATATCGGCCGGGGCCTATGATGCGGAGATGCTGCCGCTGGTGGGCCGGCTCGACCTCCCCTACATCGCGATGCACCTGTGCGGGACGCCGGAAACGATGCAGTCGATGACCGACTACCCCAAAGGCGTGACGGCGGAAGTCCTGCGGTATTTCAAGGCGTTCGCCAGGCGCGCCGCGAAGGCCGGCGTCACGGACTGGATCCTGGACCCGGGTTTCGGCTTCGCCAAGACGGTGGAACAGAACTGGACCCTGCTGGAGGAACTGGACCGGCTGCGGGTCCTGCAGATGCCCATCCTCGTGGGGGTCTCCCGCAAGAGTATGATTTACAAGCGGTTTGGAATCACACCTGAGGAATCGCTGCCCGCCACGCAGGTCGCGCACTACCTGGCGCTGCAGCGCGGCGCCACCTGGCTCCGCGTGCACGATGTCGCCGAAGCGCGCCGCACGGTGGAAATCTTTTCGTCATTCCCGGCTTGACCGGGAATCTCTATTCGATAATGTAAACATCCTCGCCGGGAGCGGCGAAGTGATACGTCTCCCGGGCAAACTTTTCCAGGGAGTCCCGGCTGCCGGTCAGGGCCTGGATCTCCGCGTCCATCGCGTCGATGTCGCTGCGGAGCCGTTCCATCTGGCGCTCCTGGCGCTGGATCTCCAGATTCGCGCGGACCCAGTTCAGGACGCTGCTGTGCGACAGGAAAAGCAGCCACAGTGCCGCCAGCGCCGTGATGACGATCACGAACGGAAGGAAGTAATTGTGGTCGCTGCGCGTCAGCAGGTTGCCCTTGGGTTTGTTGTCTGCCATAAATCCGGGAGATTGTTGTCCGAGTTTTCTGCGAAATTAGTAAATTTGCACGAATAACGAGACAACAAATTTAAAAATCGTATACGCTATGAAACCTACCCTTCTCGTCCTCGCCGCCGGTATGGGCAGCCGCTACGGCGGACTCAAGCAGATGGACGGCCTCGGCCCCCACGGAGAGACCATCATCGACT
>CAMNGM010000168.1 GCA_946538425.1 uncultured Bacteroidales bacterium | reverse complement strand
CTGGCCGGCCTCGGCGGCGAAGGCGACGGCGGTGTCGTTGCCGATGACCTTGAAGCACACCTGGTTCGTGACCTCGGGGATGACGGGGTTCACCTTGCCCGGCATGATGGAGGAACCCGGCGCCATCGGCGGGAGGTTGATCTCGTGCAGGCCGCAGCGGGGGCCGGAGGCCATCAGGCGCAGGTCGTTGCAGATCTTGGAAAGCTTGATGGCGAGGCGCTTCAGCGCGGCGGAGTAGCTCACGTAGGCGCCGGTGTCCGGGGTGGCTTCCACCAGGTCGGGGGCTTTCACGAACTGGTCGCCGGTGAACTCGGAGAGGCGGATGGTGCACAGCTCGGCGAAGCCCGGGACGGCGTTCAGGCCGGTGCCGATGGCGGTACCGCCCATATTGACCTCTTTCAGAAGGACGGCGTTGCGCTCGAGGTTCGCGATTTCCTCCTCCAGGTTGTTCGCGAAGGCGTTGAATTCCTGGCCGGAAGTCATCGGGACGGCGTCCTGCAACTGCGTGCGGCCCATCTTGATGATGTCCTTGAACTCCTTGCCCTTGGCGCGGAAGGAGGCGATCAGGTCGGTGAGGGCCTTCTCGACGTGCCGGTTCATCCGGACGAAGGTGTAGCGGAAAGCGCTCGGGAAGGCGTCGTTCGTGGACTGGGCGCAGTTCACGTGGTCGTTCGGGGAGCAGTACTGGTACTCGCCCTTGTTATGGCCCATCAGTTCGAGAGCGCGGTTCGCGATCACCTCGTTGGCGTTCATATTGACGGAAGTGCCGGCGCCGCCCTGCATCATGTCCACCGGGAACTGGTCGTGGAACTTGCCGTCCACGATCTCCTGGCAGGCCTTGACGATGGCGTCCGCGATGGTGCGGTCCAGCACGCCGAGTTCGGCGTTGGCCTCCGCGGCGGCCATCTTCACGTAGGCGATCGCGATGATGTACTCCGGATAGTGGAGCATCTGCGTCGTGGAAATCTTGTAATTGTTGAGGGCCCGCTGGGTCTGGACGCCGTAGTAGGCGTCGGCCGGGACCTGAAGCTCTCCAAGCAGGTCGCTTTCGACCCGGAATTTGGTTTTAGCCATTTCTAAATGTGTGTTAGTTTCAGTGAGGCAAAGATAACGATTTATCCTGGTTTTCCCAATTCCCGGTTAAGAATCGTAAGCCGTTACTCGAGCATGATGGCCCGCAGGTCGTCGATGTCCTTTTGCGGGACGCCGATTTTCAGGAGGTATTTCACGATCCGCTCGGGGTAGGTGCCGCTGTCGGTTTCGCTGAAGACGGTCTTGTAGATGGACTGGAAACTGGAGGCGCTGATGATATGCCCATAACCGCCGTTGTACATGCTCCAGTCTTCCGGCGAGAAGTAGGTGAGTTCGTAGTCCTTGGCCATGTCGCTCTCGCTCACGCCCAGCGCGCCCTCCAGGAGCACCGCCAGGGTGCCCGTGCGGTCGCGGCCGGCGGAGCAGTGGAAGTAGACGGGCTTGTTCTCCCGCAGGCACTTCACCACGAAGCAGAAGGTTTCCTTCACCTTGGGTTTGTTGTCCCGGACCATGTGGTTGTACCCGCTCTCGAAGCCCGGCGCGAAGAAGGCGATGTCGTCGCCCATCGGGGACTTGGACGGGACGTCGGATGCTTCCCGGAGGTCCACTTCGGCCTGGATGCCCTGGGCCCGGAACTCCGCCTTGCCGACGGCGTCCAGGCGGGAGCCGTGGATGGCGCCGCCGCGGTACAGTTTCCGGAAAGCCACGGTCTTGCCGCCGAGGCCCTTCCAACCCCCCATGTCGCGCGCGTTGCGGCCCTTTGGCTGGAAGTACACTTGGTGCAGCAGGCCCTTGGTCTTGAACGAACCCTCGGCGACGACCTTGCCTTCCGCGGTGGAGGTCACGGTCCATTGGTACTCCCGGCCGGGGACCAGGTTTGACATGGCCTGGCTGGATGCGCCGGCCGCCAGGCTGTAGTCCCGGCTCCAATTGCCTTCCTGGACGTGCAGATTCAGGTTTCCGGCCGAGGCGTCGGCCGTCCAGGTGACGGTGTGCGTGGGCGGAATGTCCGCCTCGCCGGGACCGCCGCCGGGGTAGCCCAGGATCTTCGTCTGCTCGTTCTCGATGCCTTTGTAGGTCACTTCCTCGAGGTATTTCTGGACAAATTCGTTCGTCACGAGGATGGCGGCCGGATCCTCCGGCTGAGCCGGGGGCGTCGGGGTCGTCGGTGGCGCGGGGGGTGTCGGAGTCGTATTCCCTTGGTCTCCTCCTTGTTGGCCGGTGGGCTTTGCAGGGGGCGTAATGACGATTTTCTGGGCGGCGGGCTTGTCGCAGGCGAGCAGCAGCGGCAGGGCGACAAAGAAGAAGGTGATCAGTCGTTTCATGGCGGAATCCTTTTTCGTCTCTGTGCAAATGTAGGAAAAAGGCCTTTACATTCCGCCGGTCCTACGCAAATTGGTATCAATTATCCGTGAATTGCGAAATCGGAGGCTCTTGACGGAGTCCGCGAAAATGCGTACATTCGCCTTTGTTATTGGGAAATGTTTCAAATCGACCATTGGATATGAAAAAGTTTTGCATCCTGATCCTGCTGGCCTTCGCTGCCGTGGCGGCATCGGCCCAGTCCAAGAAAGTTTCCGTGCTGGGAGACTCCTATTCCACGTTCCAGGGCTATAATCCCGACAACTACCGGCCGTTCTATCCGGACGCGAACAACGACGTCAAGGAAGTGGAACAGACCTGGTGGAGCCTGTATATCCAGGCCAAGGGCTACGAGCTGGACAAGAACAACTCCTGGGGCGCCACCACCATCACCGGGACCGGCTTTTTCGGCAGGGACGTGACTCCGTCGTGTTTCCTGAGCCGCGTGTTCATGCTCGGCGACCCCGACATCATCTTCGTGTTCGGCGGTACGAACGACGCCTGGCAGCGTGTCCCGCTCGGCGAGTACAAGTATGAAGGTTTGACGAAGGCCGACTGCATGACTTTCCGTCCGGCGCTGGCTTACCTGCTGCAAACCCTGAAGCAGCTTTATCCGAAGGCGAAGGTCGTCTCCATCCTGAACTCCGAGCTGCAGGAGGAGGTCAATGAGTCCATGCGGGAGGTGTGCAAGCACTGCGATGTGCAGCTCGTCGAACTGCACGACATCGACAAGCAGAACGGCCACCCGTCCATCGCCGGCATGAAGAGCATCTGCGACCAGCTGCTGGAACAGGTCGCCGACTGACCGGTCAGACGCCTCTTCTCTTGGTGAAAGCGAGCGAATCGCCCCAGGCGTTGTAGAGAATCCTGTGGCCGATGGCCGCCAGCCGGATGTCCAGGCAGGACTGGCACTGGTCGGGCGTG
>CAMNGM010000167.1 GCA_946538425.1 uncultured Bacteroidales bacterium | reverse complement strand
GACCCTCATCCTGAACGGCCTGGAGGTCATCGCCTACAACATCAACCGCCAGGTCACCGCGATGAAGACCTTCGAGTACGGTTCGGTCTACCAGCGCCTGCCCGAGAAGGACGGCACCAAGCTGGAAGGCTATGAGGAGCACCAGAACTTTGCCCTCTTCCTCACCGGCACGCCCGCCAAGGTGTGGCGCACCCCGGCCGCGAAGAGCGACTTCTTCCAGCTGAAGGGCTATGTGGACCTTCTCCTGCGCCGCTACCGCATCGACCCGTCCACCTTCCAGGTGACCGCCGCCCCGGCCGACATCTTTGCCGAGGGCATCGTGTACGCCCTGCCCGGCAAGGAGCCCCAGGTGCTCGCCACCCTCGGCACCGTCAACCCGGTGCTCGCGAAGCGCTTCGGCATCAAGCAGCCCGTCTTCGCCGCCGAGATCAACTGGCAGGTGCTCTTCAAACTCGTGAAGCGGGACAAGTTCTCCTTCACGGAGCTGCCCAAGTTCCCGGAAGTCCGCCGCGACCTGGCTCTCCTGCTGGACGAGTCCGTGCAGTATGGCGACCTCCGCAAGTCCGCTTTCCGCAGCGCGAAGAAACTGCTCAAGAGCGTCACGCTCTTCGACGTGTACCGCGGGGAGAACATCCTCGTGGGCAAGAAGCAGTACGCCCTGAACTTCGTCCTCCAGGATCCCGAGCGCACCCTGACCGACGCCGAGGTGGAGAAGACGATGGAAAAGATCCTCTCCGGTTTCCAGAACGAGTTCGGCGCCGTCCTGCGATAGTGAAGCGTTTCCTCCATATCGTCCTTGCCCTCCTCGCGGCGGCTGCCTGCCAGGGTCCCCGGGTCATTCCGAAGGATACCCTGACGGACATCTACACGGATATGTTCGTCGCGGACCAGCAGGTCCGGGAGCTGAACATCCCGCGCGTCCAGATGGACACGATGCTGCTGTACGAGGCCGTTTTTGAGAAATACGGCTACGACACGGACGATTACCTGTACAGCGTGCGGCACTACCTCAAGGACCCCGAGCGTTTCGCGAAGGTGTTCGAGAGCGTGGCCAAGCGCCTGCAGGGGGAGGTGGACGCCCTGGACAAGGTCATCAAGCACCGGGCGTGGGTCGCGGGCAAGCTGGAGGCGAAATATCCCCTGGTGGATTCGATGCTCGCCCCGTTCTCGAAGGAGTCCGTGTTCGTGGGCCTGGCCCGCGTGGAGCGTGACACTTCCCGGTATCCCGCCTGGTTCCGCCTGACCGCGGTCCGGCAGGACACCCTGATGGTCCCGGTCGATTCCCTGGACGCCCTGATGGCGAAGGACACCCTCTCGGCGAAGGCGGCGGATTCGCCCGACAAGAAGGAGAAGGCGGAAGAGCCGAAGCGCTCGGGGGAGAAGCCGGCCGTGGAACTGCCCAAGAAGTTGAACAAGCTGCGCCCCCGCCCGCTTCCGGTGGAAGAAAGGGCCCTCGAGGTCGAGGAGGTCGCAGTCGAAGAAAAGGTCGTGGCCGAATGAGAAGGATCGCTGCCCAATATCTGTATACGCTTTTGTCCACGGAGCCTGTCCGGAACGGCTTCGTGGAACTGGAGGACGACGGAACGGTCATCCGGACCGGGGTCTCCCCGGATCCCGCCGCGGAGCCGGTCTTCTACGACGGGGCCGTCGCCCCGGGCTTTGTCAATGCCCATTGCCACGTCGAACTGTCCTATATGAAGGGGCTGTTCCGCAAGGGCACGGGGATGGCCGGTTTCATCGACCAGATCAACGAACTCCGCGACACGAAGTCTCTCGGGGAGAAGGTCCGCGACCTTTCCGAGGCGATGGACAGCCTCTGGGAACAGGGTGTGGTGGCGATGGCCGACATCTCCAACTGCGACGATTCCTTCGCGGTCAAGGCCCGCCATCCGATGTACACCCGTACCTTCCTGGAGGTGTTCGGCACCGAGCCGGAGGACTGCGCGGCGGTGATGGACGGGGTCCGGAAACTGAAGAAGGTGGCCGACGGCTTCGGCATCGACGCGGCCCCGACTCCGCACGCCTGCTATACGATGAGTCCCGAACTGGTGACCGCCGTGAGCGTCGAGGGGTTGAAATCCGGCTTCCTGTCCTTCCACAGCGAGGAAACCGAGGAGGAAGAGGAAATGCTCAAGTACGGCACCGGCAAGATGTGGGAGAACCGCAGACGGGCCGGGATGAGCGTCCCGCCCGTGACGGGGAAATCCTCCCTGCTCTATTTCATCGACCGGCTGCTCGCCGGCCGTCCCGCCCCTTTCGACGAGCACATCCTGCTGGTCCACGAATGCTGTATGGACCAGGAAGGGATCGATGCCGCGAAGGCCGTGATGAACCATCCGTTCGTGGCGGTATGTCCGCTTTCTAACCTATTTATACATAATACGTTGCCTCCGATCGGCCTAATGCGCCGGAATGCGCTGAAAATCTGCGTGGGCACGGATTCCCTCTCGTCCAACGACGACTTGAACATCGTGGACGAACTCTATTGCCTCCAGCGGCACTTCCCGGAAGTCCCGCTCGGGGAACTGCTCACCTGGGCCTCCCGGAACGGGGCGGAATTCTTGGACAAACCGGAATTCGGCACCCTGGCGCCGGGCCGGCGTCCGGGGCTGGTGCTTGTCGACCACCTGGATGCGGACGGCCGCCTGACCGCCGCATCGAAATCCCGCCGCCTATGATGCGCGAAACCACCGTCTTCGGGCCCATCTTTTCACGGAGGCTCGGTTCTTCCCTGGGCATCAACCTGCTGCCCCAGGGCGGGAAAGTGTGCAATTTCGACTGCATCTACTGCGAGTGCGGCTGGAATGCCGACGGCCGCGGCGACCGCGTGCTTCCCACGGCGGAAGACGTGCGGAAAGCCTTGACCGAGAAGCTGGAAGCCTGCCACGCTGCGGGCACCCCCATCGACTCCATCACCTTCAGCGGCGACGGGGAGCCCACCCTGAACCCCGATTTCCCGGAAATTGTGGACCTGACCCTGGAACTGCGGGACAAGTACTATCCGGCGGCGAAGGTGTCGGTCCTGTCCAATGCGACCAAGACCTGGCGCAAGGGCGTCTTCGAGGCGATCCGGAAGGTGGACAACCCCATCCTCAAGCTGGATGCGGCGACGGATGCGCAGGCGCAGCTCGTGAACCGGCCGATGGGCGACTACCACGTGGAGGACATTGTCCGCGACCTGGAACGCTTCGAGGGGGATTTCGTCCTCCAGACGATGTTCCTGCGGGGCGACGGGTTCGCGACGGAGGACTGGGTGGACGGCTGGATGGACCTCGTCCGGCGGCTGAAGCCCCGGGAGGTGATGGTCTATACCATCGACCGGGA
>CAMNGM010000166.1 GCA_946538425.1 uncultured Bacteroidales bacterium | reverse complement strand
AACCGCCCGATGATGCTGCTGAGTCCGTAGATGGCCGTATCCTTGGCCAGGGTTTTCATATCTGCCATAGTGGTACAAATTTACGGAAAATCCCTTTGTATTCCGTCCGTTTTTCTTATTTTTGTAAAACTAACCTTGTCAACCTCAATATCTGCCTGATAATGAAACGACTGACCACGATCCTGATGCTCTGCACCGTGACTGCCGCCCTGTCGGCACAACCCTACAAAGACCGTTCCCTGTCGCCCGAGGAGCGGGCGGCGGACCTCGTGTCCCGCCTGACCCTGGAGGAAAAGGTGTCCCTGTCCATGAACCAGTCCGCCGCGGTGCCCGCCCTGGGTGTCAAGGCCTACAACTGGTGGAGCGAGGCCCTGCACGGGGTGGCCCGCAACGGGGCCGCCACGGTGTTCCCGCAGCCCATCGGCATGGCCGCCTCCTTCGACGAGCCGCTCCTGTACGAGGTCTTCACGGCCGTCAGCGACGAGGCCCGGGTGAAGTACGACCAAGCCCGGAAGACGGGCCTGGTGAAGCAGTACCAGGGCGTCACTTTCTGGACCCCGAACATCAACATCTTCCGCGACCCGCGCTGGGGACGGGGCATGGAAACCTATGGTGAGGACCCGTACCTGACCGGCCAGCTGGGCATGGCCGTGGTCCGCGGTCTGCAGGGACCCTCCGACGCCGAGGTCCTGAAAGCCCACGCCTGCGCGAAGCACTACGCCGTCCATTCCGGGCCGGAGTGGAACCGCCACAGCTATGACGCCGTCGTCTCCGAGCGCGACCTCCGCGAGACCTACCTCCCGGCCTTCAAGGACCTGGTGGTCAAGGCCGATGTCCAGGAAGTGATGACGGCCTACAACCGCTTCCGCGGCGTTCCCTGCGGCGCCTCCGAAGAACTCATCGACAAGATCCTGCGCGGCGAATGGGGCTACAAGGGCATCATCACCTCCGACTGCGGTGCGGTCGGCGATTTCTATCGGGAGAATCATCACGAGTACGTGCCCGACGCCGCCGCGGCGGCGGCCCTGGGCGTCCACGCCGGCATCGACACCGAGTGCGGCAACGTGTACCGCCACATCCCGGAGGCCATCGAACGCGGCCTGCTGGACGAAAAGGACCTCGACCGGAACCTGATCCGCCTGTTTGCGGCCCGCTACCGCCTGGGCGAGATGGACGACATCTCCCTCTGGGACCACCTTTCTCCCTCCATCGTGGAAGGGGAGGAGCACCTCGCTCTTTCCCGGAAGATGGCGCAGGAGACGATGGTTCTCCTCCAGAACAAGGGCGGCATCCTGCCGCTCGCTGCCAATGCGCGGATCGCACTGGTGGGCCCCAACGGCGATGACGAGAAGATGCAGTGGGGCAACTACAATCCCGTCCCGAACCGGACGGTCACCCTCTACGACGCCCTCAAGGAGCGCATCCCCGGCATCCAGTATGTCCGCGGCTGCGGCCTGATCTCCTCCGAGTTCATGCCCCAGCCCGATCCGAACAACCCGTTTGAGAAGGCCCGCAACCTGACCGGTGCGGAACTGGAAGCCGTCGCCCGGCAGTATGCCATCGGCATCGAGGATGTCCAGAATTATATCCGCCGCCAGGACGAGCGGCGGAAGGACTTCCTGCCGGCGCTGGATGTCGATGCGGTCCTCGAGAGCCTGAAGGACATCGACATCGTGATCTTCGCGGGCGGCATCTCGCCCCGCCTGGAAGGCGAGGAGATGCCGGTGCAGCTGCCCGGCTTCAAGGGCGGCGACCGTACGGACATCGAACTCCCGCAGGTGCAGCGCGACCTCCTGAAGGCCCTGCACGACGCCGGCAAGAAGGTCGTCCTGGTGAACTTCTCCGGCTGCGCCATCGGCCTGGTCCCGGAGACGGAGACCTGCGACGCCATCCTCCAGGCCTGGTACCCGGGCGAGGAGGGCGGCCTGGCCATCACGGACGTCCTCTTCGGCGACGTGGCCCCTTCCGGCAAGCTCCCCGTCACCTTCTACCGCAGCGTGGATGACCTGCCGGATTTCGAGAACTACGACATGAAGGGCCATACCTACCGCTACTTCCAGGGAAAGCCCCTGTATCCGTTCGGTTACGGCCTCAGCTACACGACGTTCCGCTACAAGCGGGCGAAGGTGCGGAACAACTCGCTCATCATCCCGGTGAAGAACACCGGCAAGCGCGAGGCCACCGAAGTGGTCCAGGTGTATGTCCGCCGGAAGGACGATCCGGACGGCCCCGTCAAGACCCTCCGCGCCTTCCGTCGCGTGACCATCCCGGCCGGAAAGACCGTCAAGGTGTGCATTCCGCTCGAGGACGAGACCTTCCTCTGGTGGTCGGAAGAGAAGCAGGACGTGGTCCCGCTTCCGGGCAAGTATGAGCTGCTCTACGGCGGAAGTTCCGATAAGGTAAGGTCAAAGCGGTTTACGTTCAAGAGATAAGATTCCTTCGCTTCGCTCGGAATGACAAAAGGTTGCTCGGAATGACAGGAGGTTGCTCGGAATGACAGGAGGTTGCTCGGAATGACAACGACTGTCATTCCGAGGAGGTCGAAGACCGACGAAGGAATCTATGAAAAGGCAATGAAAATCATCTTGGTTACAGGCGCCAGCAGCGGCATAGGGTTCGATGCCGCTGGGGCGTTTGCGCGGCAGGGGCACCGCGTGTACGCGGCGGCCCGGCGCGTGGAGCGGATGGAACCGCTCAAGGCGCTCGGCGTGGTCCCGCTCCGGATGGACGTGACGGACGAAGCCTCCCTGGAGGCGGGCGTCCGGACCGTCCTGGAAGCGGAAGGCCGCATCGACGCCCTCGTGAACAATGCCGGCTACGGCTATTTCGGCGCCATCGAGAACGTGCCGTTGGATGAGGCGCGCAGGCAATTGGAAGTCAATGTGTTCGGCCTCGCCCGCCTGTGCCAGCTGGTCATTCCGTCCATGCGGGAGCAGGGAAGCGGCCGTATCGTCAACATCTCTTCCGTCGCGGGAAAGGCCGTGCTGTATTTCGGCGGCTGGTACCATGTGTCCAAGTTCTCCGTGGAGGCGCTGAGCGATGCGCTGCGGATGGAACTGAAGCCTTTCGGCATCGACGTTTCGATGATCGAACCGGGCGGCATCAAGACCAACTGGGGCATCATCGCCGCCGACCACCTGGCGGAATCTTCGAAAGGAACGCCCTATGAGACGGAAGGCCTCCGCGAGTCCGAAACGATGCGCAAGGCCTATTCCATGCGCCTTCTATCCAAGCCCTCGGTCGTGACCCGCGCCATCTCCAAGGCCGTGAACAGCCGGCGCCCCCGCGCCCGCTACCGCGTCGGCTTCGGCGCCGGCACCCTCCT
>CAMNGM010000165.1 GCA_946538425.1 uncultured Bacteroidales bacterium | reverse complement strand
GGGCTTGCCGAACCAGTTGAGGTCCTTCTTGAGGATGGTGGTGGTGATGCTGGTGATGAGGCGTTCGCCTTCCGTGAGTTTCCGGAAGTCGAAGAAGAAGATGTCGCCCTTGATGTTGTGTTCGCGGAAGAACAGCAGGAGGGTGTTCTTGCACTCGTTGAACGAAGTGTCCTCCACGTCGATGAACGCGACGGCGGAGCGGATCTTGTCCAGCGGGACGAATCCCGTGGGCTCCGTGGAGGCGTTCTTCTTCAGGCTCTGGCGCCTGAGCATTTCTTTTACCGGTTCCAGCATAGTCTATTTCGTGTTGGCGGCGATCAGTTCGCGGATTTCCTGCTTGGCGTCCCGCCAGCGGGGAATGTCGATCTTGGTGCCGATGACTTCGACCACCTTGGCGGCGATGATGGATCCGACCTCCCCGCAGACGCGGAGGGGCATCCCCAGGGAGTGGGCGTACAGGAAGCCGGCGGCATAGGTGTCGCCGGCGCCGGTGGCGTCCACGGGCGTGGCCGGCCAGGGGTCGATGAAGTGGAACTCGTCGCCGGACTGGACCATCGACCCGGCCTTGCCCACCTTGACGACGGAGATCTTGCAGTGGCGGGCGATTTCGGCGCAGGCCTCGCGCGGCTCCAGCTTGGTGAAGGCCTTGGCCTCGGTCTCGTTCGCGAAGACGATGTCCACGTAGTTTTCCACGAGGTTATGGAAGAAGGCGTCATTGGATTCCACGACGTTGTAGGAGGCCATGTCGATGGAGATGATGCTGCCGGCGGCCTTTGCGAGCCGGACGGCCTTGGCGATGAGCTCCTGGTTCTGCACGAGGTAACCCTCGATGTGGAAGTAGTCGTAGCCCTCGAACATCTCGGGGACGAGGTCGTCCGGGCCCATCTCCAGGGTGGCGCCCATATAGTCGGCGAAGGTGCGCTCGGCATTGGCCCCGGTGATGAAGACCATGCAGCGGCCGCTGGACTTGGTGCCGTAGAGCATCTGCGCGCGGACGCCGTACTGCTCCATCGTGCTCTTGAAGAGGTTCCCCAGGTCGTCGTTGCCGATCTTGCCGATGTAGCCCGACGGCATCCCGAAGATGGACGTGCAGGTGACGGTGTTCGCGGCCGACCCGCCGGGCACGTACTTCACGCCGTATTCCTTGAGCGCGTCCCAGATCCGGTCGCCCGTTTCCATATCCACGTGCTGCATGCTCCCGAGCGGGAGGTGGAACCTCCTCAGGAGCGTATCGTCCGTCAGGACGGCCAGGATGTCGGTGAGGGCGTTTCCGATGCCCAGGATGGATTTCATACGAAGGTGGTTTTTTCCAATAACCTACAAATTTATATATTATTTGGGGATTTTCCATTAACTTTGTGAGAGCAATGGACAAGAAAGTGAAGAATATCCTCCGGTACGGGGGCTGGATCGCGGTCGCGGCCGCGCTCCTGTACTTTTCCTTCCGGGGCGTGAACTGGAAAGACTTCGGCGCGGCGCTCCGCGCGTGCCACTGGGGGTACGTCGTCCTGTCGATGGCGCTGGGCGCGGTGGCCTTCTGGCTCCGCGCGCTCCGCTGGCGGATGCAGCTGCTGCCGCTGGACGCATCGACGGCCCGCGTCACGACGTGGAACGCCATCAACGTCTGCACGCTCACGAACTACGTCCTTCCCCGCGTGGGCGAGGTCGTCCGCTGCGGGTACGTCGTCCGGCATTCCGGCCGGGACGGCGAAGGGAAGCGGCTCGCCACCTTCGACAAGGTGCTGGGCACGGTCCTCGCGGACCGCGTGTGGGACGGGCTGTCCCTCCTGGCCGTCGCCCTGCTCATCTTCGGATTCCTATGGAACCGCTTCGGGGGATTCCTGACGGACAACCTGTTCCCGGGCCTCGCCGACAAGGGCCGCCTCTGGTGGATCCTCGCCCTCGGCGCGCTGGCCGCGGGCGGGCTCGTCTTCCTCTGCTGGCGGCTCCGCGACCGCCAGGGCTTCTGGGGCCGCGTCTGGGGCTGGATCCGGGGCGCCTATGACGGGATGGTCTCCTGCCTCCATATGCGCCACGGATGGCTGTTCATCCTGTACACGGTCCTCCTCTGGGTGATGTACTGGCTGATGTCGGCCACCATCCTGTGGGCCCTGCAGGGCATCGACCCGGCCTCCGTGAGTCCGGAGCTCGCGGGCGCCCTCGCGAAGATCGAGGGGCTCGGGATGACCGACGCCCTGCTGCTGATGTTCGCCGGGGCCGTGAGTTCGCTCATCCCCGTGCCGGGCGGGTTCGGCGCCTTCCACGGCGCCGTCGCCCTCACGCTCTCGAGCGTGTACGGCATTCCCTTCGCGGCCGGTCTCATCTTCGCCACGCTCTCGCACGAGTCCCAGGTCATCACGGGCATCCTCTGCGGGGCGGAATCCTACATCCACGAAACCTTCTTCCGCCGATGAAACGGTTCGGTCTTATCGGCCATCCCGTGGCCGGGTCATTCAGCCCCAAACTCTTCGAAGCGGCCTATGGGGGACGCTATCCGTACGACCTGATCGAAGGCGCCGAGTTCGGCGCGTCCTGGCAGCGCTTCCTGGACGGCTACGACGGCATCAACATCACGGCGCCCTTCAAGCAGGACGCGTTCCGCGCCGTGGACGCGCTGTCGGACGACGCGCGCCTGTGCGGCGCGGTGAACCTCGCCGTCAAGACCCCCGCCGGCATCGTCGGCTACAACACCGACGTCGCCGGCGTCGTCCTCGCCGTGCGCGAGGCCCTCGCCGGACTCGCCTCCCCTGGTGCACAATCCGTCATTCCCAGCTCCTCTGACGCTAGTTCCGCCATTCCCGGATCCCCTGACGCCCGACCCGTCATTCCCGGCTCGACCGGGAATCTCCTCACCGAGGCGCTCATCGTCGGGTGCGGCGGGGCCGGCCGCGCCGCGGCGGTCGCCGCGCTCCGCCTCGGCTGCCGCGTCACGCTCGTGAACCGCACCCCCGCCCGCGCCGCCGACCTGGCGGACGACCTCAACGCCCGCCTCTCCCCCACCGGCACCTGGTCCCTTGCCACCGGCCCGAACGGCCCCGCAGGGAGCCGGCCCGCCTGTACCTGGGTGCCCGCCGAGTCCATCGGCGCCCTCTCCCCCGACCTCGTGATCTACACCGTGCCCGGGCCGATGGACGGTTTCCCGGATTTCCCCGGCGCGGTCATCCTGGAGGCGAACTACCGCACCCCCTGCCTGGAGGGCCGCGGAAAGACCTACATTTCGGGCCTGAGATGGCTCTTGTACCAGGCCGTCGCCGGGTACGAAATTTTTACGGGAGAAACCCCGGACGCCGACGCGATGTTCCGGATTTTTTGCTAACTTCGGGGTGTAAAATATTTGTATTATGGCACTCAACAAAGT
>CAMNGM010000164.1 GCA_946538425.1 uncultured Bacteroidales bacterium | reverse complement strand
TTCTCCGACGGCCGCGGCCGCTGGAACTACACCTTCGCCGTGCGTTCCGAGGGTTCTTGCTATGCGGGCGGCGCCACCGTCACCCGTGGCGGCGATGCCGGCCCGGTCCCGACGATGTGGTTCGACTATGACAAGAACGACGTCCGTCGCGACATCACCTGCGTCAACTGGCGCTGGAACAAGGACGACGAGCCCGAACTGGTGGGTATCCAGCGCTGGTACTTCGGCAAGTACCGCTGGGACTGGCTGACCCGCAACCCCTACACGGGCGGCAATGACGACGGTGTGAAGCCCGTGGTCCTCCGGTACGCCGACATCCTCCTGATGGCCGCCGAGATCGCCAACGAACAGGGCGAACTCGCCTATGCCAAGGAGCAGCTCCTCAAGGTCCGCGAGCGCGCGTTCAAGGGCCACGAGGACCAGGCCGAGACCTATGTGGAGAAGATCACCTCCCAGGAGGCGATGTTCAACGCCATCGTGGACGAGCGCGCCTTCGAGTTCTGCGGCGAGATGACCCGCAAGTTCGACCTCATCCGCTGGGGCATCCTCAAGGAGAAGATGGATGCGGCCAAGGTGAAGATGCGCCATCTGCGCGACCTCACCGGCGAATATAGCCAGGTGAATATGCTGACCGGCGATGTCTACTACCAGGTGGACGGCAAGCAGCTCATCATCTACGGGTTCTCCGGCGAGGCCGTCAAGCCTTCCGGCGCCTGGGAGAAGAAGAGCGGTTACTTCAACAAAGTCGTCAACGACAAGGGCGAGGATACCGGCCTGTACGAGAATCTCATCGAGAACGGCCTGTATCTGAACACCGTGGACCCGGAGCAGCATATGTTCTGGCCCATCTACAACGATACGATGACCAACAGCCAGGGCCGCATCCAGAACGACTATGGCTACGAGAGCCTTTAATACCGACGCGATATGAAATACAAGAATATTCTGAAAATATCCCTGGCGGCCCTCCTCGGTCTCACCGCGCTTTCCGGCTGCGTGAACAAGGAGTGGAACGAGATCACCGAACTCAACCTCGCCCGCTGCCTGGTTCCGGGCAACCTGACCGCCCGTGTCGACGCCTCCCTGGGTGACGTCGTCACCTTCAGCTGGGACGTGAACAAGGACGCCGGCGGCTACGAACTCGCCGTCTATACCGACGAGGCGATGACCCAGCTCGAGGACAGCTGGGCGCTCGAGCCCGGCGAGGTGCCCTACACGACCCGCCTGACCGCGGACCAGACCTACTGGTTCTCGGTCCAGGCCTACCGGGTGGACGCCGACGGCGTGAAGGTGCCCGGCACCGAGTCCAAGCTTTCCCTCTATGAAGGCTCCTTCAAGACCTATGCGGTGAAGGACAACCTCTTCCTGGAGGTCAAGGGCCGTACGACCGGTTCCGTCTCCCTGGCCTGGAGCAACGAGGTTTCCGACTATACCGAAGTGACCGAACTCCGGGCCGTCCCGGTGAAGGGTGGCTCGACGGTCAAGAAGGAGATCTCCGGCGCGGAAGCCGAAGCGGCCGCCGCCACCATCGACGGGCTGAATCCTTCCACCGAGTACCAGATCACCCTCTTCTATATGAGCGCCTCCCGCGGTACGGTCGATACCTGGACCAAGGCCGAGCAGGGGAGCGCCGTGACCATCACGACCTCCGATGAACTCAAGACGGCGGTCGCCGCCGGCGGCAACTACTATCTGCCTTACAATGAGGCGGGTTACTCGATGGGTACGGCCAAACCGGCCGCCGACCTCACGCTCGTGGGCGAACTTTCCGCGGAGGGAGACCGGACGCCCGTTTCCGGTTCCATCGACATTTCCAGCGTCCTGGAGAACGGCAGTTCCATCCGGCTGGAGAACCTGAAGTTCGCGGACAATGCCTCCATCAGCCACCTGATCACCTTCTCCGACGATGCGAATGCGGTGACCGTGGACAAGATCGAGGTCGTCAACTGCGAGATCTCCGGTTACAAGGCCGGCCTGTTCTCCCTGAACAAGAACGGCGCGCTCACCTTGAACGAGATCACGTTCGACTCCTGCGACATCTTCAACATCGTCGGTGACGGCGGTGACGGTTTCGATGTCCGCAAGGCTTGCGACATCACGCTCGTGAAGTTCGTCAACAACACCATCTACGACGGTTTCCGCACCTTCGTCCGCCTGGACCAGGTCGACGGGCTCAAGATCGGCACGTTCGACATCGAGAACAACACCATCAAGAACATCGCGACGATGGACAACGGCAACAACCGCGCGTTCTTCTCCCCGTACGTCCAGACCAACCTCATCCTGAAGAAGAATGTCTTCCTGTTCGAGGACGGTGGCAAGACCGCGGAGACGGAGGTGGACAAGGCCCAGCTGATCCACGACAACACCCGTACGGTCGATCCGAACGTGACGGCTTCCGACAACTACGCCTATGCCTACGGCAAGGACTTCTTCAAGCGGATGGCCCCCGCCGCGCTGGGCGTGAAGACGATGAACGTGGACCCGTGCTACAACTCCAAGGGCAACTTCTTCCAGCTCGCCGCCCAGGATCTCATCGAGGCCAAGGTCGGCGCTTCCAAGTGGTGGATCCAGTACGTGGAGAAGCCGGAAGACCTCACCCAGCACGTGATCGCCGAGGCGCACACCTGGAACCTGCAGAACGCCACCCTCTTCGCCGGTGACGTGAAGAACTCCCGCGTGCGGGACGAACTGATGCTCGTCGGCACCGAGGCCACCCCGCTGAACGCGGATGGCGGCATCACCTTCAAGCAGGCTTCCGTCCTCACCCGCAAGGGCATCCCGACCGAGGGCTACATCTCCTTCAAGGTCAATGCTCCCGGCTCCGTGGATGTCCTCCTGAGCGATCCGGACAAGACCGGTGCCAGCGTGGTCGTCGCCCTGTATGACGACAACGGCCTGGCCATCCAGGGCAGCGTGGGCGTTTCCGCCGCCAACCCGGGTGTCCAGAAAGTCGTGATTCCCGAAGTCAATGGCGAAGGTACCGTTTACCTGTACTCCAATGGTAAGGTGACCATTTCCAAACTGAGCTGGAGCAAGGATGTCCTCGCCCTGGACAAGGTCCTGGAGACCCCGAAGCCCGTCGTGGAGCCCGTTACCCTGACGGAAGGCGATGAAACGGCCGTGACCATTAGCTGGGAGGCTGTCCCGAATGCCGCCCACTATGTGGTTGTATTCAACAAGCGCACCCAGGAGCCGCAGACGGAGACCACCTTCACGGTTCCCGCCGAGGATATCGCCGGGCTCAAGGCCGGTCTGTATTCCTTCACGGTACAGGCGTTCCCGTCCGACATTGACCTGTATTATCAGGAGTCCGAGAAGGGCGGCGCTTCCTTCGCCATCCAGCCGAAGGGCGGAGCCG
>CAMNGM010000163.1 GCA_946538425.1 uncultured Bacteroidales bacterium | reverse complement strand
GTCTTCTCCATCGGCCTGCAGGTGGGTCCCGGCTTTTTCCATTCCTTCAAGTCCGGCGGCGTGAAGATGAATCTCCTGGCGATGATGAACATCCTTCTCGCCGTCGGGGTCACCTTCGCCATCTCGGCCGTTACGGGAGAGGACCTCAAGACCCTGGTGGGCGTGATGTCCGGCGCGGTGACCAACACCCCGGGCCTCGGCGCCGCGCAGCAGACCTTCATCGACGTCGCCTCCGCCGGCGGGATGGACCCCGTCGCGGCCTCCAAGGCCGCTTCCGGGCTCGCCTCCGGCTACGCCGTGGCCTATCCCATCGGCGTCCTCGGGGTCATCGGCGTCATCCTTCTGTTCAAGGGGATCTTCAAGGTCGATCCCGCCCGGGAACTGGCGGAACTGGAGGCCCACGAGAGCAGCGAGGGCCAGGCCCGCCGCATGCACGTGGCCGTCGAGAACCCGGCGATCTTCGGCAAGAAACTGTACGACATCCTGCGCGAGTTCGGCGGCGATTTCGTCGTCTCCCGGATCATGAAGGGGGAGGAGGTCATCTTCCCGACCGGCGACACCGTCCTCGACGAAGGGGACAAAGTCCTCGTCGTCACCTCCCAGGACGAGGTGGACAAGATCCGCATCCTCTTCGGCCAGGAAGTGCCGATGCACGTCCAGGATTGGGTTCAGAAGGACCACCATCTCGTGACCCGCCGCGTGACCGTCACGAAGTCTTCGATGACCGGCAAGAAGCTCAAGGATCTGCATTTCCGGGGCGCCTACGGGGTGAGCGTGACCCGCGTCATCCGCGCCGGTGTGGAACTGGTCGCCCGCCCGGGCCTGTACCTGCAGATGGGCGACGCCCTGATCTGTGTCGGCCCCGAGGATCACATCAAGCGCGTGGCCGAGAAGGTCGGCAACGCCAGCGGCGCCCTGGACAAACCCAATCTGGTGCCCATCTTCCTGGGCATCGTGGTAGGTATCATCTTCGGGTCCCTGCCCATCCGTTTCCCGGGCATCCCGCAGGCCATCAAGCTGGGATTGGCGGGCGGCCCCCTCATCATCGCCATCCTCCTGGGCCATTTCGGCCCGAAATACAAGATCACGACCTATACGACGATGAGCGCGAACCTGATGATCCGGGAGATGGGCATCTCGCTGTTCCTCGCGGCCGTGGGCCTCGGCGCCGGCGAGAACTTCGTCAGCTCCATCGTGAACGGCGGTTACTGGTGGATCCTGTACGGCGCGCTGATCACCATCGTCCCGCTTTGCATCACGTTCATCGTATCCCGGGCCTTGTGCCATCTGAACTTCTACCAGATCTGCGGCCTCATTTCCGGCTCCTGCACCAATCCGCCCGTGCTCGCCTTTGCGCAGGGGATGTATGGAAGCGACTACACCTCCGTCAATTACGCGACGGTCTATCCGCTGTCGATGTTCTTGCGCGTGCTGGTGGCGCAGCTGCTGATCCTGATTTCCTTCGCCTGACGGGGGGCGCGCCCGTTCTCCGAGGGAAAGTCTAACGTCCGAAATCCAGGATGGGGTCGAGGGCGGAGAATGTGCCGTGGACCTGTTCGGAGGCGGCCCTGCATCCGCCACCGCATCGTTGGAGCAGGGCGCACTTGCCGCATTCCTCCGGGACCCCGGCATACCGGGCATTGATCTCCGGGTCCGTCAGGATTTCCCCGATTGGCCGGGAATGGATGTTTCCCAGCACCCGAGGAGAATGGTTGCAGAAGCGGACGTCTCCGTTGTAGTTCACGGTGATGGGCCGGCCGGTCAGGTCGGTGCTGCATCGGGTGAAACGGATATGGGGATAGGGTGCGGTATCCAGATAGCATAAGGGCGTACAGACGCCGCTCACGAAGTGGAGATCCGGATGGGCCCCCGCAAAGGCCTCTATCGCCGCGAAAGCATCCTGCAGCGTCTTCCGGTCCGGAACCAGTTCCCGGGCATTCCGGATGCCGTTTCCGCCGATGTTGAAGCGGTTCACCATCACCGTCCGGACTCCGCATTCCGCCAGGAGCGGGAGTGTTTCGGCGACGCCCGGGGCATTGACCTGGGTGATGACCAGGACGGCGACGCCGATACCGGCGTTCCCTGTCCGTCGCAGCGCATCCAGCGCCTTTTCCCAGGACCCCGGAAGGCCGGTCAGGAAGTCATGGACGGAGGCATCGGGGCTGAGGAGCGGAATCTGGATGGCGCTCACCCCCAGACCGAGGAAGTTGTCGAGCGCTTCCGGGGTCAGGAGCGTTCCGTTGGTGAGAATGTTCACTTGGCAGCCCTTGAACCGGGCTTGAAGTGTCAGGTCGTGGACATTGGCGAGCAGCATCGGTTCGCCGCCGGAGAAGGAGAGATGCCGCACCGAGGCCTGGGACAGCAGCCTTTTCAGGGTCTTCCGGGCCGCGGACGGGTCCGGTGGCGCAATCGGCGTACGGCCGTCGCGCCAATAGTTATAGCAGAACCTGCAACATTGGTTGCAGGCTCCGGTCAGTTCGAAGACGATGTTGTCGATGGGAAAGCGCGGCATCAGCGGAGGTTGATCACCTGGACATAGTAGCACATCTGCGTCAACTCTTCCGGATCGTCCTTGACGACACCCTGGACCTGGACGAGGGCTTCGCCTTTATAGGTCACGTCCGCGGAAAGGGGGACGGAGAAATGGATGCCTTCCTGCGTGTACGCAATGTCCGAAGCGTCCAGCGTCGTCTTTTGCAGGTCCGTGCCTTCCTTGTCGTTCAGAACCACCCGGAGGACGTATTTGTCGAAGGTCGGATTCTGGATCACTACCTCGAACAGGTCTCCCGTAGTCATTTCATTGTATTTGAAGGACGAGTCTGTGGACTTGATCGTCACGCGGGCGATGTCGCCGGTGCGCTCGACGATGACGGGCTCATAGCACGTGACATATCCTGGATCGAGGATCTCCCCGCAAGAGGCGGTGGACAGCACGGACAGGCACATCAGCAGGATTCCGCCCAGCTTGTACTTGGCGCGTATGGCCTTTGCGCTCTTCCCGCGCGAGAAATACACCCATGCGGAAGCCGCCAGAAAGGCGATTCCCACGATGACATAGAGGAGGAAATACTTGGTTTTCATACGGCTCTTTCCTTGATGTTCTGTTCCTTAAACCGCAAATCGGCCGAATCTTGCATCCGGGATGCAAAACGGGGCGTTACCAAGACAGGCTGCTTCCTTCGAGCCGTTTTGCCAACCCTGCCCATAGTCCTGAAGGCCAGCCGCAAACACGGCGTCGGCTCCAGCCAAAACGAGCTTTGAATCGTATTTTATAATACATTAATAATCAACGGTTTATATAACCACCAAAAGACATAGGTGAAACTTTCGTGGCTTTTCAGGACGTATAGGGGAAGCGACTTCAAAA
>CAMNGM010000162.1 GCA_946538425.1 uncultured Bacteroidales bacterium | reverse complement strand
GCTCTGCGAAGCGCCAGGTCCGGGTGGACGCCTGGTATTGGAGGTTGCCCTTCGAGATATAGACCTGCCTGCCCTCGCCCACCGAGAACAAGCCCCGGACGGCACCCTCGGGCGCCACCCAGACGCTGTCGGCCGTTGTGAAGGAGATTTCGCTGCCGTAGGTCGTTCCCGCGCCGGTCTCGACATAGCCCCGGACGAAATAGATCGATCGGGGGGCGAGCCCGTCCAAGGTGACGGCGCTCCCGGGGGCCGCCTCCGCGTGGAAGCCTTCCGTCGTGGGATTGTGGCACGGTCCCCAGCACAGTCCCGTCCGGGCGCCGCCGGAATAGGCGTCGTCGAGCAGCGCCACGCCGCCGAGGGCGGACGAGGCCGTGATCTCCCGGGCGGAGAGCGTCACGACCTGGGGCGCAACGATCCACTTCAGGCTGTCGTAGTCCCGTTGGCTGATGCGTCCTTTCCGGAACTCTTCCTCGAAGGAGGGACTGTTCCGGTCGATGGTTTTCAGGGCCAATGCCTGGTTCTTCTGCTCGCGGCTGAACTGCGTGATGAAGTATAACTGCTCGGGACTGCCGGTCTCATAGAGACGGGCCATCTCGGCGCCTTTCGCGCTGGAGGCAAGATTCAGGTTGGACAGTCTCGCCTGGAGAACCTCTCGGTATTCCTTTCCCGCTTCCGCCTCCTGCATGACTTGGCGCAAAGGGACATTGACCTCCCAGTACGCTTTCTTCAGCCAGGCTTCCTGGTTCGCCGTGACGCTTTCTGCCACAGGGCCTTGCGTCTCTGCCGGGCGCCGGAGCGGAAGCAATAGGGCCAGCGTCAGGAGGGCGGTCAGGCCGACGAAAGGCACCCGGCGCCACCACCGGTCATTGCGGTCCAAGGCTTTCCGGACCGCCTCCATGCTGCCATACCGTTTCGCCGGGTTTTCGCAGGTACACCGGGCGGCAATCCGGCGATATCGGTGCGGGAACAGTTTCCGAAGCACAAGACCGAAGGAATAGATGTCCGCCCGGCAGTCGATGGTCTCTCCCCGGGCCTGCTCGGGCGCCATGTACTTCAATGTCCCGGCCGACTGCTTCAGGACCGCGTAGTCGTCCGCATCGGACAGGCCGAAGTCGATGATCTTCACATTGCCGCCGTTGCGGGTGACAAGGATATTCCCGGGCTTGAGGTCGCGGTGCAGGATCTGCTTGGTATGGATATAGGCCAATGCGTCCGCAAGCTGGTCCACGACCTTGCGGCGGGCGGCCGCGTCGGGCTTGCCTTCCAGGAAAGCGTCCAGCGTCATGCCGTCGATATACTCCATGACGATGCAGGGGCCCAGCGTGGGATCCACCTCCTTGGCATAAGCCTTCACGATGTTCGGGTGGTCCAGCTGGACCATCAGCGCAAACTCCTTCTTAAGTAGTTCCAGATAGACGGACTGGTCCCGGAACTCCGGCTGGAGGCCCTTCAGGATGAACCACCGGCCCTGCCGCCTGGCTTTCACCAGGCGGTTGAACCCCCGAGCGGGAATCTCCTCATAGGAAGTCTGAACTTCGCTTTCGGAAATAAAGGTTCCGTCCAGGGGACCGGATGTGCTGACGTCTCTCATGGCTCGGTTTCGCTGCGTAAAGATACGGCTTTTTACTCGTAAAAATCAGGAAAGGACCGGAAAGGAACAAGATTGTCGCGAAAAAAAAGTGCATCTTTGCAAGGAATATCCCGAACGCTTATGAAGAAGACCAGCCCCGAGATCCACGAACTCAAGAAACTACTGGAGGACCGCATGAACCGGAAGATGAAGACGCCCAACGATTTCATCTTCCTCAGCGGCGTCGTCTGGGAGCGGACCCACGAAACCATCAGTCCCACCACGCTGAAACGGCTCTGGGGCTATATCGACGGGGCCGACCAGACGCGCGCCAGCACCCTGGACATCCTCTCCCGCACCCTCGGCTTCCGGGATTGGGACGATTTCCTGGGGCATCTGGACAGGACCGGCGGCTCGGATCCCGTCGTGGCGCCGCACATCGACGCCGGCGAACTCGCTCCTGGCGACCGGATCTTCGTCTCCTGGAAACCCGACCGTCGCTGCACGTTCCGCTATCTGGGCGATTCGAATTTCATCGTGGAAAAGGCAGAGAACTCGAAGTTGAAGGAAGGAAGGAAACACCTTCAGCGCCAGTCTCTTCATCCTGGGCGAGCCGCTCTATCTGAACAGTCTCGTCCAGGGTAACAACCCGCCGATTGCCTTTGTCATCGGCAACAAGGACGGCCTCTGCGAGCTGGAACGACTCGACTAGTGTTCGGACTTATTGCTCCCCTTGCACGTAAAACCGCGCAAGTCACGGAATCGGATTGATTTCGGGCCGGTATTCGAAATGCATCGTGTCGAAATGGTACCACCGTCCCCCCCACACGAAACCGTATTTCTCGAAAACGCCGACGATCTCCAGGGGAATGCGGTTCGCATAGGCGATTTCCTGCGTCTCGGAGGCCCCGGGGTTCTTCCACAGCCAATAATCGGAATACTCCGTATTGATATCGATGGCGATCCCATACGAGTGCGCGCTCTGGCGCTTGGCTCCGCGGACCTTGCGCCAGTAGAAAGTCCCGCTACTCGTCATATACTTAATGAGTTCCGGATACTTTTCGGCGATTTCCGCGGCCACTTTTTCCAGCTGCCGGTTCGCCCCGTTCACGCGCGTGAACGGGACCGTCTGGCCGAACCACGCCACGTGGACGAGATTCTTCCGGACCTGCTTGGCGGATTTGCCATACATTTTCTTGAACAACGGCTCGCAGCGGCTCCGGCCGGCATCCGCCAGATAGTCGGGCTGCCCGTCCCGGTCATAGGCGAGAGAGAACATATCCTCGACGTCCGACCGGTCCAGCTTGGTCGCGAAGTCCTTTTCCACCCCGTCGTCGAAGACGATCGAGGTTCCGTCGGAGAAGACCAGTCTGTTGTCCCTGTAGGTAAGCCCCTGATCCGGATAGGCCCGGATGACCGCCATCGCCTCCTTGGGAATCCCCGACCCCGTTTCCGTACCGACCGCGACGGTGTCCGGAGACTGAACGCCCGGCACATCCTTTCCTTTCCGGGATGTGTGCGCACAACCATGGATCAGGCACAGGACCAGGGCTACGGGAAGCAGGATTCTATAATACATAGATGGCTGTCTGATATGATGGTCAAATTTAAATAAATGTTTACAACATTCCAACGGTGTCCCGGTCCAGGGCGGCCATCGGCCTTGGATGGCTGTGTCAAAACGGATGCTTTCGCCGTTCTGATGATTATTAAGTATTTTTTCGTATCTTAGCGACCGGTTAAAGAAAGGATGTATTATGCTTACTCTCAAGGGATGCGGAACGGCGCTGTTCACGCCGTTCCGGGATGGAAAGGTCGATG
>CAMNGM010000161.1 GCA_946538425.1 uncultured Bacteroidales bacterium | reverse complement strand
AACGTCTTCCCCGCATAGGTCTGGTCGCCCGCTCCGGCCTGGATGACCGTATAGAGCGGATTCGCATATTCCTCGTCGGCATAATCGTACACGACGATGCTGCCGTCGCCGGGCTTGGCCCAGCGGCTCTTGCCGGCCGGGAAGATCCGGTACTTGTCGTTGACGTCGATGGAATTGTTATACATATAATTGGCATACAGCCCGTTCTCGCCGGGGGTGTTCACCAGGGTGCCGAAGGTGGCGCCCGTCTCGGCGTCGGCCTTTTCCAGCCGGAAGCTCAGGGTGTTGTCATCCTCGTCGGTGGGCATGTAGCCGCCGCCCCAGTGCCACCACTTGTCCATCACCGTGGAGCAGACGACCGCGTCATCCCAGCCGCCGACCAGGATGAGCGCGCACGCCGGCGCATTGGCGGCATCCAGGATACCCGGAACCGGCGTGAACGTGTACGTCCCCTCCAGCGGATCCTTGAACTGCGTGTAAGTGACCGTGTAGGTGCGGGTTTCCCCGTTGTGGGCGGTCACCACGAAAGAAGCCGAGCCGGAGCTGAGGTCCAGCGTGCTGCCGGGCCCGATGCTGGCCGTGGGGCAGAACTCGCTGTCCGGGAACTTGAAGTCCAGGGCCTGGACTTTCACGGCGGACATGTCCAGTCCGCCCGTGATCAGGTTCACCACGACGGAGCCCACCCCGTCGTTCCGCCAGTCGTCGGAAATGACGGCGGCCCCGATCTGGGACTCCAGCCGCAGGTTGACCGGCGTCCTCTCGCGGAGCCAGGGATCCACCAGCGGCTCCGTGTTGCGGGGTTCCTCGGTGCAGGCGGAAAGGACCGGCAAGAGGAGCGCCGCAAGGGCTGTGCGTAAAACGAATTTCTTCATAATACAGTAAAAATGATTGTGACTAGTTTCAGTTGGGCTTATGCAGCACTACAAAGGTACGGGGAGAAAAGGGCCAATACAAATATTACTTTCTTAATTTATGATACTATTTTGCAAAATTGCACAAAAAAAATGCGCCCAAGAACCTTGGGCGCAATGTCGGAAAGGATCTCCGTATCAGCTAAGGCGCTGCGTCATAGACACTTTGCAGCGTGTAGGACGGGTCCGTCGTCGTCACGGCCTTGACCATCAGTTCCACCAGCGTCCGGGCGTCCTCGTCCGCGAACTGGCCGGTTCCGTGGTCGATGTAGGCGTGCTTCTCGGAACCCGTTCCCCGGGAGCCGTTGTCCCAGAGATACATCGGCAGCAGGCGGTCCGCCGCGGCCTTGCAGAAATATTCCATATAATATTTCTGATACGGGAAATCCGCCGCCTCGTGGCGGGAACATCCCATTTCGCCGAGATAGACCGGAATGCCCTTGTCCAGGTAGGCGGACTTGAGGTTGTCGAACACGCCGACGACCGCCTTTTCATTGTCTCCGCCCGGGCGGAGACCCGATTGCGCCGTATGGCCCCACTGGCGCACCAGCGGGTCCCTGAGCGTATAGTCGTAGGGATCGTAGTCGTGGACGGCCACCATCAGGCGGTTCGCCGAGGTATAGTCCTGCGGCAGGACGAGGCCGGCGATGGTGAATCCCGGGTTCGCGGCATAGCCCGGCACGCCTAGCCAGCGGGTGGCGTTGTTCCCGCCGGTCGCGCGGACGGCGTTCACGAAAAGCTGGTTCCACGCGTTGAGGACCTGGTACTGGGCGTCCGGATCCTTCTTGAAAGCATCGCTCCAGCCCCAGCCGCCGTCCTGGATCTCGTTCAGCGACTCGAAGACGAGCCACTCCCCTTTGTCCTTGAACCGCTCGGCGATCTGCGTCCAGACGCGGAAGAGCATCCGCATCGCGGTCTCGTTCGCGGCGGGATCCCCATAGCACTTGCTGATGTCCTGCCAGATGTTCTCGTCGTGGTGCGTGTTCACGATGGCGACGAGGCCGGCCTTCTCCGCATAGCCGACGATCTCCGCGACGCGGTCCATCCAAGCCTTTTCAATCGTGTAATCCGGCGCCGAACCGATATGGCCCGCCCAGGTCGTGCAGATGCGCACGGCCTTGAATCCGGCGGCCTTGACCCCGTCCATCGTGGCCTGCGTGCATTTGGGATTGCCCCAGACGGTCTCATCCGCCACATTGTTGCTGACGGCGTCCATCTGGTTGCCCATATTCCAACCGGGCGCCATCGCGTCGAACACGATCTGCGGGGTGAGGGCCGTCGCCGGGGCGGACGGGATCACGAGGGCTTCCTCGCTCACCGCGACGGTCGCGCTCTCGCTCCCGCAGGTGATGGTAACGGTACCGGCACCCGCTTCCGTGGTACGGCGCGCGCCTACGGAAATCTTCACCGGCGTATGGTGGTCCTTGTCCATCCAGCCGGTCTCCAAGCCGATCCAGGAGGCGTCGGCCTTGACCGTGGGCTGGCTGGCGGAGGTGACCGTCAGCGTCACTTCCCCGCCCTTGCGGTCGAAGGAAACGGACGTGCGGTCCACGGCCAGCGCGATGACCGGATGGGTCTGCAGGACGGAGACCAGCACGCTCTGCTTGTCCGCCTGGACGCGGACAGTGGCGGAACGGTCCAGGAGACCGTTGTACGCGCCCGCCGTGACGCTGTACTGATAGGTATTTCCCGATACGGCTCCCGCTTTGACCGTGACCCAGTCGTTCTGGCAGGTGACCGTCGGCTGCACGCCGCTCGTAACGGCGACCTGCTTCGTGCCGCCCTCCGGCCCGAACGTCAGTTCGGCCGGATTGGCGGCGAGTTTCACGGGATCGGGTTCGGGGACGTTCCCGCCGCAGGCGCAGAGGGTCAGGGCGGAAAGGAACGCAAGGATGGGTTTGAGGCGCAGCATTACTTCTTGATGGGATAAAAACGCATCAGCACGACAATGAGCAGGGCGATGGCCGCCGGGAACAGGGAGAACAGCATCCAGATCATCCGCTGGACGGCCGGTTCGTTCGTGATGGTGACGACCGTCTCTCCGGTGGCGTCCGTGCCGGAGACGAAGCCCGCGATGCCGAGGAGGAGGGCCACCAGGGCACCGGAAATGGCCGATCCGAACTTCTGGGCCATCGTACCGGAGGAGAAGATGAGGCCCGTCGAGGAGGTGCCGTTCTTCTCGGTGGCGTAGTCGGCCACGTCGGCGTACATCGACCACAACAGCGGGGAATAGAAACCGATGCCGATGGAGGTGAGGATGACCATCGCGATCATCAGCCAGATGTACTTCGGGTCCATCGGGATGAAGAAGAAGGCGATGGAGGTCACGGCGCAGATGATGGCCGACCACACGAAGGCCTTGCGCTTGGAGCCCACCCACTTGGTGAACTTCGGGGACAGGCCGCCGAAGATCATGCAGGTCACCTCGCCGAAGGTCATGAACACCGTGTAGTTGATGATGAGGCCGGAAACGGTGACATCCCCGTGCAGGCAGTATTCCAGCAGGTAGCCGGCCACCGCATAGCGGAATCCGTTGAAGAAATTCGTGCAGATGCCGATGAGCGTCAGGATGATCCACGGC
>CAMNGM010000160.1 GCA_946538425.1 uncultured Bacteroidales bacterium | reverse complement strand
CCTGGCGCTCGATGGGCTCGTCCAGGGAGATCATCGTGTCCGTGGACTGGATGTACGGAATCTTCTGGATGGTATTCAGCAGGACTTCCATCAGGTGGTCGTTGTCCAGGCAGTACACTTTCGCGAGGATGGCGTAGCGGCCGGTCACGAAATGGCATTCCACGATTTCCGGAATCTTCTTCAGGTGGGCGATCACCTCCGGGTAGCGGGTGGATTCCGACAGGGAGATGCTGATGAAGGCGCAAACGTTGAGGCCGAGGGCCTGCGGCTTGACGAGCAGGCGGGACCCGGTGATGACACCGTTGGCTTCCAGACGCTTGACCCGCTGGTGGATGGCCGCGCCGGAGACGCCGCATTCACGGGCGATCTCCAGGAAAGGCATCCGCGCGTTCTTGACGAGGAAGGACAGGATTTTCTGGTCGATCTGGTCGATGTGATAAGTTGCCATAGGATATCGGGATTACTGTTTCAAACTAACCTCCACAAAATTAAAAAATATTTTAATAACTTGTTCATTTCGGACCGGAAAAAATAACGATTCACAAAAAAACGGCACCCGAAGATGCCGTTTTAATATCCAGGTTGGCCCGTGGAGGGGCCCCTGCTTTACTTTTTAAAGCGCTTGCGGCCCTTGGATGTCGGGCTCGAAGCGGCGATAATGGCCTGACAATCAGCCTCGGTGAGGGTGGCCGGGTCGGTTCCCTTCGGGATCCGGTAGTTGTTTTCCCCCGATTTCAGATACGGACCGTAACGGCCGTTGACAATCTGGATGGGGCCCCATTCGGCGATGACGGCGCCGGCCGTCGGCGTCTCGGGCGTCTCGCGGATGAGCTGGACGCACGCTTCGAGGGTGATTTTGAGCGGGTCGGCGCCCCGGGGCAGCTTGACGTTCCGCTCGCCGTACTTGAGGTAGGGACCGTAGCGGCCTTTGGTCGCGATGACCGGAATCCCCTCATATTCGCCCACGGTACGGGGCAGTTCGAACAGTTTCAAGGCCTCTTCCAGGGTGATGGTCTCGATGAGCTGGCCCTTGCCCAGGGAAGCGAACTGGCGGCGTTCGCCTTCGCCCTTCTGGACATAGGCGCCGAACTTGCCGAAGGCGGCGGTCACCTTGTCCCCGTCGGGAGCGATGCCCAGCTCCCGGCTCACGCGGCTGTACTCCCGCGCGGCGAGGACGCTGTCCACCTGCTTGTGGAAGGGTTTGTAGAAGGCGCCGATGGTCTCGTTCCACACCTTCTTCCCCTCGGCGATGGCGTCGAAGTCCTTCTCCACGTTGGCCGTGAAGTCGTAGTCCATGATCTCGCCGAAGTTCTTCACAAGATAGTCCGAGACGATGATGCCGATCTCCTGGGGGAGAAGCTTGCCGCGCTCCGCGCCCACGGTCTCGGTCCGGGCCTTCTCCGTGATGGCGCCGTCCTTGAGGAGCAGGTCCGTCACGGGCATCTTCACGCCTTCCTTGTCGCCCTTGGTGACATAGCCGCGGGCGGTGGTGAGGGTGCTGATGATGGTGGCGTAGGTGGACGGACGGCCGATTTCCAGCTCTTCCAGCTTCTTGACGAGGGTGGCCTCGGAATAGCGCTGCGGCGGGGCGGTGTACTTGCACTGGGCGGAGACGCCCTTCTCCTGCATCCGGTCGCCGACGTGGAGTTCCGGGAGGACCAGGTCGCCCTCTTCGGGCTCTTCGTCGTCCCGGCCTTCCAGGTACACCTTCATAAAGCCGTCGAACAGCATCTCGGCGGCCTGGACGGCGTAGTGTTCGCTCCGGCGGTCGGAGGCGATGCGGATGGAGGTGTTCATCACCCGGGATTCGCTCATCTGCGAGGCGACGGTGCGCTTCCAGATCAGCTCATAGAGCTTCTTCTCCTGCGAGGTGCCTTCGATGGCGGTGTTCTCGATATAGGTGGGACGGATGGCTTCGTGGGCTTCCTGCGCCCCCTTGGCCTTCGTCCGGTACTGGCGGGTGTGGGAGTATTCCGGGCCGAAATTGTCCAGGATGAACTTCTTCGCCGACCCCAGGGCCAGGGAGGATAGGTTCGTCGAGTCGGTACGCATATAGGTGATCAGACCCCGTTCGTAGAGGGTCTGCGCGACGCGCATCGTGGTGCCCACCGGGAAGTGGAGCTTCCGGGAGGCCTCCTGCTGGAGGGTGGAGGTGGTGAACGGCGCGGCCGGGAAGCGGGATCCCTCCTTCTTTTCCAGGGAGTCGATCCGGTAGGCGGCGCCCACCGAGTCCTCGAGGAACTTCCGCGCCTCGTCCATCGAGTTGAAGCGGGTGTCCAGCAGGGCCTTGACCTTCACCCCGGCCGGGGCGCCCTCCGGATGGAAGACGGCCTCCACCTTGTAATAGGGCGTGCTGTGGAAGCCCATGATCTCCTTCTCGCGGTCCACGACCAGGCGCAGGGCGACGCTCTGCACGCGGCCGGCCGAGAGCTTGGGCTGGATCATCCGCCACAGGACGGGGGAGAGTTCGAAGCCCACGAGCCGGTCCAGCACGCGGCGCGCCTGCTGCGCGTCCACGAGGTTCCGGTCGATGTCGCGGGGATGCTGGATGGCGTCGAGAATGGCCGGTTTGGTGATTTCGTGGAAGACGATCCGGCGGGTCTTCGCCGGGTCCAGTCCCAGGGTTTCGGACAGGTGCCAGGAGATGGCCTCTCCCTCGCGGTCCTCATCGGACGCGAGCCACACGGTCTGGGCCGTGGCGGCGAGTTTCTTGAGGTCGGCCACGACCTTCTTCTTGTCGGCCGGGACGACATATTCGGGCTGGAACCCGTGTTCCACATCCACGCTCAACTTCTTCTCCTGCAGGTCGCGGATGTGGCCGATGCTCGCTTTGACAAGATAGTCTCCGCCCAGGAACTTCTGAATGGTTCCCACCTTTCCGGGAGACTCGACGATGACTAAGTTTTTTCCCTCCATAATCTTCTGCTTTTACCTATATTTTTGCAAAGTAAGCGAGAATTCGGGCAATTTTCCAAATTTTCTGATTAATTTTGTAATTCGGTATGCCGAGCAAGACCTATGGTCTTGTGCGCAATGACATTTTTTTGGAAAGATAGTTCAGATGACAGACAATACACGAAAGAAGATCGTCCGCTGGTTCTGGATCCTCCTTCTCACGCCGATCGCCCTGGTCTTCGTCCTCCTGGGGATCGTCTGGGCGTTCGCCGAGATCCCGACCATCGAGGAGCTGGAGAACCCGGACAGCAAGCTGGCCACCCAGGTCATCGCCGAGGAAGGCGAGATCCTGACGACCTACCATATCGAGAACCGGACCTTCGTGGGCTATGACGAACTGCCCCAGCATCTGGTGCAGGCGACGGTCGCCACCGAGGACGCCCGTTTCTACAGCCACTCCGGCATCGACATCCCCAGCCTGTTCCGCGTCCTGTTCAAGACGCTCCTCTCCCGCGACTCCAGCCAGGGCGGCGGCTCCACCATCACCCAGCAGCTGGCGAAGACCCTCTACCCCCGCAAGGAGCACGCCTCCAAGCTGGA
>CAMNGM010000159.1 GCA_946538425.1 uncultured Bacteroidales bacterium | reverse complement strand
TTCTTTTCGGTTTTCAGTGTCCATTATGGACGGGGAAATTGCGGACGCGGGGCCTTCTTGGGCTCGCCGAGGAACGAGGCTTCGGCGTCGTTCTCGTCCAGGCAGAACACCATAAAGTCCTTTTGGGCGGCGGTGACGGGTTTCCAGTCGCCGCCGTCCTTGCCGTTGGGATCGCTGTACTTGGCGAAGTTGGACCAGGCGGTGAGCATCTTCTCGGAGAGGTCCCAGTCACCCTGGGTCCAGGGGCGCCAGCAGTTCTTCAGGGACTTGAACACGAACCACAGGTCGGAGGAGTGGAACGCGCCCTGGAGGACGTTCGGACGACCGTCCGTGGGCAGCGGGCGGGCGAACTGGTAGGCCCAGGCCTTGCCGCCGTTCTCCTCGCGGTTGAGGCAGAAGTCCGTGATGACGGGCTGCATGTTGCCGGCGTCGTTGAGGGTGTAGCCGATCATATAGGGGACATCGGCCAGGGAACCGTCGACACAGGCCTCGTCAAAGCCCTCCGTAAGGACGTAGCCGTCGATGTACGGGGAGATGGGGGAGGCGGTGAGGACGCTGCGCTTGCCGGTGGCGCTGCTGTACAGGGTGCCCATCGCGAAGATGGTTTCGGTCGACGCGCGGCGGAGCTTCTGCAGGTCGGTGAGGCCGGCCCAGTCGGCCACCTCCTTGATGGAGGCCTCGGCGTCGGCGAGGGTCACGGGACCCTGCTGCGGCATCGCGCGCATCCCCGGGAACGGGGGCTCGACGGGCTTCCGCGGGTCCGTGAAGCCGCTGGCGCTCATAATGACGGCCTTGTCGAAGAGGCCCTTGGTGAGCGGGGAGGCCGACAGGAACTTCGTGCTGCGGCCGCCGGCGCTCTGGCCGAACAGCATCACGTTGTCCGGGTCGCCGCCGAACTGGGCGATGTTAGCCTGGACCCACTTGAGGGCCTGGATCTGGTCCAGGGTGCCCCAGTTGCCGGTCGGGTGCTCCGGGTTCTCCGCGGAGAGTTCGGGATGGGCGAAGAAGCCGAACGGGCCCACGCGGTAGTTGAAGGAGACGAGGACGACGTCCTTCGCCGCCCACTCCTGGCCGTCGAACTCGGGTTCGGAGCCCCAGCCCTCGCGCATACCGCCGCCGAAGACCCACACGGCCACCGGGAGCTTCTTCTCCGGCTGGCCGGGCGCCTTGGTCCATATGTTCAGGTACAGGCAGTCCTCGCTGTAGGGCGCCTCCGCGCCGTAGCCCCACTCGGTGGTGTAGCCGCCGGGGTAGTGCGCCGCCTGGAACGGCGGGTGGCCGAAGGTGTCGCACACCTTCACGCCTTCCCACGGCACGACGGGCTGCGGCGCTTTCCAGCGGTTCTCGCCGATGGGCGGCGCGGCGAACGGAATGCCGCGGAACACGGTGACGCCCGGGATGTCGGCCGCCACGCCTTGGACTTGCCCGCCCTCGATGGTGAGGATGGGACTCGGGGCTTTCTGCGCGCACGCGGCCATCGCCAGGGCGCACGCAAGGATCAGGATTCGTTTCATATCATTTCGGGGTTATTGGCAAATTTACAAAAAACCCTGCAGACCCGCACGCATCCGAGACGGATTCTTCCCGAAAAATCGTATCTTTGGGATCGGTAAAATGAAACGAACGATGAAAAAGCTTTTGATTTCTCTGGCGGCCGTCGTGATGATGGCGGTTATGGCGGTTTCCTGCATCATCAACATCAATGGTAGTGGCTCCACGTGGGTGGGCGAATACACCGAGGAGGGGATCGACCATACCGAGGTCCGCGAGGTCGGGCATTTCCGGGCGGTCGCGTCCAGCCTCCCCGCCAATGTGTATTATGTCCAGGCCGACAAGCAGGAGGTCCGCGTGGAAACCACCGAGGAACTTGCGTCCAAGGTGCAGACGACCGTCGAGGACGGTATCCTGTCTCTCAAGCTCGAGCCCGGCCGGTATCCCAAGCTGATCCTCCGCGTGGTCGTGTCCTCTCCCGACATTGAAAAGCTCTCGGTCAGCGGCAGCGGCAACCTGATCCAGGAAGGGCCCTTGCACGCCTCGGGCTCCCTGGCCCTGAAGGTTTCGGGAAGCGGCGATATCCGGACCGGAGAGATCGACAGCCAGGATTTCACGGCCCAGTGCAGTGGCAGCGGGAGCATCCGCGTCGGCGCGCTGGCTTGTGACGACTTCGGCGGCAAGATCAGCGGGTCCGGGACCATCACCATGGGCCGTATCTCTTGCGATGACTTCGAAATGGGAGTCAGCGGGTCCGGCGACTTCCTGGTGGACGTGCTCACCTCGACGGGCGGCGCATCGGTCCGGGTTTCCGGCAGTGGCAATGTCCGCCTGAAGGAGGCGACGGTCGACGGGAACATGGACCTGAAAACAGGCGGCTCCGGCGATATCTTCATCAAGGGTTCCTGCCGCGACGTGACCGCCACCACTTCCGGCTCCGGCAACATCTCCGGCGACCTCAAGTACAACCACATCAGCGTCAAGTCTTCCGGTTCCGGCGACGTGAACCTGTAGGCTTTCTATCCCCATGAATCCCGTCTCCCAGCGCCTTCTGAGCCAGCAGCTCGCGGCCCCGCAGTTCAAGGATCCGGCGGAAGTCGTGTCCTGGTTCGGGGCGATGCAGGCCCAGGATTACAAGTCGATGCGCTGGGCCGTGTCGATGCGGACCCGCAAGCCCTCCGGCACGGCCTTCGAGAAGGCCTACAACGACGGGCGGATCATCCGGACCCATCTGCTCCGCACCACCTGGCAGCTCCTCGCCGGCGAGGACCTGGGCTGGATGCTGAAGCTCTGCCGCCGCAAGGCCCTCGCCGGCCTCCGCGGCTGGATGCACGCGAACAATGTGGACATTCCCTTGGAGGAAGAGAAGCGCATCAGCGGCATCTTCGGCGAGGCGCTCGCCGGGCATCGCAGCGTCCAGAAGGAGTTCCTGGCGGAAGCCCTCCGCGAGCGCGACATCCAGATGACCGAGCAGCGGTTCTCCTACCATCTCCGCCTGGCGGAGCTCTCCGGCCTGCTGTGCTCGGGCGACCTGCATCCGACCAAGCGGACGCTGGCCCTCGCCGCGGAAAAGGTTCGTAATCAGCTGGTTTTGAACCACGAAGAAGCCATCGCCCTCCTCACGCGAAAATACTTTCGCAGCCATAGCCCCGCCACGCTGGAGGACTACGTGTGGTGGTCCGGGCTGAATGTCAACGACTGCCGGCGCGGCATCGCCGCCCTCGGCGGCGAGCTCCGCGCCGAGCGCTGGAAAGGCCGCGACTTCTACGTCCACGCGGAGGCCCGCACCCGCGGCTTCCGCCGCGGCAGCGTCCTCCTCCTCCCCGCCTTCGACGAATACCTGATCGGCTACAAAAGCCGCGACATCGTCCTCCATCCCGACCACTCGCACCACGCCCACAACAACTCCGGCATCTTCTATCCCATCGTCGCCCTGGACGGCAGCATCGTGGGCAACTGGTCCCCCTCCGCCCCGGGTGGCGGGCTTACGCTCTTCGACGAATCGACGGCGGT
>CAMNGM010000158.1 GCA_946538425.1 uncultured Bacteroidales bacterium | reverse complement strand
ATGAACACCATCAACATCGTCCTGGCCTTCGTCATGTTCGGTGTCTCGCTGGGCATCAAGCCCGGCACCTTCGTCGAGGTGTTCAGCAAACCGAAATCCGTCATCCTGGGCGCCGTGTGCCAGCTGGTCCTGCTGCCCGCCTTCACCTGCCTCCTCGCGATCTGCCTCAGCTGGTGGATCTCGCCGATGATGGGCCTCGGCATGATCCTCGTGGCGTCCTGCCCGGGCGGCAACATCTCCAATTTCATGTCGTCCCTCGCGAAGGCCAACGTGGAGCTTTCCGTGAGCCTGACCGCCATCTCCACGGCCCTCGCCGTCCTGATGACCCCGTTCAATTTCTGGCTCTGGGGCAACGCCTACCTGCATTTCGCCCCCGTCGCGCACGAGGTTCCGACCCTCGCCATCCCGCTCTGGGACGTGTTCAAGACGATCTTCATCCTCCTGGGCATTCCGCTCGCGGCGGGCATCCTGACCGCCCGGTACCTGCCCAAGGTCGCCAAGGCCCTGAAGAAGCCCCTGCAGTGGATGTCCATCCTCTTCTTCATCGCGATGGTCATCCTCTCCTTCGCCGGCAACCTGGACGCCTTCATGAAATGCGTCAAGTACATCTTCCTCGTGGTCTTCATCCACAACCTCCTCGCCCTGGGCATCGGCTTCGGCGTGGGCACCCTGTTCAAGGTTCCCAAGAAGGACCGCAAGACCCTGACCATCGAAACGGGCATCCAGAACTCCGGACTGGGCCTCGTGCTCCTGCTGGGCACGCCCCTGTTCGCGGACTTCCCTCCCCACGGCGGAATGCTCGTCATCACCGCCTGGTGGGGCATCTGGCATATCATTTCCGGCCTGACCGTCGCCGGACTATTCAGTCGCCGCTATGTCTGAGATTTGGGATAAAAGCATCGGGTACAGCCTCCTCCGCGCCTTCGCCGACCCGAATACACGCGCCAGCTACAACAAGGCTCGGGTGAAGGGCGAACTGCCCAAGGACGGGGCCGTCATCATCGCCCCGAACCATACCAGCACGCTGATGGACGCGATGGTCGTCCTCCGCACCCGGAAGGATCCCACCGTCTTCGGCGCCCGGGCCGACATCTTCAAGAAGCCCGCGATCGCCAAGTTCCTGCGGTACATCCGCATCGTGCCGATGGCCCGCATCCGCGACGGGGCGCAGAGCGTGCTCAAGAACCTCGAAACCTTCGCCGAGGTGGACGAGGTCCTCGCCCACGGCGTCCCGTTCTGCATCTACCCCGAAGGCCGGCACAGGCCGATGCACTCGCTCCTGCCCATCGGCAAGGGCGTCGCCCGCATCGCGTTCGCCAGCGCGGCAAAGCGGCAGACGTACGTGGTCCCCACCGGCATCGAGAACGGCAGCTTCTTCCGCTACCGCTATTCCAATACCGTGACCTTCGGCGAGCCCATCGACGTGAACGCCTTCCTGAAGGCCCACGAGAACTGCACCGAGAACGAGACCTACCACTCTTTCCGGCAGGAGCTGGGCGAGCGGATCAAGTCGCTGATCACCTATGTTCCGGACGACGAGAACTACCAGGCGGCGTGGGATGCGGTGAAGCCCCAGTGGAAGCCGCGCCCGGTGCTCGCCGCGCTGCTCTCTCCCCTCTTCCTCCTCGCGGCCCTGCTGTGCCTGCCGATGTGGGTGACGGCGGAGATGCTGTGCAAGAAGGTGAAAGACCACGCGTGGAACAACACGATCCGCTTCGTCATCCGGCTCTTCGTGACGCCGCTGATGCTGCTCTTCTGGCTGCTGGTGATGCCGGGATGGTGGAAACTGCTCGTGGGCGGGCTGTTCCTGTTCTCGTACAGTTTCTTCTACGACTGGCTCAATCTGGTACTTTCTCCAGAAACTGGGGCGGAATGAAGGACGTCGCCACGGCGATGAACCCTTCGATGGACACAAGCAGGCGGCGATCCTTCCGGATGCGCTTGACGTAGCCTTCAGCGCCCTTGAGCGGCCCTTCCAGCACACGCACCCTGTCGCCCGCCTTGTAGCGGGTCAGGTCGTCGTCGGCAAAGAACTCCAGGCCTTCGGCCCCGGAGGAGCACACGAGCTGGAACATCGCCATCTGCTTGTCGGGAATGACCGCCTCCGTCTTGCGGTCCGCGGTCTTGTAGACGAAGCCTTTCTCCTTGACACAGTCCTCAATGTCCTTGAGGCGGTCCTTGGGCGCGCGTACGAAAAGCAAGGATGAGACGACGGGGACGCGCTTGTAGATCAGGGGCCCCGCCTGGATGAACTGGTTGTCGCGCCGGCGGTCGTCGGGCGTGGCGAGACGGCGCATCGCGCGCATATGCTCCTCGCCCTTGAGCAGGTCCTTCCGGACCGGGACATAGGTTTCCAGGTCCATATCCGCGAGCAGGGCCTCGATCTCGAAGACCTTCCCGTAGAATACCTTCAGGGCGTACCAGTTCTGTTTGATTTCTTCCATGGGTGTACAAAGATACGGATTTTCCCGAAAATGGCAAAAGTGTGCCATTTTGACATAACTTATTGACAATAAGGCAGTTATAACTGTCATTTTGTCCATTTTCGGGCTTTGGTCCCGGGTTTGCCTATTCTCCTGACGAACGCGCTTCGGTAGCGGAGCGGTTCCAGAGACAGAAAAGTTAAACTTAAAAATAGGAGACTAAAACCATGTTACCTGCAAGACACAACAACTGGATGCCCGACATCTTCAACGATTTCTTCGACACCAACTGGATGGACCGTCCGAAAGCGACCGCGCCGGCCATCAACGTCATCGAAACCCCCGAAGCCTACGAGCTGGAGCTCGCCGCCCCGGGGATGACCAAGGAAGACTTCAATGTCCATCTGGACGAGGAAGGCGACCTGGTGATCAACATGGAAAAGAAGGTCGAGAACAAGGAGAAGGAGCACAAGGGCCACTACCTCCGCCGCGAATTCTCCTACACCAAGTTCCAGCAGACGATGCTCCTCCCCGAGGACGCGAACCGCGAAGACATCGCCGCCAAGGTGGAGCACGGCGTCCTGACCGTCACCATCGCCAAGGTCAAGAAAGTGGAACCCGAAAAGATGCACCGGCAGATCGAGGTCCAGTAAACCTCACCCCTTGTGGTCCGGTAGCCCTTGTGGCCCGGTGGCCTGATAACCCTAAAAAAAAGTCCGACCGGCGGCCGGACATTTTTTTCGTTAAAATCTTTCAAAAAGTTTGCAGAATCAAAAATTAGTTGTACCTTTGCAATCCCGAAAGGGAAGTTCACTGACAATTGGTGCGGTAGTTCAGTCGGTTTAGAATACCGGCCTGTCACGCCGGGGGTCGCGAGTTCGAGCCTCGTCCGCACCGCAGAAACCACTTCCAGACCATTCTGGAGGTGGTTTCTTGTTTTATATACCGGGGTAAGCCCCCCCGGCTTCCCTCGAATACCCCCGCCCTCCGAAGACCTTCTGCCCTACTATCGAAGCCTCCTGCCCCCCTCCGTCGCTTCGCAACGAGATCGCACCTTTTCCCGTCCCCGCCCACTGCCACTGGCCGCGTTTACAGGAAAACGCCG
>CAMNGM010000157.1 GCA_946538425.1 uncultured Bacteroidales bacterium | reverse complement strand
AAGGAAGACGCCTCGCGCTTCCCGTACACGGAGCGCCTGGAGATGCTCCGCGCCGGCGCAGGCGACCTTGCGGACGTCGTGGAAGGGTCGGATTACCAGATCTCCGCCGCCACGTTCCCGACTTATTTCCTGAAAGACCTGTCCGATGCGGCGGAGACGCAGATGCGGCTGGACATCGACCTGTTCGGCCGCCACATCGCCCCGGCGCTGGGCGCCACCGTCCGCTTTGTCGGCTCCGAACCTTCCGACCCCCTCACCGCCCGCTACAACGCCCTGATGAAGGAACTCCTTCCGGGGTATGGCGTCGAGCTCGTTGAAATTCCGAGACTTGCGGATGAACAGGGTCCGGTGACGGCGACGAGCGTCCGCGCGCTGCTGGACGAAGGCCGGTTCAAGGAGGCATCGGCCTTGACTCCCGCATCGACCTGGCCGTACTTGCTCGCGGAGCTTGCGGAGCGGGCGCTGCGGATGGAACTGGACACGCCGATGAAGCCGGGGCTTGTGGGCCCGGACTCCGTGGGCGCGCACCAGGATATGGACTATGAGGTGATGCGGAAGGGGATTGCGGCGATCCGGCCGTTCTTCCCGCCGATGGCTCTCGCGGAGACTCCGGAGGAGCTCCGGCAGCTCGGCATCGACGCGGAGGCCGCGATGCTCTCCGCCACCGGTGGAGTGAACACCCACCGCGGCGCCATCTTCGCCCTCGGCCTCGCGCTCAACGCCGCCGGGCGGCTGTTTGACCGTCGTATGGAAAATGTTGATAATGAGCGTGTTATGCAAAGATGCCTGGGCGAAATGTCTCAGTCAATATCTTGTAAGTCATTGAACGATAGTGAATTGCATTCGACGGCCCAAAGTCACGGAGCCGAGGCTGTTAAGAAGTACGGCGTCAAGGGGGCGCGGGAACTGGCCGCCGAGGGCTACCAGGCCCTGTTCGAGGACTGGTTGCCGTACTATAGGAATCTACAGATTTCTCCGCTCGCTTCGCTCGGTCGAAATGACAATGAGACTTCGCTCGGTCGAAATGATAATGCCCCTTGTCATTTCGAGCGGAGTCGAGAAATCTGCACACTCCTGCGGATCATGGCCACGCTGGACGATACGTGCGTGATTCATCGCGCCGGATATGCCCGTGCCCAGGCAATCAAGACCGAAGCCAGTGCCCTGGCCGAGCACTTCGATATGGCCAGCCTCAGAGAAATGTGCGCCCGCTACGCTGCGGAGGGGATTTCCCCCGGCGGGGCGGCGGACATGCTGGCATTGACAGTATTCATAGAATCTATACTCAACTAACACTTTAACTTTTAAAACCTGCACAATCATGGTAGAACTGATTCCTCACGGTGTGTATCTCCTGGACGGAAAGACGATTGTCTCCGACCCTGCCGGTCAGCCGGCCCCGGACGAGGCCCGCGAAAACACGATCACCTACGGAATTCTCCGTGCCCACGACGTCGACGGCGGCAAAGGCAAGAAAATGCGCATCCGTTTCGATGCGATGGTTTCCCACGACATCACCTACGTGGGCATTATCCAGACGGCGCGCGCCAGCGGCCTGGACAAGTTCCCGCTCCCGTACGCGATGACCAACTGCCACAACTCCCTGTGCGCGGTGGGCGGCACCATCAATGAGGACGACCACGTGTTCGGCCTCTCCGCCGCGAAGAAGTACGGCGGTATCTATGTCCCTGCCAATCAGGCCGTCATCCACCAGTACGCCCGCGAGGCCCTCACCGCCTGCGGCAACATGATCCTGGGCTCCGACTCCCACACGCGCTACGGCTCGCTGGGCAATATGGGCGTGGGCGAAGGCGGCGGCGAGCTCGTGAAGCAGCTCCTCCGCAACACTTGGGACATCAACGCCCCCGAGGTCGTCCTCGTGTGGCTGGAAGGCAAGCCGCGCCACGGCGTGGGCCCGCACGATGTCGCCATCTCCCTGGTGAAGGCCACCTTCGAGAGCGGTTTCGTGAAGAACAAGGTCCTCGAGTTCGCCGGCCCCGGCGTCAAGGACCTCCCGATCGACTTCCGCAACGGCATCGACGTGATGACCACCGAGACCACCTGCCTCAGCTCCATCTGGGTCACCGACGAGAAGGTCAAGGAATACTTCGACATCCACGAGCGTCCCGAGGCCTACAAGAAGCTCGAGCCCGGCAAGGTCGCGTACTACGACAGCATGATCCGCATCGACCTGAGCACCCAGGAGTGCATGATCGCCCTCCCGTTCCATCCGTCGAACGCCTACACGATCCACGAGCTCCATGCCGATCCCGAAGGCATCCTCAGGAAGGTCGAGGAAGACACCCGCAAGCGCTTCGGCGACAAGGTCCAGGTGGACCTCGTCTCCAAGATCAAGGACGGCAAAGTCGTGGCCGACCAGGCGCTGATCGCCGGCTGCTCCGGCGGCACCTACGACAACCTCTCCGAGGCCGCGACCATCCTCAAGGGCAAGAGCATCGGCAATGACTACTTCACGATGAGCTGCTATCCGCAGTCCACCCCGGTGTACCTCGCCACGACCCGCAACCACATCGCCGAGGAACTCCTCGAGGCCGGCGTGGTCATCAAGCCCGCCTTCTGCGGCCCTTGCTTCGGCGCCGGCGACGTGCCCGCCAACAACGGCTTCTCCATCCGCCACACCACCCGCAACTTCCCGAACCGCGAAGGTTCCAAGCCGGGCCAGGGACAGATCTCGCTCGTGTCGCTGATGGACGCCCGCTCCATCGCCGCCACCGCGGCGAACGGCGGCGTCCTGACAGCCGCGACGGACATCGAATATGAAGACACCCACAAGCCTTACACCTTCGACGACCGCATCTACAAGAGCCGCGTCTACTATGGTTACGGCAAGGCCGACCTCTCCGAGGAACTCCGCTACGGCCCGAACATCAAGGACTGGCCCACGATGTATCCGATGGAGGAGAACATGCTCCTGGAACTCGCCGCCGTCATCCACGACCCGGTGACCACCACCGACGAGCTCATCCCTTCGGGCGAGACCTCCAGCTATCGCTCCAACCCGCTGAAGCTCAGTGAATTCGCGCTCAGCCGCCGCTGCCCGGACTATGTGGGCCTGTCCAAAAACATCCAGGATCAGGACCTCGAGCGCCGCGCCGGCCAGGTGAGCATCCACGTCGCCAAGGCCCTCGAGGCCGTGGGCGCTTCCGCCGACAACACGTCCTTCGGCTCCTGCGTCTTCGCCAACAAGCCCGGCGACGGCTCCGCCCGCGAGCAGGCCGCTTCCTGCCAGAAGGTGCTCGGCGGCGACGCCAACATCTGCTACGAGTACGCGACCAAGCGCTACCGCTCCAACTGCATCAACTGGGGTATCGTCCCGTTCACGATCGCGCCGGAGACCGAGTTCAACTACGAGGTCGGCGACTGCGTCTTCGTGCCCGGCATCCGCCAGGCCATCCTGGACGGCAAGGAGGAGATCGACGCCCAGGTGATCACCAAGGGCGGCGTCAAGCCCATCCACCTCTTCTTCCAGAACCTCACCGCCGCCGAGCGCGAGATCCTCGCCGACGGCTGCCTGATGAACTACTACAA
>CAMNGM010000156.1 GCA_946538425.1 uncultured Bacteroidales bacterium | reverse complement strand
ACCGGTTCCATCACCAGGGCCGGGATGCCCTTGCTTTCCAGGTACTTGTACAGGTACTCGGCACTGGTCGTGCCGGAGGAGCCGCCCCAGCCGCGGGACATTTCCTTCCAGTCGACATAATTCAACTGGATCTGCACGAAATCCCAGTCGTAGAGGTCCACCAGGCCGGGAAGGTCGTCGTTGGTCCCGTGGAAGGAGAAGCCGATGTGGCGGATCCGCCCCTTGGCCTTCTGCTCCAGGAGCCAGTCGAACAGGCCGTTGTTCTTGAACCGGGTCTCGAAGCCCCGCATATTCTGCAGGTTGTGCAGCAGGAGGAAGTCGATGTAATCCACCCGGAGGTTCTTCAGGGAGGTCTCGAACATCTGCTGGCCCGCCTCGAGCGTGGCCCGGCCGTTCATGTTGGAGATCTTGGTCGCGATCTTGAAGGATGCGCGCGGATGGCGGGCCAGGGCCTTGCCGGTCACTTTCTCGGACTCGCCGTACGCCGGCGCCGTGTCGAAATAGTTCACGCCGTGGGCGATGGCGTAGTCCACCATCGCGTTGACGGCTTCCTGGTCCAGGGGCGCGTTGCGGCCGAAGCCGCCGCCACCGCCGCCCACCGTGGGCAGGCGCATACAGCCGAGGCCGAGCATTCCCAGGGTCTCACCCATCTTGCTCCAGGTCCTCGTGTCGATCTTGGTGCCGTCCGGAGCCTCTTTCCAGGGGCCGGGCAGGCCGGCGGGCGCACCGGGCCGGGTGGCCGCCCGCGCGGTATCACACAGCATCGGGCCGCAGAAAGCGAGTCCCATTCCGGCGAGGAACATCCCTCTCAGGGCCTCGCGGCGAGTCATCTTGTCGTCCATAGTCGTATCGTTTATCGTGTTTTGGCAGGGTGGGTTCAGTCTTCGTCGCCGGGACGATCAAGGCGAGTCCGAATCGTTTCATTACGTTACAGGGTTTCCAGGTCTTCGTCGGAAAGGCCGAAACGGGCGGCCACGTCATCCGGGATGTCATTGAAATCGATGGCGTCCCAGGCGTCCTCGATCTCGCGGCGGTCCTTCTTGGTGGGACGGCCCGCCCCGCGGTCGCGGGTGATGAAGAAGGTCTCCACCGGGGCGCGGAGCTTCTCCAGCTCGGCCTCCGGCGTCAGGTTCAGCGCGTACTCGGGGACGAGTTTCGCCCCCACGCGGCGCTCCAGGGGCTGCAGCACCTTGTAGGTGTAGGTGACGGGCCCTTTCTTGACCGTCAGGACGTCGCCGGGCTTCACCTCCTTGGAGGGCTTGGCATTGACCCCGGCGATCTTCACCTTGCCGCCCTTGCAGGCGTCGGTGGCGTCCGTCCGGGTCTTGAAGGCCCGGATCGCCCAGAGGAACTTGTCGATGCGCGCGTCGGCCATATCAGAGCAGTTCAGGATCCAGGAGTTCGTCGCCCGCGAGCCCGTCGTACTCCTCCCCTTTCAGGTAGGGTTCGGCGTTCGGGTCGATGTATTCGTCCTTGTCCATCCGAGGCTCGAGCGACACCTCCAGCAGGAGGGTGCCGGGGGCCTCGGGGGTGAGCGTAAGCTGCTGGATTTCGGCGGGAACCACGATGGCGTCCCCGGTATGGAAATGCAGGGGCGTCATCCCCTCCACCGACAGGGTGCCCGCGCCTTTCACGCAAGCATACAGGAGGAAACTCCCGTTGTTCCCGGCGCCGATGCGCACGGGATTCATCAGGCGGATTTCCGACACGGAGAACTGCGGGGTGACGGCGATTCTCTCCGTCACGGCCTCGGGATCGCCCTTGGAAGGGACCACCCGGTAGGGCTTGAAGTCGATCAGGTCGAAGGCCTCCTCCAGGTGAAGTTCGGCCTCCGGGTCATCCCAGGCGTGGAGCCGGAACCAGAGTTCGGAGGACTCGGCGACTTCCAGGAGCCGGACGTCCTGCGCGGCGTGGACCATCCCCGGGGTGACGAGGTAGTGCTCCCCGACCTTGGGTTTCACGACGTTCAGCAGCTCCTCCACCGTGCCGTCCTGGCACTTGCGCCAGAACTCCTCGGCGGACACTTCCCGCTTGAAGCCCAGGAAGAGCTTCGCATCGGCCCCGGCCCCGGCCACATACCACAGGGCGGTCTTGCCGAAGGCGTCGTAGCGCTGCTCGGCCGCCTCGTCGTCCGGATTCACGTGCAGGGAGGTGCGGCCCTTGATGTCCAGCCACTTGACCATCACCGGGAACTGCGTCCCGTAGTATTCGAAGGGGACCTCCCCGGTGAAGCGCTCCAGGTAGGTCTGCATGATGTCGCTGATGGAGTTGCCCTCCAGCCAGCCGTCCAGGGCCACCGAATCGATGTACCCCAGGTCCGCGATCCGGTACTCGGCAATCCCCCACTTGCGTTCCACCTTCTCGGGGCGGAACCGCATCGGCGTCAGTTTCTTCTCGTCCATTCCCTAGCGGATTTCGATGTCGTACGGAAGGCGGGCATACACCTGCGTGGGCTCGTTCTCGCGGAGGCGGGCAAGGCCCTTGCCCAGCCCCTCGAACGGCGTGCCGGCGAGGATGGAAGGCTCCTCGCGGCTGCCGGAGAGCATATTCAGCAGCTGCTCCGTCCGGGTCAGCTGGGCCGGATAGGTGACCACGTGGTAGTCGCCCTTGGAGATGAATCCGGAGAGGGAGGCGGCGTAGTTCACGGCCTCGCGGAGGCCGCCGATCTCATCGACCAGGCCGAGTCCGAGCGCGTCGGTTCCCACCCACACGCGGCCCTGGGCCAGATCGTCCACCTTCTGCGTCTCCAGCGAGCGGCCCTCGGCCACCAGGCCCACGAAACGCTCGTAGACGTCATCGACATACACCTGCAGGCTGGCGGTCTCCTCCGCGTCGAAGGGGCGCATCAGGGAGTACATGTCGCTGTGTTTGTTGGAGCCCACGGTGACGAAGTTCACGCCCACCTTGCCGACGGTCTTGGAAAACTCCGGGATCAGCGAGAACACGCCGATGGAACCGGTGAGGCAGGTCGCGTCGGAGAAGATCTTCTGCGCGCCGGCGGAAATCCAGTAACCGCCCGAAGCCGCGTAGTTGGCATAGGAGGCGACCACCGGCTTCTCGGCCATCAGGACCTTCAGCGCGGTGCGGATTTTCTCGGAGGCGACGACGCTGCCGCCCGGGGAGTTCACGCGGAGGACGACGGACTTGACGGTCTTGTCCTTGCGGATCTTGTCGATCTCGGCGACAAAGCGGTCGGCGGCGATCTCCTGGTAGTCCCGGCCGTCCACGATCTCGCCGTCGGCGAACAGGACGGCGACGTTCTCCTTGCCGCCGAGGCGGCTGACCTTGACATTGACATAGTCCATCAAGGGAATGAGGTGCAGGTCCTCCACCTTCTCCACCTGGGCGAGGGCGCAGAGCTTGGAGACCAGGCCCTCGTGGTCCAGGAGCTCGTCCACCAGGCCGTTCTCCAGGAAGTCCTCCGGGAAGCGGAGCTTGAGGTTGTCGATGAGTTCGTTGTACTTCTCCACGGGAATGCCGCGGGATTCGGCAGTCCGGCAGGAGATGGTCTCCCACAGGGAATTGACCATCACCTGGTACTGTTCGCGGTTCTCGGCGGAGGGGGCGTTCTTGATGTACATCTCGCCGGCGGACTTGTA
>CAMNGM010000155.1 GCA_946538425.1 uncultured Bacteroidales bacterium | reverse complement strand
CAAGTGCCCGTACCGGTCCATCAGCGGGACCGGTACGGGCATTTTGGGGGTGTTTTTGCTTGCATAGGTCCCGTCGATGGACCGGTACGAGCACTTGGTGGTTTTCGGCCGGACGGCCACGGACCTCAACGAACCTCAACGGACCGGGAGGCGGAAGGTGGAGGCGGGGAGGCCGGTGGCGTTCACGAGGTTGGCGCGGGTGTAGGGCTGCCAGGCGTAGCGGACGGCCTTGGGCTCGGGGAGGGCGGCGCAGTCCAGGCGGACCAGGCCGCCGGTGACATCGGCCGCAACCGGATGGTAGCGCCCGTCGGCCGCGTCCAGGACTTCGAAGCCGATGATGGGGCCGCCGTCCGCGGAGCGGAGCGCATCCTGCGGGTAGAAGTCGACATAGACGTCCTGCCCGACGCGGGCGGCTTCCTTCGCCAGGGGGCCGTCGGCCTTCACGGCGTGCCCGTAGTGCTTCTCCAGGGCCTGCAGCGCCAGGCGCACGCCCACGGGCCGCTTCTGCCGATAGTGCACGTCCGCCGGGTCGCCCAGGTCGGAGGTGACGGCCATCCCGAGGCCCGGGCGGGCGCCGAGCAGGCGCCGCTGCGAGTCGCGGAAGATGGGCCACGAGGGGCGGTTGAGGGAGGACAGCTGGACATAGTAGAAGGGCAGATGATCAGATTCCTTCGCTTCGCTCGGAATGACAGAGAGGCCGAAGTAGTTCCGCCAGGAGTCCACCAGCAGGGGGAAGAGGTCCTCGTGGATCTCGACGCGGTCGGCGTTGGATTCGCCCTGGTACCAGAGGATGCCCGTGATGGGGTAATGGTCCAGCGGAAGGATGCCCGCCTCGAAGTTGTAGCAGGGCTCGTAGGGATGGCGGGTGGGGACGAGGCCGTAACCATCGGCCTTCTCAGGCCGGTTGGAGAGGTTCTTCTCCGCCCTACCGCGGGCCCATTCCATGATGAGGTCGTTGTGCAGCCAGTCCCGGAGGATGGCCGGATAGCGGGTTTCCAGGGTTTCCCGGTCGATCCAGCTCTCGGCCGTGGAGCCGCCGACAGCGTTGCAGATCAAGCCGACGGGCACCTGGAGGCTGTCCCGCAGCGTCTGCCCGAAGGCGTAGCCGACGGCCGAGAAGCGGGCGATGGCCGCCTCCGAGGCCGGCATCCAGCGGGTGGGCGCAAAGTACTGCAGATGGTTCACGGAATCCAGCGCCGAGGCGGGCCAGGCCACGTTGTCCGTCCGCCAGTTGCATTTCATATCGTACAGGCGCAGGCCGGCGTCCGGCCGCGGCGCGGCGTCGGAACTCTGCCGCACCTCGAACTCCATATTGGACTGGCCGGAACAGAGCCAGATGTCGCCGAACGCGACGTCCCGGTACACCAGCGAGGACTTGGCCGTTCCGATGCGGAGTTCGGCGCCCGTCCCCGCCGGGTGCGACGCCACCTCGACGCTCCAGCGGCCCCGGTTATCGGCAACCGCCTGATAGACAGCGCCATCGACCGTGACCTGCACCGCCTCCCCCGCATCGGCCTTCCCCCGGATGGAGAAGGGTTTCTCCCGGGGCAGGACCATATGGTCGGAGAACATCGGCGAGACCTGCAGGCCGCCGTAGTCGCCCGTAATCCCCTGATAGACCGTCTTGGCAAGGATGCCGGCGCCCTCCGCATTCGGATGGACGGCGTCCGGGAACATCCACGGATAGGGGTACAGGGGTTCGTAAAAGTCGATGAGTTCCGCCCCGGCGGCGTAAGCGACGGTTTCGATGGCCTCCTGGATCTGCCCGTGCCAGGTCTTCGTGCCCGAGATGAAGCGGCTGTGGGTGCTGCCGATGGGCGTCATCCGCGCAATCAGGAACCGGGCCTTGGGATTGACGCTCCTCAGGCTGTCGACGAGGGCGAGATAATCCTCCACGAACTCGTCCTGGTAATGGGGCCAGTTGCGCGGGTCCGTATCGTTGATCCCCAGATGGATCACCACGATATCCCCGGCGAAATCCATCGCCTGCCGGAACTCCTCCTGCTCGAAATACGGCCGGTGGCCGTGGCGCAGCAGCGTGGCGCCCGACTTTCCGAAATTCCCCACCTCATAGCGGTCGCCCAGCATTTCCTGCAGCCGTACCGGATAGCTTTCCCGCTCCCGGTCGTCGAGCCGCATCCCATAGGTAATGCTGTTTCCCACGCAGGAAACCTTGATTCTGGGTTCCTCCTTCGGCTTCCGCCGCGCATCGGCCGGCGCGAGAACCGCCAGCAGGGCCAGCAGGGTCAGGGCGTATTTCTTAAACCATATCATCGGTCGTGGGTTTGAGGACAATGAGCTGGACGAGGAGGGCGAGGGCGGTGACGACGCCCAGGACGGCGAAGGCCGCGCCGAGGTGGCCGCCGTCCTGCATTCGGCCGAGGACCTGGGTGCAGACGGCGCCCATCGCCACGCCCACCGTATTCATAAAGCCGTAAGCCGTGGCGCGGAGGCGGGAAGGAACGAACTGGCAGAGGATAGGCATATTGTTCGTGTCGAACATCCCGTAGCCGATGCCGAAGATGAGGCCGGCGGCGACGGCGGCGACGATGCCGTGGCCGAGGCCGATCAGCACGAGGGCCGGAATCATCATCCCGAGGCCGATGGCGCTGGTGTAAATGCGGCCCTTGAGGTTCTTCTTGACCCACTTGTCAGAGAGCGGTCCGCCGATGAGAACACCGATGAACGACGCAAAAGCGATGGTGATCGTCGCGATCGGGCCCGCTTTTTCCATCGGGATGTCCAGGCTGCCCTGGAACAGGGTCGGGAGCCAGTTCTTCGTGGCCCAGCCCGGCATCGACGAGGACGCGAAGAAGAACAGGATGGCCCAGAAGGCGATGTTGGAGAAGATGAGGGCGAAGGATTTCCAGATGGACTCGCGAGATTTCTCCGCGCGGCCTTCGGCCTTGGTCGAAATGACAGGGTCCGTACCTCCGGCCTTTACAGCCGCGGCGGGACGGGCTTCCTTCAGGCAGAAGATGAGGATGACGGCATAGGCGATGCCGATGATACCGAACCAGTGGAAGGTCTGCTGCCAGCTGAGGGCGGCGGCCAGGTTGGCCCCGAAACCGCCGAGGGCCTGGCCCAGGTACAGGCCGGTCATATGGATGCCCACGGCGAGGGAGCGGGACTTCCCGGAGTGGTAGTCGGCGATGAGCGACAGGCTGGACGGGATGTACAGGGCCTCGCTCACGCCCATCAGGCCGCGGAGCCACTTGAGCTGGGTGAAGGTCGTGCAGTAGCCCATCAGGAGCGTCACGGCCGACCACACGGCCAGCGAGCCCACGATCAGCCACTTGCGGCTGAGCCGGTCGGCCACAGTGCCCGCGAACGGGCTCACGATGGCGTAGATCCACAGGAAGATGGCCATCAGCACGCCGAACGCCTCGGCCTGCTGCAGCTGGGCGATGTCCATCGCGATGTACTCCCGCATCGTCGAGAGCATCTGCCGGTCCATATAGTTCAGCAGGGCCACCACCCACAGGAGGGCCACCACGATCCAGGGATAAATCTTTTCTAACTTCTTTGCCATATCTTACTCTTTTTTTAGATTCTTTCGTCGGGCTTCGCCCTCCTCAGAATGACAGGAACGCATCATTCCGAACGGTACTCCC
>CAMNGM010000154.1 GCA_946538425.1 uncultured Bacteroidales bacterium | reverse complement strand
CGGTCTGGGTTCCCTGCAGGAAGCCCTTGCCGGTGAGTCCGCCGGAGCCGATGGCAATCTTGGACTGGTTCACGTTGTAGCCCACGCCGGCGAGGTCCTCTTTCATCCCGAGGAGCACCTCGATGCGGGAACGCTGGTGGTCCTGGAGGACGTTCTGGAAGATGAAATCCGTGGAGAAGACGAGCGCGACGCCGATGACGAAGGCGGCCAGGGACAGGCCGAGGAAACTGTCCTTCCGGTTGAAGGCGCGGATTCCCAGCGGAGGCAGGACCAGAAAACTCAAGGCCAGGAGAATATACAGAGGCTTGACCTTGAGGAGGAAGGCCCACCGGTAGGCGTCGCTTTCGCCCGCTTTCGGGACCCAGGCGACCCGGTCCATCCAGTCGATATGGGCCTGGATCCCATCCTGCAGGAGTCCCCAGAGCTGGGGCAGGAACGCCATCAGGGTGACGAACCCGATGCCGAAGCCGAGCCGCGCCCAGAGTTCCTTGCGCGGCCCCCCGAAGGCGTTGGCCACCGTCAGGATGCCGATGAGGATGAGGATGGAGGTATAGGGGCTGAGGGTGAGCGTGGTGATGAACAGCAGGATGACGAGGCCGATCAGGGCGAGCCACCAGCCGGAGAATCCCTCCCGGTAGAGCACGAAGATGAAGCCGGCGTACACGAGGGCGGAGCCGGTTTCGCTCTCCGCCACGATGATGAGCATCGGGACGCCGATGATGGCCGCGACCAGCAGGAGATCCTTCCACTCGCTCAGCTTGAAGTTCTGCCGGCTCATCACGGTGGCCAGCAGGAGCGACGTGGTAATCTTCGATATTTCAGCGGGTTGGAACTTGACGGGACCCAGTTCGAACCACGAATGCGACCCCTTCACGTCCTTGGATACGAAGATGACGAGGACCAGCAGGGCGCAGACGGCCAGGTACATCGGCACCGACGCGCTTTCCCAGATGCGCGGCGGCAGGACGAAGAGGATGAAGCCGGCGAGTCCGAACGAGGTGAGCATCCACACGAACTGCTTGCCGCTGCGGAAGTTCCAGTCGATGATGGAGGTCGGGTCCTCGGAATGGATGGACGCGTAGATGTTCACCCAGCCGATGAGCACCAGCAGGATGTACACGATGATCAGTTTCCAGTCGATGGACTGTCGCAGGCCGCGCTTATGGGTGTTCTCGCCGATCATCTTCCTAATCCTTCTTTACGCGGGACATCAGGTTCGCTTCCTTCATCCGCTTCTCGAGGTCCGTGCGCTTGACTTCGCCCTTGAGGTACTTCTCCACCATCAGCGACGCCATCGGGGCCGCGTAGGTGGCGCCGAAGCCGCCGTTCTCCACGTAGGCGGCGATGGCGATCTTGGGATCGTCCATCGGCGCGAAGCAGATGAACACGGAGTTGTCGGCCCCGCGCGGATTCTGCGCCGTGCCGGTCTTGCCGCACACGTCCAGCCCGTCGATGTGGGCGATCCAGGCGGTGCCGCCCATCCCCGCGCCGGAATTGACCGCCCGCCACATCCCCTTGATGACCTTCGGGAAGTGCTCCAGGGATACCTTCGTGTACTGCTTCTCATAGTACTTCGGGTCGATCTCCACGCCTTCCGAGGCCTTGACGATGTGGGGGATGTAGTAGTAGCCGCGGTTCGCCACCGTCGCGCACAGGTTCGCCAGGTGCATCGGCGTGGCGAGGATCTCGCCCTGGCCGATGGACAGGGAGATGACCGTGGTGGAGTTCCAGCGGCCCTTGCCGTAGGCGCGGTTGTAGGTCTTGGACGTGGGGATGCTGCCGCTCAGCTCGTTCGGGAAGTCGGACCCGAGCTTGGTGCCGAAGCCGAAGCTCGTCACCATCTCGTGCCAGTGGTCCATCGCCTCGCCGTAGTCCCCGTTGAACTTGCGGTTGTCCAGGATGTTCTTGAGCACGTAGCAGTAGTAGGCGTTGCAGGACATCATGATGGACTCCTCCATATTGATGGGGGATTTGTGCCCGTGGCAGCCCAGCTTGTGCCCGGCCCCGAAATGGTAGCCGTGGTTGCAGGGATACATCATCTCCGGCCGCAGCACGCCCTCTTCCAGGCCCACGAGCCCGTTCACCAGCTTGAACACCGAGCCGGGCGGGTAGGATGCCTGGACGGCGCGGTTGTACATCGGCCGGTAGGGGTCCGCCAGGATTTCCTGGTAGTATTTGCCGATGTCGGCGAGCTGGCTCACGTCGATGCCCGGGGACGACACCAGGGACAGGATCTCGCCCGTGCCCGGCTCGATGGCGACGATGGCGCCCACCTTGTTTTTCATCAGTTCCTGGCCGTACTGCTGGAGTTTCGCGTCGATGGTGGTGACGATGTCGTGGCCCGGGATGGCCTCCTTGTCAAACTCGCCGTCCTTGTAGGGCTGCTCGATCTGGTTCTTGGAGTTGCGCAGGAAGATGTGGTATCCCTTTTCACCGCGGAGGTCCTTCTCGCGGGCCGCCTCGATGCCGGTCTTGCCGGCGTAGTCGCCGGAGCGGTACTCGCCCGGATGGCTGTCCAGGTAGCTCTGGTCCACCTCGGACACGTAGCCGAGCAGGTTGCCGCCGGCGTTGATCGGGTAGTCGCGGACACCGCGCACCTGGCCCTTGAAGCCGGGGAAGCGGTACTGGACCTCGGCGAACTTGTTGTAGGTCTCGGCCGGGATCTGCTTGATCATCGTGACGCTCTGGAAGCCGATCTTCCGGCGGTTCTTCCGGTACTCCTGCATCTTCCCGCGGATGAATTCCACCGTGGTGTCCAGGGCGGCCGCCAGGCCCACCGTGTCAAACTCCACTTTCTCCAGTTCGCGCGGGTTCACCAGGATGTCATAGGCCACCTTGTTACCCACCAGGATGTCGCCGTTCCGGTCGTAAATGACCCCGCGGGTGGGGTAGATGATTTCCCGGACCGTCGTGTTGTTGTCCGCGTCGATCTTGTAGTGGTCGTCCAGGACCTGGATGGAGAAAATCTTCGCCAGGAGGATGGTGGCCACCACCCCCAGGCCGATGAGGAGCCGGGCGCTGCGGGAATCGATGCTCATTTGCGGTTGTCGGGGGCCAGGATGTCAATGACCAGGAGCGAGAGGGCCCATCCGGCCGCGAGCGAGACGCCGAAGCGGATGGCGTTGAAGGCGAGGGTCCGGGTGCCGGCGCCGTCGGCCCAGATGTAGATGCCCAGGAAGAGGGCCTGCACGAGGAAGATGGCGAGGGCCACCTTCCCGAAGCCGTTTTTCCGCACCGAGAAGTCCTCCTTCCGGGCGAAGAGCTCGTCCCCGAAGATCAGGCGGATGACCTCCTTCCGCACGAAGGCGACCGGGACGAGGGCGAGGGCGTTGAGCCCGAGGAGCCCCTCGGACAGCAGGTCCACCGCACTGCCGGTGGCGAAGGCGAGGAGGAGGGTCCAGAAGGTGGGAAGCCGCAGCGGGACGCACAGGATCAGCACGGGGAGGAGCGAGAGCGTCAGGTACGGCGACAGGTTCAGGTAGTTGCAGATGAGCATCTGCACCGCGACCAGCAGCAGGAAGACAAAGTAGTAACTGCCCTTTCTCATAGATCGAACTCCTCCACTTCGTCAAAAGCCGTGTTATGGACGACGGTCACATAGCGGATGGCCGTGAAATCCTGGAACAGGTCCACCCGGAT
>CAMNGM010000153.1 GCA_946538425.1 uncultured Bacteroidales bacterium | reverse complement strand
GTGTTCCCGGAAGGGGATTTCGTGCTGCGCGGGGCCGATTTCTCCGATTTCGGCACGCACACCCTGGATCTCATCTATGTCCGCACCGGCGGAGCGGAGGGCATCTTCAAGGCCCTGCTGCCCGAGATGCTGGCCCGCGGCACCGAGCGGTACTATCTCCTGACCTCCGGCAAGAGCAATTCCCTGGCCGCGTCGCTGGAGATCCTGTCCTACCTGCGTCAGCAGGGGCTCAAGGGCGAGGTCCTGCACGGCTCCGACGCCTATGTCGCGCGGCGGATCCAGGTGCTCTCGACGGTACAGGAAGCCCGCGCCCGGCTGAAAGATATGCGCATCGGCGTCGTCGGCCAGCCCTCCGACTGGCTCATCGCCAGCCAGGCGGACCCGATGGCGGTGCTGGACAAGCTCGGCGTCCGGATGGAGGAAGTGCCGATGGAGGAGCTCCTCGTGGAGATCGGCAAGGCCGACGGCAGCCCCGCTCCGGCCGACGAGCCGATGGCTCCGGAGGTCCGGGCTGCCTATCCCGGCGCCGTCAAGATCTACCGGGCCCTGAAGGTCCTGGTGGAACGGCACCGGCTGGACGCCTTCACCCTCCGCTGCTTCGACCTCCTCACCACCGTGGGCAACACCGGCTGCCTGGCCCTGTCCTGCTTCAATTCCGAGGACGTCCCCGCCAGCTGCGAAGGCGATGTCCCGGCGCTCCTGTCGATGATGATTTCCCACGCCCTCACCGGCGTCTCCGGCTTCCAGGCGAATCCGGCGCAGATCGACGTGGAAACCGGCCGCATCCTGTTCGCGCACTGCACCATCCCGTTCAATATGGTGGAGAACTGGCAGTTCGACACGCACTTCGAATCCGGCATCGGCGTGGGCATCCACGGCGTGTTCCCGGAGGGGCCGGTGACCGTCTTCAAGGTCTCCGGGGACCTCAAGCGTCACTTTATTGCAGAAGGGGAACTGATTGGCAATCAATACGAACAGAATCTCTGCCGCACGCAGGTTGTCCTGCAGCTGCGCCCCGAGGACGCCCGCTATTTCCTGACCGATCCCATCAGCAACCACCACATCATCGTGCCGGGCCGGTGCAAGGAGCTGTTCGAGGAACTGCTATAGGAAGGGGAGCATCCGCTTGAAATACGGCCGGAAGGGGTCTTCGATCCCGACGCTCGCGCGGGCGACGGGACAGATGGCGAAGTAGCCCAGCACGTGCTCGCCGCGGATGTTGGTGGGCACGTTCGCCGGCTGGGGCGTGAAGAGCGGGATGGAGACGCTGTTCATCGTCAGGGACAGCAGGAAGTCGTAGTAGCCCTTGTCTAGGGTCCAGATCTCCAGGGTGACCTCGTCGCCCCGCTCCAGGTACTTGAAGCAGTCGCCGTACTGTTTCCGCAGGTATTCGGACTGCATCAGCGCCGTGATCGGGAAGCCTTTCACGTCGTTGTGGTTGAAGAACTTGTCGTCGGAGACGAGCGCCATCGAGAAAGGCTGGTAGTTGCCGTTCACGGCGTGCGTGAGCAGGTAATAGCTGTCGATGTCCTTTTCGTATCCCCAAACGGCCACGGTCCAAAGGCTGTCGGAGTCCATCGTCTTTCCGCCCGCGAAGGCATAGTCGACGGCGTCCATCCGGAAGCCGGGTTCGGGCATCTCGGCCTCGGCCTCGTACTCGTCGCCGTCCGGGAGCCGGATGCGGAGCTTGTATTCCACGCCAGGCTCGCAGGCATATCCTTCAGGAGCCGTGTAGATGCCAGGCTCTTTCTCGCTGAATGTCACATCGTTAACCTTCACGGACGCCCCGTGCACCATCGGCTGGGCCTCGGTGTGGAAGTAGGAAATGGTCCGGGAGAGGACGATCTGCTGCGGGTCTTCGGGCCGGTCGGTGAGGGTGGCATCGACCGCCAGGTAGTCGTGGTAGTTCGACCGCGAGCGGAGGTCGACCTTCTCCGTGCAGGCGCACAGGATGCAGGCGAGGAGGGGGAGCAGGTACTTTCTCATCGGTCAGAACTGGATGTTGCAGGACAGGGAGGGGATAGCGGTGAAGAGGTAGATCTTCGCCGACTGCGCCTCCTCGTCCTTCTTGCTGTAGGTGAAGGCGATGGACCAGGCGTTGTGCCGGGAATAGGCGTTGTACACCGAGAGATTCCATTCGGTGGACCAGCGCTTCCCGGCCGCGCGCCGCTTGGTGCGGTAGGTCAGGGACACGTCCATCCGGTGGTAGTCCGGGAGCCGGTCCTCGTTGCGGCTGGAATAGACCGGCACCCAGCGGTCCTTGTAGTTGAACCGGCCCACGGGATAGGTGGTGGGGGAGCCGCTGTAGAAGACCCATTCGGTGGAGGCGGACCACCGTTTGGAGAAGTCGTAGGTGAGGACGAAGTTCACCGCGTGCTCGTGGTTCAGCGGGGACGGGTAGGGATTTCCGCCGTTCAGTTCCGGGATGTCGTACCAGGCCCGTGACCAGGTGTAGGCCAGCCAGCCGTTCCAGCGCGCGAAATCGTACTTGAGCATCAGTTCGGCGCCGTAGGACCAGGATTTCCCGAAACGGAGGAGGCCTTCGCGGTCCGGATCGGCCAGGACGAGGCCGGGGTTGTCCACGAAGTCCATCGTGTTCCGGTTGTTCTTGTAGAAGCCCTCCAGGGAGAGCTGGAGCGCCTCGCCCGCAAGGAGGGCGTTCAGGCCCAGCGAGAACTGGTCCGAGCGCTGCGGTTTCACGTTCGGGGAGGCGGTGAACCAGGCGTCCACCGGGCTGCCGGTGATGCTGATGCGCGACTGCTGGAGGTACTGGAAGGACCGCACCCAGGCGCCCTTGACGGAGAAATGGTCCGTGAAGGGGAAGGAAGCGGAGACGCGCGGCTCGAGGCCGGAGAAGGTCGCGATGGCCTTGCCTTTCTCCACCTGTTTCGACCGGACCAGCTTGTGTGTTTCCGGGTCGAAGTACTTCTGCTCGGTGGGGCCGAGGGCGGTGAAGGTGGCGAAACGGAGGCCGTAGCGGAGGGTCATCGGCCCGATCTTCTGCTCGTTCTGCAGGTAGGCGGCCGGCTGGAAGGCGAAGTTCTCGGGGATGGCGACTTCCTTGACCATCGACTCCTCGTTCCGGGGCTTGGTGTTGCCGGGGACGACCCCGTACCAGGCGGCCTGCAGGCCCGCCTTGAGGGTGTTGTTCCCGTTGATGTACCAGGTCCAGGCGGCCTTGACCCCGCTCTCGCGGATTTCCTGCCGGGTGTCGAAGTCGGCGTTGTCCATCTCCGTGCCGATGTCATTGCGGTACAGGGAGTTGTAGAGGATGAGGTCGGAGGTGAGCCTGGGCGAGTACTGGTGGTTCCACCGCAGCGACTGCGTGTGGTTCGCGAAGCCGAACACCATTTCCGCGAGGTTGAACTCCTGCATGCTGAAGCCGAACACGTCCTTGCCGCTGAAGGCGCTCAGGTACACGCGGTCCTTGTCGCCGGCGATCCAGCTGAGCTTTCCGTTCAGGTCGTAGAAGTACATCTGCGTCTTGTCCGGCAGCTTGGCGCCGATGACCGGGAGCAGCAGGTCCATATAGGTCCGCCGCCCGGCGAGCATGAAGGAGAGCTTGCCCGGGACGATGGGCCCTTCCAGGAAAAGCTTGGAGGTGATCAGGCCGAAGGACGCGTTCCCGCCGAAGGTGCGGTTGTTGCCGTCCTTGGTGGAGATGTCCAGCAC
>CAMNGM010000152.1 GCA_946538425.1 uncultured Bacteroidales bacterium | reverse complement strand
GCCGATGGCGACGCTCACGCCGCCCGCGCCGAAGTCGTTCGATTTCTTGATGAGCTTCGTCACTTCCGGACGGCGGAAAAGGCGCTGCAGCTGGCGCTCCTCCGGCGCGTTACCCTTCTGGACTTCGCTGCCGCAGGTCTCGAGGGAGGCCTCAGTGTGTTCCTTGGAGGAACCGGTGGCGCCGCCGATGCCGTCCCGGCCGGTGCGGCCGCCCAGCAGGAGGATCACGTCGCCCGGAGCGGGGCTCTCGCGCCGCACGGCGGAGGCGCGGACCGCGCCCACCACCGCGCCGATTTCCATCCGCTTGGCGGTATAGCCGTCGGCATAGATTTCCCGGACGTGCGTGGTGGCCAGGCCGATCTGGTTGCCATAGCTGGAATAGCCGGCGGCGGCCTTCTTCGAGATCATCCGCTGCGGAAGCTTGCCGGGGATGGTTTCGGCCACGGAGGCGTTCACGTTGCCGGCGCCGGTCACGCGCATCGCCTGATACACGTAGGCGCGGCCGGAGAGCGGGTCGCGGATGGCGCCGCCCAGGCAGGTCGCCGCGCCGCCGAAAGGCTCGATCTCGGTCGGATGGTTATGGGTCTCGTTCTTGAACTGGAGCAGCCATTTCTCAGGCTGTCCGTCCACATCGACATTCACGTAGATGCTGCAGGCGTTGTTCTCCTCGCTCACTTCCAGGTCGTCCAGCTTGCCCTGCTTGCGCAGCCAGCGGGCGCCGATGGTCGCGAGCTCCATCAGACAGCGGGGCTTGTTCCCGCGGCCGAGGTCCGCCCGCATCCGCTCGAACAGGTCCAGGGAGGACTCCAGTTCGGCCTTCATGAACGACTCGTCCACCGTGATCTCCTCCAGCACGGAGGTGAAGGTGGTGTGGCGGCAGTGGTCGCTCCAGTAGGTGTCCAGGATGCGGAGCTCCGTCTCGGACGGGTTCCGGCCCTCGGACTTGAAGTACTTCACCACTTCACCCAGGTCGTCCGCGTTCATCGCCAGCCCGTGCCCCTTGCAGAAGGCGAGGTACTGGTCCGGGGTCAGGTCGATGAACCCCGTGAGGTCCTCGAGGGGCTTCACATCGGCCTTTTCGCCGAGCGCGAGGACGGACAGGTCCTTCTCGCGGCACTCGACCGGATTGATGAAATAGTGCCTGATCTTCGCGAGCGTCTCGTCCGAGACCGTATCCTCGAAGACCACCAGGCGGGAGCTCTTGATCTCGATGTCCGCTTCGGGGTCGATCAGGTGGACGCAGTCCACGGCGGAGGAGGCCCGCTGGTCGAACTGGCCGGGGATGTATTCCACGGCGATGTATTTCTTGCCCGCGAGCGGAAGGTCGTCGGTGACGGTGTCCGTCACCACCTCCCCGAACACGCTGTAGCGGCTCTTCTCCAACAGGTCGTCGGAGAAGCCGAATAGGTCGTACACATTGATGAGCCTCAGGGAACCCAGGCCCAGGGAAAGGTTCTCGTTGAACTCGGCGAGGAGACTCGCGGCCTCCACGCGGAACTGTTCCTTTTTCTCTACAAAGATGCGCCTGCTCTTCATTGTTTATAAATTTGATGCCCACCGGCGCGGTGTGGCGGGGGTGGGCATTGTATTCAGATAACGGTATTGAGCACCTTGTCGCTCTGCTGCTGGCGGAAATCCTCCAGTTTCTTCCGGAGGGCGTCGTCCTGGAGGGCCAGGATGGCCACCGCGTAGAGGGCGGCGTTCTTGGCCCCGTCGATGGCCATCGTCGCGACGGGAATGCCGGAAGGCATCTGGACGATGGACAGGAGGGAATCCAACCCGTTCAAGGCCTTGGACTTCACGGGAACGCCGATGACCGGAAGCGTGGTCAGGGCGGCGATCACCCCGGGCAGATGGGCTGCGCCGCCGGCGCCGGCGATGATGATGTCGAAACCGTTCTCGCGCGCGGCACGGACATAGTCGGCCAGGGGACCGGGGTTCCGGTGGGCGCTGAGGACACGCTTTTCATAGGGGATACCAAACTCTTCGAGGGTGGTGCAGGCCGGGGACATGACGTCCCAGTCGCTGGCGCTGCCCATGATGATGGCTACCTTGCTCATAAGATTCTAAATGAGTTGCAAATTTACGAGGATTATCCGAGGGTCGCAACCCCTTTCCGCCATTTTGTTGAAAAAAATTTCCACAGGCGGTTTGTTGAAATTTTCTGTCGGAAAAATTTGCAGAATTGCCCCAAAAAGCAGTAACTTTGCTGCCCGGAATGCAGAGTAAGTCCATCATATCCCAGACGCTCGGCATCGGTGGGACCGATGAGGTCCTCATTTTTTTATGATTGACAGGCAGCCCTGACGGGTTGTCTTTTTTTTATATGTACACTATGGTTACGCTACCCGCTTTCGCCGACCTTCACGTACATTTCCGTGAGCCGGGACAGACTTGGAAAGAAACCATCCGCAGCGGCAGCAGGGCCGCCGCCCGGGGCGGGTATACCCTCGTGTGCGCGATGCCCAACCTGAATCCCGTGCCGGACACCCTTGCGCATCTGGCCGTGGAGCAGGAAGCGATCGACCGGGACGCCCTCATCCGGGTGCTCCCCTACGGCTCCATCACCCTCGGGCGCCTCGGAAAGGAACTGGTCGATTTCCACCTGATGAAAGGCCATTGCGTGGCCTTTTCCGACGACGGCAGCGGGGTCCAGAGCCGGGGAATGATGCGCGAAGCGATGCGCGCGGCGGCGGCCGAAGACGTCATCATCGCCGCCCATTGCGAAGACAACACCCTCCTGCGCGGAGGCTATATCCACGACGGGCGTTATTGCCGCGAACACGGACATAAAGGAATCTGCTCCGAAAGCGAATGGGGCCAGATCGCCCGGGACCTCGAGCTGGCTGCCGAAACCGGATGCCGGTATCACGTATGCCACATTTCCACGGCGGAAAGCGTGGACATCATCCGCCAGGCCAAGAAAAGCGGTGTGAAAGTGACCTGCGAAACCGGGCCGCACTACCTCACCCTCTGCGAGGACGACCTCCAGGAGGACGGCCGTTTCAAGATGAACCCGCCGCTGCGGAGCGCCGAGGACCGCGAGGCCCTCATCGAAGGCCTGGCCGACGGCACCATCGACGTCGTCGCCACGGACCACGCCCCCCATTCGGCCGAGGAGAAATCCAAGGGCCTCGCGGGCAGCGCGATGGGAATCGTGGGCCTGGAAACCGCATTCCCGGTCCTCTACACCCGCCTGGTGAAGACCGGCCGCATCGGCCTGGACCGCCTGGTGGAGGCGATGGCCACCGCCCCGCGCCGCATCTTCCGGCTCCCGGAAGCGCCCGAGGATTGGGTGGAAGTGGACCTGGACACCCCGTACATCATCAGAAGCGCCGAATTCGCCTCGATGGGCCGGGCCACGCCGTTCGAGGGATGGGAGGTGTACGGAAAGGTCCTCAGGACCGTCTATCAAGGAAAGACAGTATATAACAGCTTGACAATATGATCAGACCCGCAAAGAAACTGGTGCTGGAAACCGGACAGGAGTTCTACGGAACGGGGTTCGGGGCGGACTGCCGCAAAGTCTGCGAAATCGTCTTCAACACCTCGGTCGTCGGCTACCAGGAGATCATCTCCGATCCCTCCTACGCCGAGCAGATCGTCGTGATGACCTATCCCCTGATCGGCAACTACGGAATCACCGACGAGGACTTCGAGTCCCACGGCACGGACATCGGCGGCCTGGTGGTCCGGGAAT
>CAMNGM010000151.1 GCA_946538425.1 uncultured Bacteroidales bacterium | reverse complement strand
ACGGCCGCCGACCAGCTCCTGCTGGCGAAATGGGTCATCCGGAACCTCGCCTACCAATGGGGACTGGACGTGTCCTTCGCCCCGAAGATCACCGTGGGCAAGGCCGGTTCCGGGATGCACATCCATATGCGCCTGATGCAGGAGGGCAGGAACGTCACCCTGGGCCCGGACGGCAAGCTGTCCGAGGTCGCCCGCCGCGCCATCGCCGGCCTGATGCGGATGGCCCCGTCCATCACCGCCTTCGGCAACAAGAACCCCACCTCCTACTTCCGCCTGGTCCCCCACCAGGAGGCGCCGACCAACGTGTGCTGGGGCGACTGCAACCGCTCCGCCCTCGTCCGCGTGCCGCTGGGCTGGTCCTCCGGCGTGGATATGTGCACCCGGGCCAATCCGCACGAGCCGCCGGTCCAGGCCGACACCACCGACAAGCAGACCTTCGAGATGCGCAGCCCCGACTGCTCCGCCGACATCTACCAGCTGATGGCCGGCCTGTGCGTCGCCGCCCGCAAGGGGCTGGAGATGCCGGCCGACGAAGCCCTGAAGATCGCGGCCGACACCTATGTGGATATGGACATCCACAAGAGCGAGAACGCCGCCCGGCTCGCGACCCTCGACTCCCTCCCGACCTGCTGCGCGGAATCGGCGGCCTGCCTGGAAAAAGCCCGCGCCGCCTATGAGGAAGCGGGCGTTTTCAAGCCCCGGATGATCGACGGTATCATCTCTGCGCTGAAGAGCCACCACGACAAGCACCTCCACGCTGACGCCAAGAAGGATCCGGCGCTGATGCGAAAGCTGGTGGACCAGTATTTCTACTGTGGCTAGCGCCTCCGACGGGCAGTCCTAATAAAAAAGGGGAAAACGGACTCCAGGCCCGCCAGAATTGGATTAATCAATCATAGGCCAGTCCTAAATTCACGTGCCCGACGCATCACTGCGTCGGGCACGCTACTTAACCTAAACTTAAACTATGAAAAACTTCAAAGGCAAATATACGAAAGATTTTTAATTACGCAATTAGACATGACGAATTTTAGCATATTTCAGCAATAGAATTTTTTCGCCATACTCCTCGAATGCAATACTCGCCTTGATATCCGGCACTTCCCCGGTTATCTTTAGGACTTTTCCGACCCCAAACCGGTTGTGTTCGATGCGGTCCCCCTCGTGGAAGCTGGACATCGGGTCCGGCGTAAATACGGCATCCGGCACCTTGGGGGGAAGGGGGCGGTTCAGCAGGGCCTCCCGGCTCGTCACCCGCGGTGTCCCGACAGGACTAATCGGACTCCGCCCCGTCTGCCCGGTCGCAGCCCCTCCCCGGTCATTCCGACCGCCGTAACCTCCCTTGTCATTCCGAGCGCCAATGCCTTCCCTGTCATTCCGAGCGACCGCAGGTCGCGAAGGAATCTCCCTTCCCGAAGAACCGAACCGTCCGAACCGGAACCCGGGATGGTCGTCGTCGTCCAACGACCGCTCCACCTGGAAGTCCTCCTTCCGGAGGGGATTCTGGATGTACTGCGGGGCGATCTCGCGAAGGAAACGGCTGGGGGCGTTGCTCTCGTGCTTGCCATTGCGCATACGCGTCTGCGCGAAGGTGAGCGCCACGGCCTTCTTGGCCCGCGTGAGGGCCACGTAGAACAGGCGGCGCTCCTCCTCAAGTTCCTGTTCGGTCAGCATCCAGCCTCCGGACGGGAACAGGTTCTCCTCCATACCGGAGACGAAGACGTACGGGAATTCCAGGCCCTTGGCGGAGTGGGCCGTCATCAGGGCCACCTTGTTGGAGGTTTCGTCCTCGGCCACGTCCACATTGGACAGGAGGGAGATGTTTTCCAGGAAAGCCGGCAGGGTGACGAGCGGAAGTTCGGAATCCGGGACGTCTCCCTGCCCGTCCTCCAGCATCTCGTTCCGGTACTCGCCCTGCACTTCCTCCACATAGCCCGCCACGCTGTCCAGGAGTTCCTGGACATTCGCGGCGCGGGCCTGGCCCTCGATGGAATTGTCACTCTTATAGAATAGGTACAGGCCGGACTCGCTGGCGAGGGTTTTCGCCGCCTCGTAGGCGTCCGTCCGCTCCAGGGTATCCGCGACCTTGGCGATCATCGAGCAGAAACCGCGGATCTTGCCGACGGCGGCGGCGCGGAGGCCGAAGGACTCCAGGTCCTCCGCCCAGGCGGCGGCGTACAGCGAAGCGCCCTTCGCCTGCGCGGCCGCGGCGAGGGCCGCGAGCGACGTGTCGCCGATGCCGCGGGCCGGCTTGTTCACGGCCCGCTTGAACGACTCGTCGTCGTTCGTGTTCGCGGCCAGCTTGAAGTAGGCCATCATATCCTTGACTTCCGCCCGCTCGAAGAAGGAATTCCCCGAGTAGATGATGTACGGGATGTTCCGCTTGCGGAGCTGCTCCTCCAGGGCGCGGGACTGGGCGTTCGTGCGGTACAGGATGGCGAAGTCCTCGTACTGGGCGTGGACCTCGTGCATCCGCTGCAGGATGGCGGACGCGATCAGGGCCGCCTCCTCCTGCTCCGTGTAGGCCCGCACGAGGCGGATCTTCTCCCCCTCCTCGCCCATCGACACGCACTGCTTCGGGATCCGGCCTTCGTTGTTGGCGATCAGCGTATTCGCCGCGTTCACGATGTTCCGCGTGGACCGGTAGTTGCGTTCCAGGCGGAAGGTTTTCGCCTCCGGAAAGTCTTTCTTGAAGTTCAGGATGTTCTCGATCTTGGCGCCGCGGAAGGCGTAGATGGACTGGGAATCGTCCCCCACCACGCACAGGTTCCGGTGCACGGCCGCGAGCTTCTTGAGAATCAGGTACTGCGCATTGTTCGTGTCCTGGTACTCGTCCACGAGGATGGCGTCGAAGCGCTCGGAAATCGAAGCCAGGGCGTCCGGACTCTGCTTCAGGAGGATGTTCAGGTACAGGAGGATGTCGTCGAAGTCCATCACGCCCGACTGCCGGCACAGCTGGCAGTAGGCCTGGTACACCCGGTAGATCTCGGGTTTCTTGTGCACGCGGTCGTCCTCCCGGTAGCCGCCGGCGCCGTTCGCGTACGGCGTGGGCGTGACCAGGTCGTTCTTCGCCTTGGAGATGCGGGCGAGCACCTCCTTGGGCTTGTACAGCTTCTCATCCAGTCCCAGCTGCTTGAGACACACCTTGACGGCGCTCACGGAGTCGCCGGTATCGTAGATGGTGAAAGTGGGCGGGAAGCCGATGGCGTCGGCAAATTCCCGCAGGAAGCGGATGAAGACGGAATGGAAGGTGCCCATCCAGATGCGGCGGGCCTTGCGCTCCCCCACCATCTGGCCGATGCGCTCCTTCATCTCGCCGGCCGCCTTCTTGGTGAACGTCAGGGCCAGGATCCGGGAGGGATCCGTCCCCTTCTCGACCAGATAGGCGATTCTGGAAGTCAATACGCGGGTCTTCCCGGAGCCTGCCCCCGCCACGATCAGCACCGGTCCTTCCACACACTCAACCGCTTGCCTCTGCTCCTTGTTCAAATCCTCAAGTATCGCGCTCATATCTTCCAAATCTTTTTCACGAAAATAGCGAAAATTTGCGTAAATTTGCAAGTTATTTGAACCAGAAACACAAATTAGTTTCAATAATGTCAAACCAGCTCGATTTGAAAAAGGGCCTCGACATCCCCGTGAAGGGTGCCGCCGCCCAGAAAGTCGCCAAGACGGTCAAACCGGGTGTCGTCGCTGTCAAAC
>CAMNGM010000150.1 GCA_946538425.1 uncultured Bacteroidales bacterium | reverse complement strand
GAATCCGTTGAAGAAATTCGTGCAGATGCCGATGAGCGTCAGGATGATCCACGGCCTGTTGCGGAACAGGTCGGCGAACGGCTTGAAGGAGAACTTCTCCGCCCGGATGGGCTTCAGGCGCTCCTTCGTCAGGAGGCCGCAGGCCAGCGTGCCCAGCGCGGCCAGCGCGCCCAGGATCACGCCCAGGACGGCATACTGGTGCGCCGGAGTGCCGCCCACCATCTTCTGCAGGTACGGGAAGGAGAGCAGGGTGACGAAGCCCATCGCGTAGGCCCCGACCATCCGGTAGGACGAGAACTCGTTCTTCTCGTTGTCATCGGCGGTCATCACGCCCAGCAGGGAGCCGTACGGCACGTTCACGGCGGTATAGACGGCCATCATCAGCAGGTACATCGAATAGGCGTAGATGCGCTTGCCCACGGGGCCGAGGTCCGGCGTGTACAGCAGCAGGGCGAAGACAAGTCCCAGCGGAATGGCGCCGAAGATGAGCCAGGGACGGTAGGTGCCCCACTTGGACTGCGTCCGGTCGGCGAGCGCGCCCATCAACGGGTCGGTCACGACGTCGAACAGGCGGGCGACCAGCATCAGGGTGGCGGTGTCGGCGACCGTCAAGCCGAAAACGTTCGTGAAGAACAGCGGGAATGCGATGGACATAACCTTCCAGGTGATGCCGCCGGCGGCGGCGTCTCCCAGGGCATAGCCGATTTTCTCAGAGAATTTTGCCATAAATGTATCAGAATTTCAAAAAATCGTATCTGTCTCAATCATAAGGTTCCAGGATGGCATCCTTGACCCCGGGCGTCGTCCAGGCGGGGACGGCGCGATCCGCCCCGTCCGACAGGCACATCCAGTACAGGGCGGCCATCCCGGCGTCCTTCGCCTTCTGCGAGAAGTAGCCGGCGAAACGGATCATCGCCGCGGAGTCTTCATTGACCCCGCCGCCCCACTCGCCGATGATCACCGGCACGCCCAGCCGCCGGACCACGTACCGGTCCAGGTCCGCAAACTGGCGGTCGATGTCCGCCTTCTGCGCGTCGAACTTGTCGGCCTCCCAATAGCTGTGGACCTGCACGGCGATATGGCCGGGGGCCTCCGGAAGGTCGAACTTCGCGAGGGGGTCCTGCAGATGGGGATTCCAGGTGCCAGCGCCGCTGCAGGCGCCATAGGTGTTCACGACGAGGTTCCGCACGGCGTTGTTGCCGCCCGTGGCGCGCACCGTCTCCACGAAGGTCTTCGCATAGTTGTTGATGCCGGCATAAGCGGCGGCCGCCACCTCCGCGTCATAGCCGTCCGGCGAAGCGAAGGTCGCGAAGCACCAGGAATCATAGGAGTCCAGCATCTCGTTGTAGGACTCGAAGAGCAGACGGTCCCCGTAGTCCTTGAAGGTCTCGGCGATCTGCTGCCAGAGGGCGGCGTACCGGTCTTTCACCGCATCGTACCGGTCCGCCACCAGCCAGGCGGTGCCGTTCTTTTTTTCGCCATGGTCCCCCGTGTCGTGATGGACATTGAGGATGCAGTACATGCCTTCGTCGATGACGTAGTCAACGACCTGCCGGACGCGCGACATCCAGGCGGGGTCCACGCGGTAGTCCGTGGATTCCAGCCACTTGTCCCTGTCCCAGTAGCCGCCATTCACTTCCAGCGTGCCCATATGCGGATACCAGGTGACGGGGATGCGGATGGCGTTGAAACCGGCCTCCTTGAACATGTGGATGAGCGCCCGGGTGGTGACGGGCTGACCCCAGGCCGTCTCATAGTCGGCGGTCGTGCGGTCGGCCTTGGATTCGATCCACATATGGGTGACGTCTCCGCTGTGGGAATCCAGCGTATTGCCCAGGTTCCAGCCCGCACCCATATGCTTCACGGCCGAATCGGCGGATTCCCAATCTCCCGGGTCCGGAGCCGGGTCCGGTTCCTTCGTCGAGAAGCGGAAGGTGATGGCCGCGGAGGCTTTCTGTCCGGGCTTGAAGCCCCGGACCGAACCGGCCGGCAGGGTGACCGTATAGCGCTTGCCCCGGGCTAGGCCCGAAACGACGACCGTCAGCGCCGCGCCCGCAGGGCTGGCCTTCTCGATGAAAGCGCCCTCATCCACCGAAACCCCTTTCAGGCTGGCGGACGTGCAGAGGATGTCCTGGTCGAACGTGAAGACGATGGACAGCTTGCTGTCGACGACGTCCGCCGTGCCGTCGGCCGGGGTGGTGGAGACCAGCGCAGGGCCGGGCGTCTCCACCGGTTCCGGTTCCGCGGGTTCTCCGCAGGCGAAAACCAGGAGGGCGAGGGCAAGAAGGGACAAGGCATTCTTCATCGGTACAAATATAAGAAACCTTTTACCCACCAACAAATACAATTCTGGACAAAACTGATACGATAGGAAAGCGGTCGGTATTTTTCGTTATCTTTGCAAAGTGGAAAACCAGGACGAAAAATATATGCGGGAGGCGCTGCGGGAAGCGGCCGCCGCCCTTGCCGCCGGGGAGATCCCCATCGGCGCGGTCGTCGTCTCCCGGGGCCGGGTGATCGGCCGGGGGCACAACATGACCGAGCGGCTCATCGACACCACCGCCCACGCGGAGATGGTGGCCATCACGGCCGCCACCGAGGCCATCGGCGGCAAGTATCTGACGGACTGCACCCTGTATGTCACGGTCGAGCCGTGCCCGATGTGCGCCGGCGCCCTGAACTGGGCCCAGGTGGGCCGCATCGTGTACGGCGCCATCGACCCGCGCCGCGGCTACACCCTCTTCTCCCCTTCCCTCCTCCACCCACGCACGCAGGTCACGGCCGGCGTCCTGGGCGAAGAATGCACGGCCTTGATGCAGGATTTCTTCCGTTCCAAACGCTGATTTGAAAGGATTTTGCTATCTTTGCATTTGATGGCCAGAAAACGCAAGATCCCGGGTGTGGACCCCGCCTATCTCGAGAAACAGAAAGCGGCGCTCCTCCGCAAGAACCGCTATGTCCTCTATTTCAACGACAAGGAAATGGAGGCTGTCGACGAGTACTGCAGCCGCTTCAAGGTCCACGCGAAAGCCGCCCTCTTCCGCGAAGCCATTATGACCAAAGTTCTCTCCGAGTTGGATGAGAATCATCCTACCCTGTTCTAACATGCCTGAAGACATCCAGATCCTGCGCGACGTCACCGTCGACGGCGTCCGCCACATCACGGCCGTTCCCTCGGCCCTCGTCTGTTCCCGCCAGATCGACTTCGACCTCGTGGACGGGACCATCCGGAACCTCCGCTACACCGCCGGCTGCCACGGCAACCTGCAGGCGCTGGGCGCCCTGCTGGAAGGCCAGCCCGTGGAATTCGCCTTGGACCGCCTCACCGGCATCGACTGCAAGGGGCGCGGCACCTCCTGCTCCGACCAGCTCACGCGCGTGCTGCGGGCGGTCCTGTAACCGCTTGCCACATTTGGAAAATTATACTATCTTTGCACCCCGGAATTGAGATGTGGTGTAATGGTAGCACTAGGGATTTTGGTTCCCTCAGTTAGAGTTCGAATCTCTACATCTCAACGAAACAGGCAGCTGCAAGAGCAGCTGCCTGTTTCGTTGAGAATAAACTATCTTACCCCCGCCGCTTCGCGGCTGCCCCGAGGGGCGACTGGGGGAGACCCCCAGACCCCCTCCGTCGCTTCGCTCCGAAGCATGTGACTTGTCCTGAAATAGGTTTACACTGAATGATGTAAAACTGTAAACTTTATTT
>CAMNGM010000149.1 GCA_946538425.1 uncultured Bacteroidales bacterium | reverse complement strand
GGGTGGGACGGCGGCCCCACTGGGCGGCCATCGGCAGGGTGCAGCACACGGCTGCGAGAAGGATCAGGAAGCGTTTCATGGTTATCGGATATCAAACAGTTTCTTGTAAGGCTTGTCGTGCTTGTAGGCGTCCCAGCCGGGGTTTCCGGTGCGGCAGAAGGCGGTCCAGGCGTCCACCATCTCCTCGGACAGCCGGTAATCGGCCTCGGTGAAAGGCCGCCAACTGTTCTTCAGGGTACCGAACATGTACCAAAGTTCGGCGGAATGGAAGGCGCCGGACGCAGAAGCCGGATGGGCTTCGTCAGTAGGCAGCTCGCGGAGGAATTCGTATTCGTACACCGGGCAGCCGAGGGAGTCGCGGACGGCGCAGAAACGGTCCACGGAAGTGCCGGCAAGGATGCCCATGTCATCCTTGTTGTACCCGATCATCACCGGCACCTGGGCGATCGAACCATCGTACAGGGCATGGTCGAAATCTTCGACGAGCACCTTTCCGTCGTTGTGCGGGGAAAGCATGACGAACTGCTTCTGGGAAAGGTCGAAGATGGTCTGGGCCGATGCTGCGCGCATCGCTTCCAGGGAGGTGAGCCCGCCAGCGTCCGTCAGCGCCTTGCCCTGTTCGTCATAGAAAGCTTGCGGGACATCGTTGGCAGGGGAGAGCCCGCGGACGCCGATGCCGCCGCCGCTCTGGATGATGGCCTTCGCCATGAGGTCCTTGGCCATCGGCGAAATGAGGAGCGTCTTCACGCTCATCGCACCGGCGCTCTGGCCGAAGATGGTGATGTTCGCCGGATCGCCACCGAACTGGGTGATGTTGTCATGGACCCACTGCAAGGCCGCGACCTGGTCCATGGTGCCGTAGTTGCCGGACTGGCCCTGTTCGGCCGTGAGGTCCGGATGGGACAGGAATCCGAAGGTTCCGAGCCGGTAGTTGATGGTCACGAGGATGACGCCGCGCCGGGCCCAGGCATCCCCGTCCATCGTCATTTCATAGCCGTATCCGTTCATGTAGGCGCCGCCGTGGATCCACATCGCCACGGGGAGTTTCGCATCGGTCTTGCCCACGGTGCCGGCCGGGGCCCAGACGTTCAGGTACAGGCAGTCTTCGCTCTGCTCCGGCGTGCCCGCCCAGTAGAACTCGTCCCCATAGAAAGTGCCGGGGGCGTTGCCCGGCTGCCAGGCGATGGGGCCGAAGGTATCGCATACCTTCACACCGTCCCAGGCAGGAACCGGTTGCGGCGCCTGCCAACGCAGGTCGCCCACAGGCGGCGCAGCATAGGGAATACCCTTATAGACAAGAACTTGAGATGAATCGGTAAGGACACCCTGGACTTTTCCGCCAGCAACGGTCAGGACCGGATTCGGCGTGCTGCAGGCAAAAAGGGCAGCGAGGGAAACGAAAACAAGAAGTCTTTTCATGATCAGATTGTTGGACAGGCAAAGATACGGCTTTCGGGCGGCAAACCTTGTCCCGTCCGTACAATTGTTTCCCCGATTGTTCAAGGTCGATTACGACTCTTCCAGCAGCCGGACGCCGGCCTGCTCGCCGATGGCCTGCGTCTTGTTCATCACGGTGGTGAGCATCAGCATGTTGGCGGCAATCTCCTGCACGGTGGCGTCCTCGCTGGCCTTGAGGGCGTACCAGTTCTTGTCACGGTGCTCCTCGATGGAATCGACAAAGTCCACGCGGTCGCCGAAGCGGCCCTTGATGCTGTCGTGCAGGGCGCCGGTGTACTGGTTGCAGAGGGCGGAGACTTCCTCTTCCATCCCGACCTTCACCTCCTGCGCCTGCACGTTGCGGTACTGCTCCTTCAGGGGCTCGTACTCCTTGTCCTGCCGGATTTCCGTCTTGTCGCCGGAGACCTTCAGGATCTCCACCCGGTCGATGTCGCCGTGCTCGGGCTCCATCTCGCTGGTGATGTCGTGCAGTTTCTGGAACCGGACTCCGTAGAAGAGGACCTTCCCGTCCTCCAGGGCATACATGATCTTGCTGAAGTCGATGCCCAGGGAGACCTTGTAGTAGAACTTGTGGATGTACAGGATCTTGCGGATGGAGGCTTCCTTGAGGAGGGAGTCCTCGAGGATGGTCTCGAAGAACTTCCGGTCGGGAACGTCGAACTGTTCGCGGTCCAGGGCGTCCACTTCCTCTTCCTTCACGACGTAGCCCTGCTTCGCGTATTCCATCTGCTCCACCTTGAAGGTATAGTCCAGCCGGACGGGGAGGGCGCCCGTCTGCACGCGGGTGTCCAGCTTGTCGGCGAGGGTGCGGTTCTCCAGCTCCAGGACTTCCACCTTCCGCTCCAGCTCGCGGTCCTTCTCCATCTTTTCGATAAGGGCCTGCTGCCGCTCCATCAGGCTGTCCTGCAGCCAGCTGTTCAGCGGCTTGAAAGCCAGGAAAGTGAGAATGAGGGTGATGGCGTTCGAAAGGACGATCGCCAGGCCCGAGACGATCCGCGGGAAGAGCAGGAAGAAGGCCACGTTGGCGGCCACCAGCAGGAAGCAGCCGGCGATCCAGAGGGCGTTCCTGACCCGGTTGCCCTTGTCCAGGGCATATTTGAAAATCTTTTCTCCAGTCTTGTTCATCGGTAAGGAAAATCAGCCTTTCCCTGCAAAGATATACATTTTCGGAACAATCTTTGTAACTTTGCACCCCGATTGACGCAATTGAAATGAAAAAGCTTTTGATCCTTATCGCCCTCCTCGCCTGCGGCCTGACGGCCTCGGCGCAGGAGCTGAGCTGCACCTTCGTCCAGAAAAAGACCCTCAAGGCCGTGAACAAAGTCATCCCCGGCGAGGGAAAGATTACCTTCAAGGCCCCCGATTACCTCAATATGACCTACGACGTCCCGGAAGGGGAGTACCTCCTCATCGAGGGCACGCAGCTGAAGAACTGCGTGAAGGGGAAGGTCATCCAGATCGACACCGCCAAGAATCCGCGGATGCGCAAGATGCGCAACACCCTGCTGGACTGCATCATGGGCAACTACGAGAAGGCGGCCGAGGAGAATGACGCCACCCTCATCGTCGAGCAGAAGGGCGACATCAAGACCGTGTCGATGATGGCCCGCAAGCAGCTGCCCGCCGGTTACGCGCGCATCATCCTGGACTACAACAAGAAAGGCCTGCCCGTCCGGATGGTGCTGGACGAGTTCACCGGCATCGAGACCGAGTATACCTTCAAGTACTAGATTCTGCGCTCCGCTCAGAATGACACGGAGGTGCCTTCCTGCTCGAGGTAGGTGACGACGTCGCCCACGGTGATGAACGTCGCCAGCGCCTTGTCGGGAATGGTGATTCCATACTGGTCCTCCAGGCGCATCAGGAGCTGGAGGATGTCCAGCGAATCGGCGCCGAGGTCCTTCTTTATCTGCGCCTCCGGCGTCACGGTCGCCGGATCCACGCGCAACTGCCGGGCCAGGATGGCCTGGACTTTCTCAAACAACGTTTCCATCAGTCTTCGTAGTGTTCGTAGCGGGCGACGGCCTCCTCGATCTTGCCGGAGAGGTGGCTCACCTCCATCCGGTAGGCCTGCTCGATGCATTTCTCCACGGCCACGGCCTTGCTGCTGCCGTGTCCTTTGACCACCACCTTGGAGGTCCCGAGGAGCACGCTCCCGCCATAGTTCTGGTAATTCATGAATTCCTTCTCCTCCTGGAACATCCGTTTCATCAGGAGGGCGCCCAGCTTGTACAGGGTGCGGGAATAGAT
>CAMNGM010000148.1 GCA_946538425.1 uncultured Bacteroidales bacterium | reverse complement strand
GGTACTGCGCCCAGTTCTGGAAGATGGCGCCGTTGCCGCCGTAGATGATCAGTTCATGCGGATGCTGCGCGACGCGCGGGTCCAGGTTGTTCTGGATCATGGCCATGATGGCCGCCGCCTGCCGGGACTTCGCCGGGTATTCGTCGATGGGCCTCGCGTACATCTCATAGGACGGACGGAACCGGTACATGTAGATCCGGCCGTACTTTTGCAGTTCCTCGGCAAACTCCTTCGCCAGCACGGCGTGATGCCGCTCCGGGAAGTACCGGAGGGCGTTTTTGAGGGCCAGCACTTTCTCCTCGTCCGTGAGGATATCCTTCCGCTTGGGAGCGTGGTTGATTTCCGGGTCGTAGGGTTTCACTTCCGGCAGTTCCGCCGGAATGCCTGCGAGTATTTCTTCTTGGAACTTGTTCATGACTATGCTTCGATATGCTTGTTCACTTCATCCAGCACTTTATCCTGCAGGGCAAGGGCCTCGGCGACGATGGCGTCGGCGCGCTTCAGGAGGGGTTCCGCAGGGGCCTTGTCCGTCAGGCCGGCGGCGTTGATGCGCACGTTCAGGGCGGCGCCCCGGATGCCGGCGACGGCGGCGAGGGCGGCGACGCCCGCGTCGGAGGCCGATGCCGGATTGCCCTTCCGGGCCATTTCGAGGGCCAGCGGAAGCGCCTTCAGGGAGGCTTCCATCGTCTTCAGGGGAACGGAGGCGGCGTAAAGCGTCGCTTCTTCCATCGCGGCGGCGCGGGCTGCCTTCTCTTCCGGCGTGCCCTTGGGCATCGAGAACACGTCCATGATGCGGTTGAAGGCGGCCGTGTCCTCATCGACCAGGGCGAGGAGTTCCGCCATCAGGGCCTGGCCCTTTTCGGCGACGTCGGAGAATTCCTTCCAGCGGTTGTCCCAGCCCCGCTTGTGGGCGGACAGGTTCGCGACCATCGTGGCGAGGGCGGCGCCGAGCGCGCCCATATAGGCCGATATCGACCCGCCACCGGGGGCGGGGGACTCGGAGGCCGTCTCGGCGGCAAAGCCCTTGACGGACATCCGCACAAGCTTCTCGCGGACCGCGAGTTCCGCCTCGTCCTCCATCAGGTATTCGATGACCTTCTCCTTCGGATTGAAGGGCTTGAGGTCGTCCAGGGACATCGATTTGACGGCAATCTTGAGGATTTCCTCCTCGGAGATGCCCAGGGACCGCTGCTGCCGGGCCAGATAGAACTTGCCCGCGTCGATGAGCACCCGCTTTGGGACCAGACCGACGATTTCCACGCCGGTGACCTTGAGCCCGCGGGCCGCGGCGGCGCGGCACACTTCCTCGTAAGCCACGTGCAGGGGCACCGTGTCGATGTCGGTGATGTTCATCGACACCTGCGCGATGCCGTATTCGTCGATGTACCAGCCGATGGCCTTGCAGCCCTTGAGGGTGCCGGGGATCCAGATCTGTTCGCCATTCTCATCCTTCAGCAGTTTGCCTGTGAGGGAACCGCCCTCGCGGGCCTTGCGGCCCTTTTCGCGCACGTCGAAGGCGACGGCCATCGCACGGCGGGTGGAGGTGGTGTTCAGGTTGTAATTGACCGCGATGAGGAAGTTGCGGGCGCCCACGTTGGTGGCGCCGGCGCGGGCGGCGACTTCGTCCCAGGCGCCGCCGAAGTCCGGCTTGCGGTCCGGATCGGCCATCTTCTCGGGCAGGGCCTCGTATTCGCCCGCCCGGCACACGGCGAGGTTCCGCCGTTCCGGGGTGAACGCAGCGGCTTCGTAGCAGTAGCAGGGAATGCCCAGCTCCTTGTACAGGCGCTCGGCCAGTCCGCGGGCAAGCTGGGCGCATTCCTCCAGCGTAATGCCGGACACCGGAATGAGGGGCAGCACGTCCGTAGCTCCGCTGCGCGGGTGCGCTCCGTGATGGAAGCGCATATCAATCAATTCCTTGGCTTTTTCCGCCCCTCGGAAGGCGGCTTCGAGGACCGGCTCCGGTTCTCCCACAAAAGTGACGACCGTCCGGTTCGTCGCCTCGCCGGGATCCACGTCCAGCACTTTCACGCCCTCCACGGCGGCGATCGCCGCAACAATCTGGTCGATAAGGCCTTTATCGCGTCCTTCGCTGTAGTTGGGTACGCATTCGATGATTCTTTTCATAAATGGTTATCAGTTTATTCTTCAAAGATAGCGATTCCTTTCCAAAAATGCTTATTTTTGTATAGGTAAACATGTCTTCCATGAAAAAGATCATTCTGTCCTTCGTGGCTTTCATCCTCTTCTTCCCCTTGCCGGCGCAGCGGCGGGACACCCTCCGGATCCTTGCCATCGGCAACAGTTTTTCCCAGGACGCCATCGAGCAGAACCTCTGGGAACTCTTTGATGCGGAAGGGATTCCGGTCATCATCGGCAACCTGTATATCGGAGGCTGTACGCTGCAGCGGCACTACAACAACAGTCTGGGCGATGTCCCCGACTACCGATACCGGAAAGTGGTGGAGGGGGTCCGGAGCGATACGCCCGGCTATACGCTGGAAATGGGCCTCTCCGATGAGCCCTGGGACATCGTAACCCTCCAGCAGGCGAGCGGCGTGTCCGGCCTTTATGAGACGTACCAGCCCTATCTGAAAGACCTGGTCGGCTTTGTCCAGGCGCGGACCCGGGACGACGTGCGGCTGCTGTGGCACCAGACCTGGGCTTACAGTGCCGACGCCTCCCATCCGGAGTTCCCCATCTACGGGCGGAACCAGCAGGTCATGTACGCGGCCATCATGTATGCCAGCCGCCGGGCGGTGGAGGAGAATGGTTTCCGGGCGGTCATTCCTTCCGGCACCGCCATCCAGAACGGCCGGAGCACAGCCCTGGGCGATACCTTCAACCGGGACGGCTATCATCTGGAACTCACGTACGGCCGCTACACCGCCGCCTGCACCTGGTTTGAGACCCTGACCGGAATCGATGTCACCGGCAATCCCTGGCATCCTGCCACCGTGGATCCGGAAACGGCGCGTATCTGCCGCGAAGCGGCCCACAGAGCCTGCCGGAGTCCCTGGGCGCCTCAATCATTTTAAACGCTTATGAGAAAAATCGTATTCGCCTTGCTGGCGTCCCTTTCCGTTTCAGTCGCCGGTGCATATGGACACGCGGAAGAGGAAATAGCTATTTCCTGAAATACTTTCCTACGACGGGCAGTCCCGACAGGGGCAAGTCCTTCTTGATGATATACAGCCCGAAGAGGGCGACCAGCGCGGTGTTCGCCAGAAGTGCCGGCCAGAAGCCCAAATGGCTGTTGGACAAGGTGATGCCGGCGAAAAGTACCGCAGCCAGGATGGTATAGACGGCCAGCTCCTTGAGCGGATAAGCGATCGGATAATACTTCTGTCCCACGAAATACGACAGCAGCATCGCCGTTCCGTATCCTGCGAATCCGCCCCAGGCGCAGGCCATGTAGCCGTATTTCGGCACCAGGAATACATTGATGCCGATGAGGACGGCGCAGCCGATGCCGGAGAAGACGGCACCCCAGATGGTCCGGTCCGTGAGCTTGTACCAGAAAGACAGGTTGAAGTAGATGCCCATCATCATCTCCGCCGCCATCACGATCGGGACGACGCGGAGACCTTCCCAGTAGTCGCTCTTGATGATGTAGCGGAGGATGTTCATGTAGGCCATCACGCACAGGAAGGCCAGGAGTGTGAAGATGACGAAATACTTCATGCCCTTCGCGTAGGTCTCCTTGTTGTCCTTGT
>CAMNGM010000147.1 GCA_946538425.1 uncultured Bacteroidales bacterium | reverse complement strand
GACGTACTTGTCGTTGTCGCTGGCCTCGGGATCGTCCAGGATGGCCGCCACCTGCTCGTTGTGGGCGCGGCGGAGCATGAACTGGCAGTCGTGGAAGGACTGCTGGGCGACCAGCGTGAGCGCTTCCGGAGAGACTTCCAGAATGGTCTTGTCGCCGTAGGCGCAGGTTTTTACGAGTTTTTCGGAACCGGGAATCTTGTAGTACTCGGTGGTGTCGGGACCCAGCTGGAACATGGGTGCGTATTTGAATTCTGCCATAAATGGAGTAGGGTTGGTTTCTTTTATCTTACAAAGATAGCGATTTTCGTGCGATTTGTAAATTGTTGCAAAATTTTAGTACTTTGTATTGCAAAGTATCAAATAAAATTCATATCTTTGCAGCAACAAATATTTTGTGTACTATGAAACGAGTGACAAATGCCTGTGTCGGAGGACGCAATTTCACCCTAGACGACGACGCCTACAACCGCCTGGACGCCTACCTACGGAACTTCAAGGCCAAACTGACCGTTCCCGAGGCCCAGAAGGCGGAGGTGATGGACGACATCGAGAGCCGGATCTCCGACCTGTTCTTCCAGGAAGTGGGGGAGACCTCCCGCGTGGTGACCCTCGAGATGGTGGAGAAGGTCGTGTCGGCCCTCGGCATGCCCGACGGCTCGCCCGAAACGGGGTACGCCTATTCCCAGGCCTTCTCCGAGGACAAGGCCCCCCGGAAACTGTACCGGGATATGGACAACAAGGGCGTGGCCGGCGTCTGCTCCGGCCTGGCCTGGTACTTCAACATCGACGTAACCATCATCCGGATCATCATGCTGGTGGCCCTGATCGCCGGCACGTCGGGTTTCTGGATCTACCTGGTGCTGTGGATCGCCATCCCCAAGGCGATGACCCCGGCCCAGCAGTGCGAGATGCGGGGCATTCCGGCCACCGCGGAGAACATGGCGCGTTTCAAGAACCACGCGCAGGACACCTATAACCGATAGCCTTATGGAGAGCACGACCGACAATGTCCGTTCGCAGATGCGGAAGGGCGTGCTGGAATACTGCATCCTGTGTATTCTCAGCAAGCAGGAAGCCTACGCTTCCAGCATCATCGACTCCCTCAAGGCCGCGAACATGATCGTGGTGGAGGGAACCCTGTACCCCCTGCTCATCCGGCAGAAGAACCAGGGTCTGCTGACCTACCGCTGGGAGGAGTCCACGCAAGGCCCGCCCCGGAAGTACTATGGGATTACCGAGAAAGGCCGCGCCCAGCTCGCCGAGATGGACGCCGCCTGGCAGGAAATGGTGGAAAGCATTGAAACGCTCAAGAAATGACCGAGATCGAGAAAGTGAGCATCGGAGGCTATGCCTTCACGCTCGAAAAAGCCGCCTCCGAGGAGGTGGGACAGTATCTGAAGAGCCTGGAGGCCCATTACCTGGGCAAGCCGGGCGGCAAGGAAATCATGGAAGGAATCGAGGAGCGGATGGCCGAGCTCCTGCTGGAGCGGTGCGGCGGGGGCCGTGTCGCCACGGTGGCCGACATCCAGAGCCTGATCGGCATCCTCGGCCGTCCCGAGCGGATCGAGGCCGACGACCCCGAACCGTCGGAGGCGCAGCCGAGGCCCCAGAAGAAGCTCTACCGCGACCTGGAGAACAAGCGCATCGCCGGCGTCTGCGCCGGTCTGGGGAACTATTTCAACTTCGACGTCGTGGCCTTGCGGATCATCTTCTGCGTCATCACGCTGGCCCTGTTCTTCGGCGGCGCCCACGACGGGCCCTGGGCCCTGCTCGGATTCGTCGCGTACGTCATCCTCTGGCTGGCGATGCCGGCGGCCCGCACGGCGCAGGAGCGCTGGGCGATGAAGGGCGACGCCGGTACACTGGACGATATCCAGCGCAATATTCGCAGTGGCGTCGAGGAGATGGGCGACGCGGCCCGGCGGGGGATGAATGAAGTGCGCGACACGGTCCGCGGGCACGGAAGCGAGCTGGGCAAGATCATCCTTCTGGTCCTCGGTATCATCCTGCTGCTGGGCGGCGTATCCGGCCTGGCCTCGGTGTCCGTGATCGGCCTGAAGGGGCCGACGCTGCTCAGCGCGCCCATCGACAGTTTCCTGGACGAGATGTCCCTGGAGGCGCCCGCCTTCTACGAGATGGTCAATACCCCCTGGATCCTCGTTCTCGTCATCCTGGCCGTCATCCTGCCCCTGATCTGGCTCATCTACGGAGGCGTCCTGCTGATCTTTGGCTTCAAGCCGCCCAAGTGGCGTCCCGGCCTGGTGGTCTTCGTCCTCTGGCTCGTCGTCCTGGTGGTCGTGGGCGTCCTGTTCGCGATGGGGGTCGTATCGACGGAATACCTGACCGCCTAGTTGGAAGTGTCCGTGTTTTTCCGTATTTTTACGGAACTAACACGGACACTATGCTATCGACTTTTTTTGCCGCCCTCCTCACCGCGGCCACCATCCAGATCCACCATTGTCAGGTTCCCGTCATCCAGGACAGAAACGTCCCGGTGGCGACGGTGACCATCCCGAAAGGGGCGGACCCGGCCTTCGAAGTTTCCCTGCGGGGCCTGCCCCGCAGGGCGCTCCGTTCCTGGGAAGTCCGGGACGGGGTCCTGTATGTCCATCTGGACGCCGCCCGCGTGAAAGATATCCGAAAGCCTTTCTCCTTGAAAATCAAGGCAAAAGGTTTTTCCATCCAGGAAGATGGCGCCTTGCAGCACCGGCTCGCCCGCAAGGTCCGCACCGCCGGTGACGACGGGGTGGCCGCCTACCGCATCCCGGGTCTGGTGACCACGAAAAAAGGCACGCTCGTGGGCGTGTACGACATCCGGCACGAGAATTCCCGCGACCTGCAGGGCCACATCGACGTGGGCGTGAGCCGCTCCACGGACGGCGGCCGCACCTGGGGGCCGATGATCGTCGCCATCGACATGGGCGAATGGGGCGGTCTGCCGCAGAATGTCAACGGGGTCGGCGACCCCTGCATCCTCGTGGACGAAGTGACGGGGGACCTGCTCGTCTTCGCGGCGTGGACGCACGGCGGCGAAGCGGGGAAGGCGGCCTGGTGGACGGCCGGCAGCGGCTTCGAACCCGATACGACCCCGCAGCTGGTGATGGTCCGCTCCACCGACGACGGTCTCACCTGGTCCAAGCCCGTGAACCTGACCCGGCAGGTCAAGCAGGAAGCCTGGAACTTCACCTTCCAGGGCCCCGGCCGCGGCATCACGATGGACGACGGCACCCTGGTCGTGCCGTTCCAGCACCAGGAGCCGGCGCCGGAGCGCACCCCGGCCGCCGGCATCATGTACTCCACGGACCGCGGCCTCACCTGGCACGTCCACGAATATGCGAAAATCAACACCACGGAGTCCCAGGTGGCCGAAATCGCGCCCGGCGAGCTGATGCTCAACATGCGGGACAACCGCAAGACCGGCCGCGCCGTGTACGTGACGAAGGATCTGGGCCGCACCTGGACGCCGCACGTGTCCGACGGCCAGCTCGTGGAGCCCGTCTGTATGGCCAGCCTGCTGAAGGTCCGGGCCTCCGAGAACGCCCTGAAACGGGACATCCTCCTTTTCTCCAACCCCGCGGACGCGAACGACCGCAAGAACATCACGATCCAGATGAGCCTGGACGGCGGTAAGACCTGGACCCGGAAATGCCTCCTGGACGAAGGCGACGGCTGGGGCTATTCCTGCCTGACGATGGTCGACAGGAAGACCGTCGGCATCCTCTACGAGAGTTCCCAGGCGCATATGACCTTCCAGGCGATTCCCCTGGATGACATCCGGTAA
>CAMNGM010000146.1 GCA_946538425.1 uncultured Bacteroidales bacterium | reverse complement strand
TGCCCGTACGTCGAAGGCCAGGAAGCCCCGAAGAACTTCAAGATCGACGGCAAGGACACCGTGTTCAACTTCAAGAGCCAGGACATCACCGACCTCGAGTGGGGCGGCAAGCTGGAATTCTACAACTGCGTCGTCGGCGGTTCCATCGACCTCGGCTTCATGCCCGCCATCCTGAAGGGTATCAAGTCCAAGATGGAGGAAGGCCCGCTCACCGGTTCCTACGCCCGCGACATCCGCGTGTATGTGTACGACGGTAAGATGCACCCGGTGGACTCCAAGGAAATCGCCTTCATCATCGCCGGCCGCAACGCCTTCAAGGAGGCCTTCAAGAACGCCGGCCCGAAGATCCTCGAGCCTATCTACAACGTGGACATCATCACCCCGAACGAGTATGTGGGTCCTTGCATGAGCGACCTCAACACCCGCCGCGGCATGATCATGAACCAGGACATGGACAAGGGCATGACCATCCTGCACGCCCGCGTTCCGCTCGCCGAGCTCTACCGCTACTCCACCGTCCTGAGCTCCCTGACCGGTGGCTCCGCGACCTTCCAGATGAAGTTCGCCGAGTACGTCCAGGTCCCGGCCGACGTCCAGACGAAACTCATCGCCGAGTACGCCGCCCAGGAGCAGGAAGAGGACTAATCCTTTTTCGTCGGATTTCGAGCCAGGCCTTGAATGAGCCTGGCTTTTTTGCTAATTTTGCAGAAACCGCAAGACGATATGAGAAACGCACTGCTTTGCTTGCTGGCGGCGCTCGCCGTCCTTTGTTCCTGTACTGAAAAGAAAGCCACCATTCCGCTGTACGGGTGGGAGGGCATCGGCAAGGACCCGGACCTGGAAGAGGTGAGGGCCAAGTTCCAGAACTATAAGGCCCACGGCTTTACGGGCGTCTGCATCCAGGCGGACCTCGCCGACATCCCGGCCATTTCCGCCATCGCCCACGAGGAAGGCCTTGAGTACCACGCCTGGAAGCCCTGCATGCTGCAGGGAGGCAAGCCGCACGAATGGTATGCCGTGAACCGGCTGGGCCAGAGCGCGGATGAGTTCCCCGCCTATGTGCAGTACTACCAGGCCCTGGACCCGGCGAATCCGGAAGTGCAGGACTTCATCGTGTCGATGATCACCGAAATCGCCGCCGTCCCCGACGTGGACTATGTCCAGCTGGACTACATCCGCTACGCCGACGCCATCCTGGCCCGCGGCCTGTGGGACAAGTACGGCCTGGACTTCTCGGGCGGCCCGTATCCCCCGGCGGACTACTGCTACTGCGACCGCTGCGTGGGCGAGTTCAAGGAGCTGACCGGTATCGACATCCTCCAGGCGGAGGATCCGCAGGCCGTGCCCGAGTGGACGGCGTTCCGCTGCGGGAAGGTCACCGCGCTGGTGACGAAGGTGTGTGATGCGGTCCATGCGATGGGCAAGAAAGTCAGCGCCGACGTGTTCCCGGGCCCGGATTCCCACGCGGTGCCGATGGTGCGTCAGCAGTGGGACCAGTGGCCCATCGACATGGTGTTCCCGATGAACTACAACGACTTCTACCTGGAAGGGGCCGACTGGCTCGCCGAGATTACGGCGGAAGAGGTGAAGGCCGCGGGCGAGGTGCCCGTCATCTCCGGCCTGTTCATCTGCCGCGACTGGCAGCGCAAGGCCGAAATCAAGGACCCGGAAGGCCACGGGCTCATTCCTTCGGAGATCGCCACGGCCGTGCAGGGCTCCCTCGATGCGGGCGCCGCGGGCATCTGCCTGTTCACTCCGGGGTCGATGACGCCGGAGCACTGGGCGGAACTGGACAAACTGGTCCTATAGGTTGAACAGGACCCCGATCAGGATATCGCGGGCTTCCAGGCGGGCTTGCCACCGGGAGCTCGCGTTTCCGCGTCCATAGTCCGTGCGCGTCCAGCCGAAGAAGCCGATCTGCGTGGAGAGGGTGACGTTGCCGATGGGGAAGTAGATGCCCGGCCGGAAACCCAGCGTCTGGGTGTTGATGAGCGGTTCATACCCGCGCCGGCGGGTCCAGCGGGCGGAGAAATAGGTGTCGCCGGTCAGGCCGAAACGCCCGTACACGGGAAGGTACCCCCGCACGTGCGGAATGAGGCCCATCGTGAAATCCGAATCGCTGGAGATGTTGTTCCAGTCGAATCCGGCGGCCAGGCCCACCATCAGCCAGTCGTTCACCCGTTTGCCCACTTCCGGATAGACGACGATGCTGGTTCCGTAATTGCTGGCGCCGAACGAGATGTTACCGCCGACGTAATATCGGTTGGGCTGCGCCTGGGCGGCGAGGCCGGTCAGGAGGACCGCTGCGAGGAGAATCCACTGTTTCATAATCGCAAAGATAGGCCATCCACCGGATTTTGCAAAAAGTTTCGTAAATTCGTGAACTATGCAGAAAATCGGGAAACTATTCATTCTGGGGCTCTCCGTGGTCCTGGTTGCGGCCTGCAGCGGCGGCCGCGAAAAGCATTTCATGACGGACAAGACGTACCGCGAAGCGGTGCACGCGGATTTCGAGGCGCGGATGGCGGCGAACGACAGCGCGCTGGCGCGCGTCGTGGAGATCCCCGGTCAAGCCGGGGATGACGAGGTTGTTCGTCAGGCCGGGGATGACAAGGCGGTTCGTCAGGCCGGGGATGGCGAGGCCGTCATGGCCGGCTCGGACCGGCCATCTCTCGCCGAACGGGAAGCGCTGGAGTTCCTCTACGCGTATATGCCGCTCGCGGACGCGGTGGATTATCCGGTGTCGTATTTCCTGGACCAGGTGCGGGCGTCGTTCCGCATCCGGGAGGAGATGGGCTGGAAGGTGCCGGAGCGGGAGTTCCGCCATTTCGTGCTGCCCATCCGCGTGAACAACGAGAACCTGGACTCGGCCCGCGTGGTCTTCAACCGCGAGATCGCCCCGCGCGTGAAGGGGCTTTCGATGAAGGACGCCATCCTGGAAGTGAACCACTGGTGCCATGAAAAGATGACCTATCAGCCCTCCGACGCGCGGACCTCGTCCCCGCTGGCCTCGGTGATGAACGCGCTGGGCCGGTGCGGCGAGGAGTCGACCTTCTGCGTTGCCGCGCTGCGGTCCGTGGGCATCCCCGCCCGGCAGGTGTACACCCCGAGATGGGCCCATACCGACGACAACCACGCCTGGGTGGAGGCCTGGGCCGACGGGCAGTGGCACTTCATCGGCGCCTGCGAGCCGGAGCCGGTGCTGGACCTCGGGTGGTTCAACGCCCCCGCCTCCCGCGCGATGCTGATGCACACCAAGGTCTTCGGCCGCTATGACGGGCCGGAGGAGGTCGTGCTCGAGAGCCCGAACTACACGGAAGTCAACCTCATCGATAATTACGCCACCACCGCCAGGGCCGATTTCCGAGTGGTCGATGCCGCCGGGAAGCCCGTCGAGGGCGCCCGCGTGGACTTCTGCATCTACAATTACGCGGAATTCTATCCGGCCGTCTCCAAGTACACGGACGCCGACGGCCGCACCTTCCTTTCCTCCGGCCTCGGCGACCTGCTCATCTGGGCCTCGAAGGATGGAGCCTACGGTTATGCGAAGTGCTCCTTCGGCAAGGACAAGGAGGTGACCGTCACGATTGAGATTCCCGGTCAAGCCGGGAATGACGAGGGAGAGGGGAATGACGAGGTCGCCGGGAATGACGATCTCCGTCATGCCCGACCTGATCGGGCGTCTTTCGACATCGTCCCGCCGCCGGAGAACGTCCGGCTGCCGGAAGTGACGCCGGCGCAGCGGGCGGAGAATGACCGCCGCTTCGCCTATGAGGATTCCCTCCGCCACGC
>CAMNGM010000145.1 GCA_946538425.1 uncultured Bacteroidales bacterium | reverse complement strand
AACTGGAAGATGAACACTACAGTTCCTGAGGGCGTCGAACTCGCCAAGGCCGTCGTGGAAAAGGGGAAGGATGTTCCCGCCAACGTTGAACTCGTCGTGGCTCCGCCGTTCACGCACCTCGCTTGCGTCGCCGACGTCCTGAAGGGCTCCAAGGTCGCCCTTTCCGCGCAGAACTGCGCCGACCACGAGAAGGGCGCCTACACCGGCGAAGTCGCCGTGAACATGCTCACCTCCCTGGGCTGCCAGTACACCATCCTCGGCCACTCCGAGCGCCGTCAGTACTACGGCGAGACCGACGAGAAGCTCGTTGTCAAGACGAAGCTCGCCCTCGAGGCGGGCCTGAAGGTCATCCTCTGCGTGGGTGAGAACCTGCAGGAGCGCGAAGCCGGCAAGCATTTCGAGGTTGTCACCGAGCAGACCAAGGCCGTCCTGTACAACTTCACCGCCGAGGATATGAAGAATGTCGTGATCGCCTACGAGCCCGTTTGGGCCATCGGCACCGGCAAGACCGCGACCGCTGAGCAGGCCGAGGAGATCCACGCCTGCATCCGCACCGTCATCGCCGAGAAGTTCGGCCTGGAGGTCGCCGAGGACATGACCATCCTGTACGGCGGTTCCTGCAAGCCTTCCAACGCGAAGGAACTCTTCGCCCAGAAGGACATCGACGGTGGTCTGATCGGTGGCGCCGCCCTGAAGGCCGACGACTTCATCCAGATCGCCCTGAGCTTCTAATTCAGGATCTTTACCACCGCGCCGGTCTTGTCCGTGGCATTCCAAAGCCAGACAAGGCCGGCGCCGTCGTATTTCTCCACCTTGAGGGTGATTCCCTTGGTGGTCTTCGCGGAATTGCCCGAGGTCCACTGGATGTCGGCGCGGATTTCCTGGCCTTCCTCCCGCGGGAGCTCGCTGCAGGTGAGGACGAAGAAACTCGTCATATCGTCATTGCCGGTGCGGAACTGCCGGAGCGTCCGGTTGAAGGCCATCTGGCCGGCGCCCTCGTCGAAGGTGAAGACCTTCTTCCCCTTGACCATCAGGCTGACCTGTTCGCTGTTGTACATGTCCAGGTCCATCTCCACCTTCTCCTTGCAGCCGGTCAGCAGGGTGACGGCCAGGGAGAGGAGGATTGTCATTCCGAGCGAAGCGAAGGAATCTTTCATTTCACGACGATTTTCTTGGTGAGGATGTCGGTGTTGTCCGGATAGGTGACGACCGCCTTCAACTCGCCGGAACGGGTGAGATGGAAGTAGCCGTCGGCACCCGGGGCGATGGCCTTGCCGTCGAAGTACCAGGAGACTTTCACGGCGTCCGGGGCGTTGAACACCCGCAGGGGGATGGGCGTGTCCGGGGCGAACGAGCCGCCGGAACCGCGCGGAACATCCTTCAGGTAGATGAAGGGATAGCTGCCCGCCTTCTTGTCGGACTGGGTGGTGAAGGAGGCGTAGCCGTTCACCGGTCCGGGGATGTTCCCCTTCCGGCACAGCAGCTGGACCTTGTAGGCCGTCGAGGGTTTGAGGCCGTCGATGACGAAGGCGTATTTCCCGGTTTCGTAGGGGCGGACTTCCACCTCGGTCAGCTGGGAGGCGTCGGCCAGGCCGTAGCGGATCACGCTGTTCCCGGCGAAGGACGGGTCCAGGCTGCTCCACTGGATGATGGAGGCGTCCTGGAATACCGCCTGTTTGTCGATCTTCACCGCCGGGGCCTTGTCCTCCTGGGCGTTGAAGACGGTGAAAGTGACGCTTCCGTCGCTGTTCCGGCGGATGTCGCTCAAGCCCAGGGGCGAGGAGACCCCGCTCCAGAAGGTGAAGGACGGGTCGGTGTCGCACGTGTAGACGGAGACGTCTTCAAAGGGCCAGAACGCGTGGGAAGCCAGGGTGTAGATGGCCGCGTAGTTCCGGTCCTTGACGGCGGTCTGGTATCTCTCCCGCGCTTCCGGGTCGGGTTCGATGAGGTCGATGCACTGGTGGTCGGGCCTGGCGTTGACCTCGTTCATGTCCCAACGGGCCCAGGCCGTCACGGTCTTCCCGGCGGACGTGGATTCCCCGGAGGGACGCAGGGACCGGTCGATGTGGTAGATCAGGAGGCCGCTGCCGCCGATATAGGCGTCCCAGCCTTTCGCCTGCCGGCACTCGAGGAGGTAAATCTCGTCTTCCGTGTCCGTTTCCATCACGTAGAAGTCCCCGTTTTCGTGGATCGGGCGGAGGGTGTGGGTGCCTTCGGTCAGCGGTTTCCCTTCGCTCATCCCGAAGAACCAGCGCTCTACCGCGCTGTAGCCGGGCGGGGTCTTGCCGTCGTTGTTGTGGTTGCCGGCGTCCATCAGGTCGATGGAGTACCACGTCGCTTCCGCGTTGCCGCCGCTGTCCTCGTCGTCGGTGTCGTACAGGTCGGGGATGCCGAAGGTGTGGGTGTATTCGTGGCAGAAGGTGCCGATGGTGGCCAGGGTGGTGAAGGTGGTCAGGTTGGCGTCGATCCGGAGTTCCGAGGTGCAGGCGTAGTTGTCCACGAGGACGCCGTCCCGGTAGTAGGGGGGAAGGCCGGCGCCGGACTTGGCGTACCACATATGGGGCCAGATGTAGTTGTCGCCCGCGCCCTCGGACTCGTTCGGGCCGGCGTAGAAGACGAAGACATTCTCCACCTCCCCGTCGCCGTCGTAGTCGTAGTTGGAGAAATCGATCTCCGGCCCTACGGCGGCGCAGGCGTCGAGGACCATCTCGGCGGCCTTCCCGTCCTCGCCGTCCTCGTTGTTGGCGCCGTAGTAGGCGAAGTCGTGCGGCAGGGTGACGGGTTCGGTGATGTCGAAGCGGAAGGTGTAGCCGTCCTTCCATTGGTCCTTGAAGTAGGAGAGGGCCGTGTCCGGGCCGTCGCCGTTGATGAGATGCTCGAAGTCGGTCTTGGAGTAGGTGAACGAGAGGTCCGTGAACTGGGCCAGGATGATGAGCCCGTGGCGGACGCCGCCTTCCCCGGCCCGCGTGCGGGCCATCTCCCTTTGCCGGAGCGGCAGGGCCCGCCGGATGCGAGCGTTCCGCCGCTGGCGGATCAGCTGGTAGGGAATGTTCCGGCTGGCGGCGATGACCTCGCCGGGCGTATCCGGGGCGCCGGCGTGTACGCCGGTGTTGAGCCGGTGGCCGTAGAAGTCGTAGCGGGCGTAGCACCACCAGCCTTCCGCGTCCTGCACGAGGGCGCAGCCGTCGGGGGTCAGGACCAGGTGGCCGTTTTCATCGCCGGAGAGATAGGCCTGGACGGTCGTCCCGTCCGGCTGCCGGAGGTTCAGCAACCCTTTCCGGGCGGGCGCGGCGGTGAGGGCCGGCGCCAGGCACAGGCATATATAAAGTATCAGCGACAGGCGTCGCAGACAGGTCGGTTTCGGTTTCATACATTACAAATGACGGCATTTTTTTGCGCATCTGCAACCCTATATGCAAAAAACCGGCCTCACTCGCGTGAGAACCGATTCTTTGACGTGTACTAAAACCTAAACCTGTACTAAAGATGCAGAGCCGAGGGATTTCGTTGCAGAAAAAATCAAAAAAACAGAAAAAAAAATAACCGACTGTCCAGGACAGCCGGTCAAGGGGATGCGAATTCCGATTATTTCGCGGCCTCGACGGAAGCCTTGCGGAAATCCTTCAGGTCCTTCATGAGGTCGAGGGCGGCCTTGCGGGCGCGGGCGCCGGCGGCTTTGTTACCCTTCACAACCTGTGCTTCGGCGTTCTTGGCGAATTCGGCGAATTCAGCATTGATCTTTTCAACAAGCTCTTTCATGATGATAGGTGGTTTTATAAATCGTTAAACGTTTATTATCAAAACTTTGTGCAAGATAAGAATAAAAACCCGAA
>CAMNGM010000144.1 GCA_946538425.1 uncultured Bacteroidales bacterium | reverse complement strand
GTGTTCGCGGCGCTGGTCAATCAGGGCGAAAACCTCACTTTCGCCATCAATTCGACCATCTACTACCACGTGTCAGCGAAGGAGGGAGACACGCTTCGGGCGGAAGGGCGCATTTCCTGCGCCCATCATCGATTACCCACGGCAGAAGTGAAGGTCACGAACCAGGACGGTGTCCATATCGCCACCTTCACCGGGCAGGCCTACACCGGCCGCAGCCCCCTCCCCGTCGACGCGCTTCAGTAGGTTGGCGACCGAGGAGGGATCGTACGAACGAATAAACGCGAACTTCGCATCTACCCAAAAAGAAGAGATATGGACCGGAGAGATTTCATCGAGAAATCGGCCTTGGCCACCGGCGGCAAACCCGCTCCGGGACGCGCCGACGAGCCCTGGAAGGGGATGAATTTCATCCGATAGTCCTCAAAGATACTTCCCGGTGACGCTCTCCGGGCAGGAAGCGATTTCCGCCGGGGCCCCCGTGGCCACGACCCTTCCTCCCTGCACACCGCCGCCGGGTCCCATATCCACGACATAGTCGGCCTGGCGGATGACGTCCAGGTCGTGTTCGATGACGATGACCGTGGCGCCGTTGTCGATCAGATGCCGGAAGACCTGCATCAAGGTCTTCACGTCCAGCGGGTGGAGGCCGATGGTGGGTTCGTCGAAAACGAAGACCGAATCGCCCTGCCCGCGTCCCATCTCACTGGCGAGCTTCAGGCGCTGGGCTTCTCCGCCGGAGAGGCTGGGCGTCGCTTCGCCGAGGGTCAGATACCCGAGTCCGAGGTCGTGAAGGACTTGCAGCCGGCCCTTGACCAGCGAAAGGTCTCCACAGGCCTCCAGGGCCTCATCGACGCTCATCGCCATCAGTTCAGGCAGGGAATGCCCCCCTTTCCGGCGGATTTCCGAGGCCGCCCGGGCATAGCGGGAGCCGTGGCAGTCCGGGCACGGGATGTCCACATCCGGCAGGAACTGGACGTCCAGGCTGATGCTGCCGGTCCCGTCACAGGTAGGGCACCGGAGCTTGCCGGTGTTGTAGGAGAAATCCCCCGCCTTCCAGCCGCCCGCCTTGGCATCCTCGCTCCGGGCGAAGACCTTGCGGAGTTCGTCGTGGACATTGGCATAAGTGGCGACCGTCGAGCGCACATTGATGCCGATCGGCGTCGCGTCGATCAGTTTGACCTGCCGGATGCCCTCCGCATCCAGGCTCAGGACGTGTGCGGGCAGTTTCTGCCTGTCGATACAAGCCTTCAGTCCGGGAACCAGGCTCTCCAGGATCAAGGTGGTCTTTCCGGAACCGGACACGCCCGTCACGACGGAGAGGCGTCCTTTCGGGAAAGAGACTTCCAGCGGCTTCACGGTATGGATGGCCGCCGTGGCCATCCGGATGGCGCCCAGCGCGAAGAGATCCTCCCGCCGGGCCGCCGGTTCCAGGCCGCTTTTCAGGAAGGGGCCGATGCGGGAAGCCGGATTGGCTTCCAACTGCGGGACCGTTCCCTGCGCGATGATGTTTCCGCCCTTTGCCCCGGCTTCGGGGCCCAGCTCGACCACCCAGTCGGAATGGGCCAGGACCTGCGTGTCGTGGTCCACCAGCACGACCGTGTTGCCGTCGGCGACCAGGTCGTCCATCACCCCCGTGAGCCCCTCCAGGTTGGAAGGATGCAGGCCGATGGACGGTTCGTCCAGCACGTACAGGACGCCGGTCGTGCGGTTGCGGACGGCCCGCGCCAGCTGCACCCGCTGGCGCTCCCCAGTGGACAGGGTGGACGCCGCACGGTCCAGCGACAGGTAAGACAGCCCCAGATCCACCAGCCGGCGGGCCGTGTCGCGGAAGGACTCGCAGATCCGCTCCGCCATCGGCCGCATCGGCTCCGGGAGCGAGGCCGGGACGCCCTTCACCCATTCGATGAGCTCGGACAGCGGCATCTTGCAGGCGTCGGCCAGGTTGATTCCCCGCAGGAGCGGGGCCCTGGCGGCCTCGGAAAGGCGGGTTCCTCCGCATTCCGGACAGACATCCTCCTTCAGGAACTTCTCCACGCGCTTCATCCCGGCTTCGTCCTTGACCTTGGCCAGCGCGTTCTCCACGCTGTAAACGGCACTGTAGTAGGTGAAGTCCATCTCGGCGAACCCGTTGGTCTTCTCGTTCTTGTAGATGATGTGGCGCTTCTCGGCCGGGCCGTGGTAGACGATCTCCTTTTCCTGCGGGGTCAAGTCCTTGAAGGGCACGTCGGTCCGGACGCCCATCTCCCGCGCGATGTCCTTCATCAGCGACCACATCAGCGAACCCCACGGGGCGACGGCCCCTTCATCGATGGTCAGCGACTCGTCGGGGACGAGGGTGGACTCGTCCACGGTACGGACGATTCCCGTGCCACCGCAGCAGCGACAGGCGCCCTCGCTGTTGAAAGCCAGCTGTTCGGCGCCGGGGGCATAGACCCGTTCTCCGCATACCGGACAGTAGATCGGCTGTTCCGCGGCCACGTCCAGCGTCGGTTCCAGGTAGTGGCCATTGGGGCAGCGATGGCTCGCGAGGCGGGAAAACATCAGGCGCAGGCTGTTCAGCAGCTCGGACAAGGTCCCGAAAGTGCTGCGGATGCCCGGGACGCCGGGACGCTGGTGCAAGGCCAGCGCCGCGGGGACGTAGCGCACGTCGTCGGCCATCGCGCGCGACGCCTGGGTCATCCGGCGGCGGGTATAGGTGGAAAGGGATTCCAGATAGCGGCGGGAGCCCTCGGCATACAACACGCCCAGCGCCAGGGAAGACTTTCCGGAGCCGGACACGCCGGCGATCCCGACAATCTTCCCGAGGGGGATATCTACATCTAAATTCTTGAGGTTATGGGCCTTGGCGCCGCGGATTTCTATGTATTTGGGCATAATGCTTCGTGCAGGACAAGTTTTTCCACACAAAGATATGCCTTTTGCGGCAAATAGCCGCCATCATTCTCCCCTTTTACAGCTTTCCCCGCATTTCGCCGCGTCTTCGCTCGTAATACGCGTGCCGCTTCGGATTCTCCGGAAACCAGCCGCGGAGCACCCGTTTTTCCTGGAGGAACATCTCGTGGATGCCCCACAGGCAGCAGAAGGCGAAACCGCCGATGATGATGGACAGGATATCGTTCTGGACAAACAGGGAAAGTGCGCAAAAAACAAGGCCGGCCACCAGCCAGATCCACCAGCTTTGCTTTCCCCACTGGTATTCCATCTTGATAACCAGGGGATGACAGATGCCGATGCTCAGGAACACGGCCGCGCCGACGAGGATGCCATTGAAATTCATACCGATTTTTTTACGGTTGCAAATATCGGCAAAACGGGCCTATTATTTTAGGCCGGAACGAGCCTGGATTAGGATTATTCCCGCATTCTGTCCTTTTCTTCAAATAATTGCTATCTTTGGATTCGCTTTCCATAAGGACGATGACGATGAACCCGACATTCGACGACATACTCCGCAAGCAGGACCTGAACCCGGAGGAAATCAAGTCCCTCCTGGCGGCCGAGGGGGCGGAAAAGGAGCGCCTCCTCCGGCGCGGGCTGGAGGTCAAGCTCCGCCATCTGGACAATTACGTGCATCTGCGGGGGCTCATCGAGTTCGGCAATGTCTGCGAGAAGAACTGCTTCTACTGCGGGCTCCGGAGCGGGAACGAGCGGGTGGAACGCTACTGCCTCAGCGACGAGGAGGTCCTCGATTGCGCCCGCCAGGCCCACGAACTGGGCTACGGTTCCGTCGCCTTGCAGAGCGGCGAGCGCAGCGATGCGGCTTTCATCGACCGGATCGAGCGCCTGGTCCGCGAGATCAAGAAAATCGATGGCGGAAGCCTCGGGATCACCCTTTCGCTCGGAGAGCAGACGGAGGAAACCTACC
>CAMNGM010000143.1 GCA_946538425.1 uncultured Bacteroidales bacterium | reverse complement strand
TTCTGGCCGCATCCCTGATGCTGCTCGGCACCCAGGCTTTCGCCCAGATGTCCGTGAACGCGGGTTACCTGAACTCCACCCAGAGCTTCAAGGATTCCAACACGAAATCCATCAACTCCAATGGCGCCTATGTCGGTGTCTCCTTCAACATTCCTGTCGCCGGTGAGCTCGGCTTCGCCCCCGGTGTGTACTATTCCCTGATCACCAACAAGAGCGGCGGCGCCGGTTCCATCCTGGGTATCCCCGTGTCCGCTTCCTCCACCTTTATGGAGCACGCGGTCAACGTTCCCCTGTACCTGAACTACGGAATGGACCTCGCCCGTGACACCAATGTCTTCGTCTATGCCGGCCCTACCCTCCAGTACGGCCTCGCTTCCACCACGAAGTACGCTGGCGGTGTCGGTGATAGCAGCGCTGACAAGACGTACAACAACTACGACAACAGCAACTACAACCGCTTCAACGTGTACCTCGGCGGCGGTATCGGCTTCCAGGTGTCCGCGATCCAGATCACCGTGGGCTATGACTACGGAATGATGAACCTGTACAAGGGCGACAACGCCGCCAAGACCCACCGCTCCAACCTGAAGCTCGGTCTCGGTTTCGTGTTCTAGGCTAGTCCCTTTTCGAGTATTCGCATCCGCAGTAGAGCTGGTTGTAAAACCGCTCGCTGCGGATGATTTCATTCCGGCGCTCCTGCAGGCCGCCCTTGCGCCAGTTCTGGGGCCACCAGACGACCCCTTCCGCCTGGCTGCAGGCCCATTCCCCGGCTTCATTGACTTGCTCCAGGCTCTTCCAGCGGGAAGAAGCGAGGGTGGTCGTGAGGACGGGGAAGCCGTTTTCGGCGGCGTAGCGGGCGGCTCTCAGGAGGCGGTACTTGAAGCATTGCAGGCAGCGACCGCCGCGCTCGGGCTCGTGCTCGAGCCCGGCCGCGCAGCCGCCCCAGTCTTCGTGGTCGTACACGTCGTCCACGATGGGGATGCCCCACTTCCGGGCATACCGGATGCACTCGTTCAGCCGGTGGTCGTATTCCTCCTTGGGGAAGATGTTCGAGTTGGAGTAGAAGATGACCGGTTCGACCCCGTTGTCCACGAGGCATTCCACGACCGCGCTCGAGCACGGCGCGCAGCACGCGTGCAGGAGCACGCGCTTCGCCCCGAGGGGCACGTCGAGATGGACATTCGGTTTCATCAGGGGCAAAGGTACGGAATCTTTTCGTATCTTTGCACTTCCCCAAACGAACTGACCGATGGCCATCCATACCGAGAATCCCCAAGAGAACCTCCCCTCCGGAAAGAAAATGAACGGCTGGCTCGCCCTGAGCCCGCTTGTGGTGTTCCTGCTGGTGTACCTGGTGTCGTCCATCGTGGCGCGGGACTTCTACAAGGTCCCGGTCGCGGCGGCGTTCATCATCGCATCGGCCTATGCGATGCTCATCACGCGGAGCGTGGACAAGACGGACGACAAGATCTCCATCTTCTCGTCCGGGGCGGGGAACCGGAACGTGCTCCTGATGATCTGGATCTTCGTGCTGGCCGGGGCGTTCGCGGCGACGGCGAAGGACATCGGCGCCATCGACGCGACGGTGAACGCCACGCTCCGGATCCTGCCCGGGAAGCTCATCTTCGCGGGGCTTTTCCTCGCGGCCTGCTTCATCTCGATGGCCATCGGCACCAGCGTGGGCACGATCGTGGCCCTGGTGCCCATCGCGGCGGGCATCGCCGCGGAAACGGGCGTGGGCGTGCCCCTGATGACGGCGGTCATCATCGGCGGGGCCTTCTTCGGCGACAACCTTTCCTTCATTTCCGATACGACGGTGGCGGCGACCAAGAGCCAGGGCTGCTCGATGCGGGACAAGTTCCGGGCGAACCTGTGGATCGCCGCGCCGGCCGCGCTCCTGGTGACCGTGCTGTATGTGGTGCTGGGCCTGGAGGTGGAGGCGGCGCCCGCCGTGCAGCACGTGCAGTGGCTGGGCCTGGTGCCGTACCTGCTCGTCATCGGCCTTGCCCTGGCGGGGGTGAACGTGGTGACGGTGCTCGCCATCGGCATCGGCGTGAACGGGATCATCGGCTGGTGCACGGGCGCCTACGACTGGATCGGCTGGATGGCCTCCATCGGCGCCGGGATCGGGTCGATGGGCGAGCTCATCATCGTCTCCCTGCTCGCGGGCGGGATGCTGGCGCTCATCCGGTACAACGGCGGCCTGGACTTCATCATCGGCGGCCTCACCCGGCGCATCCGGGGGCCGCGCGGGGCCTATTTCTCCATCGCGGGGCTGGTGTCCCTGGTGAACTTCTGCACGGCGAACAACACCATCGCCATCATCACCGTGGGCCCGCTGGCGAAGGACATCTCGGATCGGTATGGCCTGGAACCGCGCAAGGTGGCCTCCATCCTGGATACCTTCTCCTGCCTCGTGCAGGGGATCATCCCCTACGGCGCGCAGATGCTGATGGCCTCCGGCCTCGCCGGCGTCTCCGCCGCCTCCATCACGGGCTACCTCTATTATCCCTTCGCCCTGGGTCTGATGGCCGCCCTGTCCATCGTCTTCCGTTTCCCGCGGAAATACAGCCGCTGACCCGCCATTTTTTTGACGGTTTTTGGCCGTTTTTTGCTACCTTTGCAAAAATTCTCCGTGAGCTATGTCCTTTATCGATGAAAGAATTGCCCAGGAAGGCCTTACTTTTGACGATGTACTCCTTGTCCCGGCGTACTCCGAAGTCCTTCCGCGGGAGGTCAGCCTGCATACCCGCTTCTCCCGCAACATCAGCTTGAACATACCGGTCGTGTCCGCCGCGATGGACACGGTCACCGAAGCGCCGATGGCCATCGCCCTGGCAAGGGAAGGAGGCATCGGCGTGATTCATAAGAATATGAGCATCGCCGCCCAGGCGGCCGAGGTCCGCAAGGTCAAGCGTTCCGAGAACGGGATGATCAGCGACCCCGTCACCATCAACCAGGACCAGACCGTGGGCGACGCCCTCCGCCTGATGAAGGAGAATCACATCGGCGGCATCCCCGTCACCGACGCCGAACGCCACCTCGTGGGCATCGTCACGAACCGCGACGTCCGTTTCTTCGACGACCTGGACGTCCCGGTCCGCGCCGTGATGACGGCCGACAACCTGGTCACCATTCCCGACGCCCGGACGGACCGCGACTATGTGAAGTCGGTCCTCCAGAAATACAAGGTGGAGAAGCTTCCCGTGGTGGATGCGAAGGGCTGCATCGTGGGCCTGATCACCTACAAGGACCTCATCAAGGAGCGCCTGCACCCGGAGGCCTGCAAGGACGCCAAGGGCCGTCTCCGCGTGGCGGCGGGCATCGGCATCACGCCGGACGCCCTGGACCGCGTGGCCGCCCTCTACGCCGAAGGCGTGGACGCGGTCGTGCTGGATTCCGCTCACGGCCACAGCAAGGGCGTGATCGACCTTCTGAAGCGCGTGAAGGCCGCCTATCCGTCCCTGGACGTGGTGGTCGGCAACGTGGCGACCGAGGAAGGCGCGCGCGACCTCGTCAAGGGCGGCGCCGACGGCGTGAAAGTGGGCATCGGCCCGGGCTCCATCTGCACCACCCGCATCGTGGCGGGCGTGGGCGTGCCCCAGCTGAGCGCCATCTACAATGCGTACCAGGCCATCAAGGGCACGGGCGCGACCCTGATCGCCGACGGCGGTCTCCGCTACTCCGGCGACGTCGTCAAGGCCCTCGCGGCCGGCGGCGACTGCGTGATGTGCGGGTCGATGTTCGCCGGCACCGAGGAATCCCCGGGCGAGACGATCATCTACAGCGGCCGCAAGTTCAAGGCCTACCGCGGGATGGGCTCCATCGACGCGATGGCGGCCGGCTCCAAGGACCGCTACTTCCAGTCCG
>CAMNGM010000142.1 GCA_946538425.1 uncultured Bacteroidales bacterium | reverse complement strand
TCTGCACGGCCATCTCCATCAGCGCCGTGGTGTTCGTCCTCCTGTCCGAGATGTACCCGAACCGCGTCCGCGGCCTGGCGATGTCCATCGCCGGCCTCGCCCTGTGGGTAGGCACCTACCTCATCGGCCAGCTCACGCCCTGGATGCTGGAGAATCTCACCCCGGCAGGCACGTTCTTCCTGTTCGCCTTCTGCTGCCTCCCCTACCTGTACATCATGTGGAAGTACATCCCGGAGACCACCGGCAAGACGCTGGAGGAAATCGAGGCCTACTGGAAGAAGTAATCGGTTTTCCGCCAAAAAGTTAGGGATTTCCGTTTTTTCTGCCGATATTTATGTCAAAATAACCAAAAGCAGTTTCCGATGAAAACCACGCATCTCCTTCTTGCCGCGGCTTCCGCGTTCCTGCTGGCGCTCAGCGCCGCTGCGCAGCCCAAAGAAACGTTTTGCAACCCGCTGGACATCATTATCGGCCAGGAAAGGGCCTACCGGGGCGGCGAGCCCGTCGTCCTGATCTTCGAAGACGACTATTTCCTGTTCGTCTCCCACCGCAAGGGGTACTGGTACTCCCCCGACTTCAAGGACTGGACCTACGTGGACGCCCCCGACTATCCGGGCGGCGTGGTCTCCGTCGTGGAGATGGACGGCGTCCTGTACGGCTGCTCGATGAACAACAAGCGGGTGTTCAAGGCCGTGGACCCGCGCAAGGGCGAATGGGTCCAGGTCGGCACCCTGGACAGCGACCGCTACGGCGACGCGAACATGTTCTATGACAACGGGCGCCTGTACCTGTACTACGGCTGGTCCCAGATCATGCCCTTCAAGGTCGTAGAACTGGACAAGACCACCTTCAAGGAGATTTCCGAGCCCAAGGTCCTGTTCTTCGGGGACCACCGCCGGCACGGCTTCGAGAGCCGTCGGAACGAGGACGTGATCTATTCCATCTTCAACGGCCGGCGCGACTACTTCGAGGAGGAGTATCCCTGGATCGAGGGTCCCTGGATGACCAAGCACAACGGGAAGTACTATCTGCAGTACGCCGCCATCGGCCTGGAGTTCCTCTCCTATTCCCACGGCGTGTACGTGGGCGACTCCCCGACCGGGCCGTTCACCTATTCCGAGCATAACCCGCTGACCTTCAAGACCACCGGCTTCGCGGTGGGCGCCGGCCACGGCAGCACCTTCCACGACAAGAACGGCCAGCTCTGGACCATCTGCATGATCCCGGGCAACTACGGCGGCGGACGCGGCTCCGAGCTAGCCATCTATCCGACGGCCGTGGACAAGGACGGCGTGATGCATTCCGAGACCGCCCTCGGCGACTGGCCGCAGTACTGGCCGGGCTCCCGGAAGGGCCCCGTCGGCGACAACTGGACCGGCTGGAAGCTCCTGTCGAACAAGAAGAAGGTGGAAGTTTCCTCGACCTTCGAGAACTACGCCCCTGCCAAGGGCGTGGACGAGGACTTTATGACCTGCTGGGCCGCCGAAACCGGCGATCCGGGCGAGTTCTTCTGCGTGGACCTCGGGAAGGTGGCGGACATCCGCGCCATCCAGGTCAATTTCGACCACATCGGCGGCACGGCGCCCCAGGGACGCGGCTTCGGCGCCCCGCAGGCCCCGCCGGCCCACTACCAGTGCTACACCGTCGAGGTTTCCGCCGACAAGGTGACCTGGACCAAGGTCGCGGACAAGCCGGACAACAAGCAGGAGTTCCGCCACGTCTACATCGAGCTCCCGCAACCGATGAACGCCCGCTATGTCAAGGTCACGAACCTGGGCACGTATGACGGCGCCAAGTTCTGCGTCAAGGACCTCCGCGTGTTCGGCAACCCGAACGTGGGCAAGTCCACGGTCGTGAAGGGCGTCAAGGTGGTCCGCAACCCCGAAGACCGCCGCGAGGCCACGCTCCTGTGGGATCCGGTCCCGGGCGCGGACGGGTACGTCATCCGCTACGGCATCGACAAGAATAAGCTCTACAACAGCTACATCGTCTACGACGCGAACTTCTTCAAGATGCACAGCCTCAACGTGGATCCCGAGTACTTCTTCCAGGTGGAATCCTTCGACAGCGGCCTGGACTACTGCCGCGAGAAGACCGAAGCCGTGAACGGGATGGGCGCCGAGGTGGAGATCAACAAGCGCGGCAACGGAAACTTCGGCTACGGCGGCAACGCGATGTCCAAGCGCGTGATGCTCAAGGAAGGCGTCGACGAGTACGTGTTCGAGGGCATCGACCCGGGCCACTGGGTGATCAACCACACCTTCGGCCCCGTCCTCTGGGCCGGCGACCTCACGGAAGCGGACCTCATCGGTGAGGGAGAGCCCGGCATCGAGGCGAAGCTCACCGAACTCGGCCACGGCACCACCGTCACCGGCGAACTCCGGATGAAGGTCGTCCGCGGCAAGGAGGCCGGCAAGGTGGTCGTGACGATCGTCCACTACTAGCCTTCGCGGGACATAGAAACGAAACGAGACCGCCCTTTCGGACGGTCTCGTTATGTTGTAAGGTGTAGTAGAAGGCTTACTGCTCTTCCTTGAGCCGGAGCTGCTGGACGTACACGGCCTTCTGATGAGCAATGCGATTCTTCACGGAAGGCTTCTCGAAGTTCTTGCGGGCGCGGAGCTCGCGGATGGTACCGGTCTTCTCGAATTTGCGCTTGAATTTCTTCAGGGCTCTCTCGATATTTTCTCCTTCCTTAATCGGGACAATGATCATGCTTTTACACCTCCTTTTTTCATTGGGACTGCAAAGGTAGCAATAATTTGCTAATCTGCAAGCATCCCGATGAATTTTTCCATTCCCTTCGTGGCGACGTCCTGGATCAGGATGATGCGGGGGTCGCGGACGGGGACGTCCTTGGGGTCGATGATGTAGATGGGGATGTCCGGTCGGGCGTAGCGGTACAGGCCGGCGGCGGGATACACCTGCAGGGAGGTGCCCACGATCAGGAGGATGTCGGCCCGGGACACGAGGTCGATGGCCTTCTCGATGTTCGGGACCGCCTCGCCGAAGAACACGATGTGCGGGCGCAGCTGCGACCCGTTGGGGGCGGTATCGCCCAGGAAAACCTTGTCATAGCCGATGTCGATGACCTGGTCCGTCCGGTAGTCGCGGTCGTAGTGGCCGTTCTCGGGGCGGACCTTGGTCAGCTCCCCGTGCAGGTGGAGCACCCGCGTGGAGCCGGCGCGCTCGTGGAGGTTGTCCACGTTCTGGGTGACGACGTCCACGTCGTAGTCCTTCTCCAGGCCCGCAATGGCGAGGTGCGCGGCGTTGGGCTTGGCATCCCGGAGCTGCTCCCGGCGCTGGTTGTAGAAGTCCAGCACCAGCTTCCGGTTCCGGTACCACCCCTCGATGGAGGCGACATCGTTCACGTCATACTGCTCCCACAGTCCGCTCGTGTCGCGGAAGGTGGCGAATCCGCTCTCGGCGCTGACGCCGGCGCCGGTCAGGACGACAATCTTCTTTTTCATCATTCGGGAAGTTCAAAGTAGTATTTCTTGATCCAGTACTCGAACAGCGGGTCCAGGAATTCGGGCTGGTCCTCGGCGTCGAAGGTGAGGATCTCTTTCTTCATCAGGGCGTCCTTCACGCGCTTGACGTTCGCGGAGGAGTTGAGTCCGTACTTGCGGATGACCTCGGAGGCGCTGAACCGGGTGTTCCCCTCGGCCGTGGCCCGGAGGAGGTTCACCTGGTGCGTGGTGAGGCCGCACACCATCGCGCGGAAACGGGGCTCGTGCACGGAAAGCAGGCTGCCCAAGGCGTCCACCAGCACCGGCTCCATGATGTAGCCCTTGGACATCGAGTCGCAGATGGCGGCGAAGTTGTTGATGTACCAGAGGTTGTTCTTGAACAGGCGGCAGGCGCCGATGAGGAGGTCC
>CAMNGM010000141.1 GCA_946538425.1 uncultured Bacteroidales bacterium | reverse complement strand
CGGCTCATCGTCGGCATCGACCGGCGCAACCGGGGCGGCAAGCAGGTCACGCTCGTGACCGGCTTCGTGGGCAAGGCCGAGGACCTGAAGGAACTCGGCAAGACCCTCAAGACCCGGTGCGGGGTGGGCGGCACGGCCAAGGACGGCGAAATCACCATCCAGGGCGACCTCCGCGACAAGGTCGTCGCCCTGCTCAAGGAATTGGGCTACAACGCCAAACGAGGTAACTGATGCTGGACGATCCCTTCAACACGGGGCGGCTCCTGCTGCCCGACACCCAGCCCGGGGCCGTGGCGGCCGCGGGGGAGGGCCTTTCCCTGGCCGCCTCCCTGCTCGTGGCGGTCTCCGTGCTGCTGTTCCTGCTGGCGCTCCGCAGCTTCCTGAACGTGCTGCCGTACCTGGCGGACAACATCCTCCGGGCCCGTGGCAGCGCCGCCCTGGAGAACAGCGTCCGGGTGAGCCGCGACCGCAACCTGGTGGCCGCCGTCTTCCTCGTGCCCGCGATCCTGCTCATCTACCGCTACCGGCTCATCGACATCGCCTGGTTCGACACGCTGTCGCCGGACCTCCGGCTCGCCGCCGTCGCCGGTGTCTTCCTCGTGTTCCTGTTCCTCCGGTTCCTGCTGTACCGGTGGTTCCGGCCCCGCCGCCGCTATGACGATTACCAGATGGCCTACCGGGCGGGCTACACCTTCTTCATCCTGCTGATGATGCTGGCCCTCCTGACGGTGGGCGTCTGTTACGTGATGCATCTTTCCGACTTGACCATCAAGACCTTGCTGCTGGTGGAGACGGCCGTCGTCTATCTGGTCTATCTGTTCCGCCGCGGACAAATTTTGTCGATGTCTTGCAATTCATTGACAACTTTTTTGTACCTTTGCGGGCTCGAATTGCTGCCGGCCGCCCTGCTGGTCGTCCCGGCGGTGATTCTCTAGCGCAAGCGCTTGATCAGAGCAAGGTTAGTGTAGAATAGTAGTAGTATGACAGTCAAGAACATCCTGATCTCCCAGAACACCCCGCGTGTTCTTACGCCTTACCAGGCCGTGACGGAAAAGTACGGGGTGGAATTCGAATTCCGTCCGTTCTTCCTGATCGAGCCGCTCACCTCCCGGGAATTCCGGGCCCAGCGGATCAACATCCTCGATTACACCGCCATCGTCTTCTCCTCCCGCCATGCCATCGACGCATTCTTCACCCTGGCGGAGGAACTCCGGTGCAAGATTCCCGAGACGATGAAGTATTTCTGCACGACCGAGGTGGTCGCGATGTACCTCCAGAAGCACATCGTGTACCGCAAGCGCAAGATTTTCTACGGCACCGGCACCCCGGACAGCGTGGTCGCGCTCATCGGCCCCAAGCACAAGGGCGAGAAGTTCCTCATCGCCACGTCGGACAACTCCAACAACGACACCCTGTACCGGCTGTTCGAGGCCGCGAAGCTGGACTATACGCCCGCCGTCTTCGTCAAGTCCGTGTCCCAGGACCTCAAGAACGTGGACCTGCACGCCTACGATATGGTCGTCCTGTACAATCCGGCCGACGTCAAGTCCCTGTACGAGAACTTCCCTGATTTCCAGCAGGGGGACATCAAGTTCGTCTCCTACGGCCGTTCCATCGTCAAGGCGATGGAGGAAGCCGGTCTTTCCATCGAAGTGAAGGCCCCCTCTCCCGAGGTTCCGTCCGTGGCCCGCGCCATCGAACGCTATCTCGAGGAGCAGCAGTAGCTTCCGCCTATGGCGGCCACCCTCTCCAAATCCGAGCGGCTCTGCGGCAAGAAAGCCATCGCAGAGCTGATGGAGCGTGGAAAGGGCGGCGTGTCCGGCTGCCTGCGCTACAAGTTCCTCCCGACCGACGGGACCGGTGTCACCCGCATCCTGGTTTCCGTCCCCAAGCGCCATTTCAAGCGCGCGGTCAAGCGCAACCTCCTGAAGCGCCGCATCCGCGAGTCCTACCGGCTCCAGAAGGATCTCCTTCCGGTTCCCGTGGACATCGCTTTCCTGTACCTGGACCGCGAGGTCCTTCCTTCCGAAGACATCTACGCCGCCGTGACCGCCGTCCTGACGGCCGTGGCGGCGAGGACGGCCCCCAAAACCGAATAGGCATGCCTTCCTGGTTGAAAAACGCGCTCATCTTCCCGTTCGTGTTCCTGATCAAGTTCTATCAGGTATGCGTGAGCCCGTTCACCCCGCCGGCCTGCCGTTTCACCCCCACCTGCTCGCAGTACGCCCTCGAGGCCTTCCGCAAGCACGGCCCCTTCAAGGGCCTCTACCTCTCCGTCCGCCGCATCCTCCGCTGCCACCCCTGGGGCGGCTCCGGCTATGACCCCGTGCCGTAATGCCCAAGAAAGAAAAGGTGCAGCAGATGTTCGACAACATCGCACCGACCTACGACAAACTCAACCATATCATGTCCCTGAGCGTGGACAAGCTGTGGCGGCGCCACGCGCTGAAGGAGATCGTGGACGGGACCCCGCAGCGGATCCTGGATGTCGCGTGCGGGACCGGGGATTCCACCATCTCCATCGCCAAGGCGGCCGCGGAAGGGACCGAGGTCATCGGCGCCGACATTTCCGAGGGGATGATGGCGCTCGTGAAAGGCAAGGCGGAAAAGGCCGGCGTGGGGGAGCGCATCTCCCTGCAGGTTGCCGACGGAGAGGCGCTGCCTTTCGGGGAGGGAACCTTCGACCGCGTCACCTGCGCCTTCGGCATCCGCAATTTCGAGCACAAGGAGAGGGGGCTGGAAGAGTTCCTGCGCGTGCTGAAGCCCGGCGGCAAGGCCGTCGTCCTGGAACTGTCCGTCCCGCAGAACAAGGTCGTCCGTTCGGTCTACGACCTGTATTTCCTGCACATCCTGCCCTGGGTGGGCGGTTCCATCTCCGGCGACAGGGCCGCCTACAGATATCTGCCAGCATCGGTGCATAACTTTCCTCCGCCCGATGACTTCTGCCGGATGATGGAGGAGGCGGGCTTCCGGAATGTCCGCTGCCGGACGTTCTCGTTCGGCCTGTGCCGGATGTTCGTGGGGGAGCGGTAGTTTGCCCGTCCGGGTTTTTATTGCTACCTTTGCGGGCTGGAAACTTAAACCTTTTTTACGATAATGTCCAACTATTTCTATGACATGGTCCCCCGGGAAGAACTGGAGCGTCTGCCCTATCTTCCGACCCTGGGGGAATTCGTCCCGTGGATGGAGAAGACCTATGCCGATATGCCGGCCCTCTCCGACCTCGCGCACACGATTACGTACAAGGAATTCGGCGAGCGCATCGCGCGCCGCCGCGCCGTCATCGAAGGCCTCGGCCTTCCGAAGGGCGCGCACATCGCCATCTTCGACCGCAACAGCCAGGACGCCATCGAGCTGTTCCTCGCCGTCACCAGCGCCGGTTACGTGGCGATGAACCTGCCGGCCTCCCTGCCGGAGATGGCCCTCGTCGGCTCCTGCCTGAAATTCGACATTGCGGCCCTGTTCGTCCGTGACGAGTTCAAGCCCCTCACGGCGAAGCTCCAGGGCGTGAAGGTCCTGCCGGCTTCCTCCATCGCCGAGGAAGGCGTTCCCGCTACGGTCGTGGACCCGGACCAGCCCGCCGCCATCTTCTTCACCGGCGGCACGACCGGCACCCCGAAGGGCGCCGTCCTGAGCCACCGCGCCTTCATGCGCGGCTCCTACAACGCCATCTTCAAGCCGGGCAAGGTGATCGGCGTGCACCGCTACATCGCCCTCCTGCCCCTGAGCCACGTGTTCGGCGCCATTGCCGGCCTGATGGGCTGCTTCTATACCGGCAACCTGATGCATACCTGCGAGGATATGAAGGCCACCATCGGCAAGCTCCCGGTGATCAAGCCCACGATCCTGGTGATCGTCCCGGGCATCTGCGACATCCTCGCCGGCCTGTGCAAGATGTACGGCCCGC
>CAMNGM010000140.1 GCA_946538425.1 uncultured Bacteroidales bacterium | reverse complement strand
CGCCCTTCGCGGCGGCGTAGGCGCTCACGGTCTCGCGGCCGAGCTCGGACATCATCGAGCAGATGTTGATGATCTTGCCCTCGCGGCGCTCCATCATCTCGGGGAGCACGGCGGAAGCGACGATGAACGGGGCGACGAGGTCCACGTCGATGACGGCCTGGAACTCGGAGCGCTTCATCTCGTGCATCGGGATGCGCTTGATGATGCCGGCGTTGTTGACGAGGATGTCGATCTGGCCCACCTCGGCGTGGATCTTCTCCACGAGGGCCTTGACATCGTCCTCCTTGGTCACGTCGCACACGTACCCGTGCACGTTCGTGATGCCCGCTTCCTTATAATTGTTCAGGCCCCGCTCCAGCGCGGCCTCGTTGATGTCGTTGAAGATGATGTTCTGGATGCCCGCCTCGACAAAAGCCTTGGCGATGTTGAAACCGATTCCGTAAGAAGCGCCGGTGATCCAGGCGTTCTTGCCTTCGAGGGAAAAGAGGTTTGTCATATCTTGATTTGTTTGGTTTTTCCGTTTCGACCGCAAAGATAGGGAAGAATCCGGAAAAATACAAACGTTTGTATAAACTTTATTCGACCGTCAGCACAAAGCCGCTGGCTGACTCCACAGGCATTATCACCCGGCAGGTTGACGGAATTTGTGGAAAATTCGTATTTTTGCCAAAATTTTAAGAAATGAAAAAGATATCTGCTCTTTTGCTGGCGGTGGCCGCGGCGGCCGTGCTGGCTTGCAACGAAAGTGATGTGAAGAAATATGCCATCAGCGGCACCGGCCTGGAAGACGGCGCCCAGGTGCTCCTGGTGGACCAGATCACCGGCGAGGCCATCGACACGGCCGTCGTCGCGAACGGCGCTTTCGCCTTCCAGGGCAAGGCTCCGAAGGATGCCTACCTGAACCTCACCACCGAAGCCTCCGACTGGAGCTATCCGCTCTTCAATGACGGCAAGGCCATCCAGGTCAACTATGCCGACAAGACCCTCCAGGGTTCCGACCTCAACAACAAGCTCGCCGAATGCGATGCCAAGACCGATGCCCTGATGCAGGAGTACAACGCCTTTATGGAAGGGCTGATGACCCTCTCCGAAGAGGAGATGGACGCCAAGGAAAAGGAGTACGACGCCTGGATCGAAAAGCTCCGCGACTGCTACCTCGGCATCGTCGAGGAGAACGAGGACAACCTGGTTCCGGTCGCCTTCATCCGCAATGTCCGCTCCCTCGCCGGTCCGGACAAGTTCAACGAACTGGTCGCTTCGGATGCGGCGTTCGCCAAGCATCCGTATGTGCAGGACCTCAAGCGCAAGATCGACGAATCCGTCGCCCGGCAGCAGGAAGCCGAGGCGAAGAAGCAGGCCGTCATCGGTCAGAAGTTCATCGACCTGGAGGAGCCTGACGCCGATGGCAAGATGCACAAGCTGAGCGAGTACGTGGGCCAGGGCAAGTGGGTCCTCGTCGATTTCTGGGCCTCCTGGTGCGGTCCGTGCAAGGCCGAGATGCCCAACGTGGTCAACGCCTACAAGAAGTATCACGCCAAGGGCTTCGAGGTCGTCGGCCTGTCCTTCGACCGCGAGAAGGAGCCTTGGGTGGAAGCCATCAAGGAATGGGAGATGCCCTGGATCCACCTCTCCGACCTCAAGTACTGGCAGACTGTCGCCTCCGACGTGTACAACGTCAATTCCATCCCGGACAACCTGCTGATCGATCCGGAAGGAACCGTTGTCGCCCGCTGCCTCCGCGGCGAGGCCCTCGAGGCCAAGCTGGCCGAGATTTTCGACTAGTCTGATTGTAGCCCGGCCGTCCGCCGGGCTTTTTTCGGAAAGTTTGTACAAACGTTTGTATTATTCCGGAATCTTCTCTATCTTTGCACCGCAATGGTGACGATCTCCGACATAGCCGCCGCCCTCGGGGTGACGCCGTCCACGGTTTCGCGGGCGCTTTCCGGCAGCCCGCGCGTGAAGGAGGAAACCCGCCTCGCCGTCGAGAAGATGGCGGCGGAAATGGGCTATGAACGCAATATCGTCGCGTCGAATCTCCGGAAAGGGCGCTCCGACATCGTCGGCATCATCGTCCCGCGCATCCACCGCAACTTCTTCTCCAACGTCATCGGCGGGGCCGAATCCATCCTGGAAGCGGCCGGTTACTGCGTGCTGATCTGCCAGACGCACGAGCGGTTCGATGCGGAGGTGAAGGCGCTCCGCACGCTCCGGAACAACCAGGTGGCGGGGGTGTTGATGTCCCACGCCATCGGCTCGGAAAACGGGGACCATATCCGGGAAGTGCTTGGCGACCGGATCCCGCTCGTGCAGTTCGACCGCGTCTTCAGCGAGCTGTCCGGCGCGAAGGTCGTCAGCAACAACTTCGAAGGGGCCTATGCCGCTACGAAGCATCTGGTGGAGCAGGGATACCGGCGCATCGGCACGCTTGCGGGGTATATGAACTCCGAGGCGTATGCGGCCCGGTTGGAAGGATACCGCCAGGCGCTCCGGGATAGCGGTCTCCCCGTGGACGAATCCCTTGTCCATTACGATACCATCGTCCGGGAAACCGGCTTCGAGGCGGGCCTGAAGGCCATCGCCGCGGGCTGCGACGCCCTCTACAGCGCCGGCGACTTCTCCGCCCTCGGCGCCATCGGGGCCGCCCGCTCCCGGGGCCTCCGCATCCCGGAGGACTTCGGCATCGTGGGCACGGCCAACGAGGCTTTCACCGCCCTGATGACCCCGTCGATGAGTTCCCTCGCCCTGAATCCCTTCGAAATGGGCCGGCAGGCCGCCCAGGCTTTTCTCGCCGGCGAGGAGGGAACCGTCGTGGTGCCGATGGAACTGAAAGTGCGGGATTCTTCTTCCAGAAACAAACAACAATCACAACCTTGATATGCCTAAAGTAGTTACCTTCGGCGAGGTGATGCTTCGCCTCTCCACCCCCGGTTACCTGCGCTTCTCGCAGGCCCATCAGTTCGACGCCACCTTCGGCGGCGGCGAGGCCAACGTGGCCGTCTCCCTGGCCAATTACGGCATCGACACCCAGTTCGTCACCCGTCTTCCCAAGAACGACATCGCCGAGATGTGCATCGCGGAGCTCCGCGGCTTCGGCGTCGGCACCGACGGCATCGTCTACGGCGGTGACCGCGTGGGCATCTATTACCTGGAGACCGGCGCCGTCGCGCGGGGTTCCAAGGTCGTCTATGACCGGGCCCATTCCGCGATTTCCGAGATCCAGCCCGGTATGGTGGACTGGCACAAGGTCCTCGAGGGGGCCGACTGGTTCCACTGGACCGGCATCACCCCGGCGCTGAGCCAGGGCGCGGCCGACGCCTGCCTGGAGGCCATCAAGGTCGCCAACGAGATGGGCGTGAAGGTCTCCTGCGACCTCAATTACCGCAAGAAGCTGTGGAAGTACGGCAAGTCCGCTTCCGAGGTGATGCCAGCCCTCGTGGAAGGCTGCGACCTCATCCTCGGCAACGAGGAGGACGCGGAGAAGGAGTTCGGCATCAAGCCCGAGGGCTTCGACGCCGAGAAGACGGGCGGCGAGATCGACCAGACCCGTTTCGAGAGCGTCTGCCGCCAGCTGATGGAGCGCTTCCCGCGCTGCAAGAAGGTCGCGGTGACTCTCCGCGGCTCCATCAACGCGAACCACAACACCTGGGGCGGCGTCCTCTATGACGGCAAGACCCTCTGGCAGAGCCGCCGGTACGACATCACCCACATCGTCGACCGCGTGGGCGGCGGCGACTCCTTCATGGGCGGTCTCCTGTACGGTCTCCTCGCCTACGACACGGACCAGCAGGCCATCGAGTTTGCGGCGGCGGCCTCCTGCCTCAAGCACACCATCATCGGCGACTACAACCGCGTCACCGTCGCCGAGGTCGAAGGTCTCATCGCCGGCGGCGGTTCCGGCCGGGTTTCCCGTTAA
>CAMNGM010000139.1 GCA_946538425.1 uncultured Bacteroidales bacterium | reverse complement strand
ACGAGCTTCTTGGTCGGGTCCATGCGCCAGTAGGAGGAATTGTCCACGACGCGGCAGCCCACGGCCGCGAACTTCGGGGCCAGTTCGCCGGAAGCGGAACCGCCCGCGCTGAAGATCGCGACGGCGGGACGTTTGGCGATGGCCTCGTCGGCGCCGATGACCGTCCACTCACGGCCTTGGAAGGTGACTTTCTTTCCCCAGGAGCGGGAAGAGGCGACGGGCAGGAGTTCGGTCACGGGGAAGTGACGCTCCTCCAGCACTTGCAACATTTTGGAGCCGACCAGGCCGGTCGCTCCCACGACTGCAACTTTCATACGTTCTGAGTTATTAAATTCGTTCTACAATACTAACTGTTGCAAAGATAATAAAATATCTTAATTATTATCTCAAAATATCGTTCAGCAGGCTGGCGGCCGCTTGACGGGCCCCCTCGCCGGGTCCCTGGATGACGATGGGCGTGGGGTGGAACGCGCTGCGGATGAGGATGGCGTTCTCGGTGCCGCGGAGGTAGTAGGCCGGGTGAGTCTCAGGCACTTCCACGACGCGGATGCCGGCGCGGTAGCCCAGCGGGGAGATTTCTCCACGCGGCCTGTCGGCCTTGGTCGAAATGACAGAGGGGGCGCCAGCCTTGGTCGAAATGACAGTTTCCCCCGCCGGAATCTTTTCGAGGAAGGCGACGAAGCGGCGGCGACGGCCGGTGGCGAGCGCGTCGCGCTGCGCCTGGGCAAATACCGGCTCCAGCTCCTCGAGGCCCTGGTAGAACGCGTCCAGCGGCACGCCGAAGAGCGAGGCGGGGATGATCGGTTCGATGGCCACGTCCTGCTCTTCCAGCTGCACCCCGGCCTCGCGGGCGAGGATGAGGAGCTTGCGGAGCGCGTCGCGGCCGCCGAGGTCCAGGCGCGGGTCGGGCTCGGTGAGCCCGGCTTCCTGCGCCGCCTTCACGAGCGATGCGAACGTGGGCCCTTCCCCGTAGGCGCTGAGGATCTGGTTCAGGGTGCAGGAGACGACCGCCTCGATGGACAGGATCTCGTCGCAGCTGTTCGCGCCGATGGCGAGGGATTCCAGCATCGGGAGCGCCGCGCCGACGGTGGTCTCGTAGCGGAAGAAACAGCCGTTCTCGCGGGCCGCGGCCTGCAGGGCGGCGTATTCGACATACGGGACGGCGAAGGAGCGTCGGTTGGAGGAGACGATATGGAGGCCCGCCCGGAACAGGTCCGGGTAGCGCTTGTACAGGGTTTCGCTGTCGGTGCAGTCCACGAAGACGGAGCCTTTGGGGGCCAGGTCGAGGACCGCGTCCACAAAGTCGCCCGCGACGGCGCCGTCCAGGGAGTCGACGCCTCCGAGGTCGATGCGCCAGCGGCGGCTGTCGCCGAGGCCGGCGACCCGGAGCGTCTTGCCGGTGCGCTCCGCCACCGTCGCGGCGGTCCGGCCGACCATCTTCACCAGCGCCTTCCCCACGGCGCCGAAGCCGGCGATGAACAGGTTCACCTCCCGCAGCGGCCGGGTTTCGAAGAAGGCCCGGTGCAGGGCCTGCAGGGCGGGGAGTTCGATGGCTTCCCGGACGCGGACGAGCAGGTTCAAGCCGTCCACGCGGACGTCCAGCGGGGCGATGCCCGCGGTTCGGAGCGTTTCGCGGACGGTGTCCGTGGCATCGGCAAAATCGGCCTCCTCCGTGCCTACGAGGCAGATTTCTCCGCCCTGGGAGGCGACGCCGATCCACGGCGAAGCGTCCGCCTGCGCGCAGATGCGGGTGAACCGCCCGGCGGGGGCGAAGGTGTTTCGGATCTCGATGTCGATGCCCGCTTCCATCGCCGGGGCGACGGTGGGCGCGTACAGCACCTTGGCGCCGTGCTCCGCCATTTCCAGGGCGGCGCGGTAGGACATCCCGGGGATGGTGCGGGCGGCGGGGACTTGCTTGGGGTTCGCCGTCATGATGCCCGGCACGTCGGTCCAGATCTGGAGGGAATCGGCCGCGAGGGCGGCCGCGTACAGGGCGGCGCTGTAGTCCGAGCCGCCGCGTCCCAGCGTGCAGGTCCGCCCGGAGGAGTCGCAGCAGATGAAGCCCGGCGCCACGACGACCGGGGCATCCGTGGCGGCGACGGCCGCCCGGATCCGCCGGTAGGTCTCCGGCAGGTCGTCCTTCACGACGAGTTCCCGGGAATCGACCCAGTGGGCGCGGATGCGCTCGCATTCGAGTTTCCGGGCGAGGATGCGCGTGGAGAGCAGCTCGCCGAAGGTGACTTTCTCCTCCGCCGGGGCGGCTTCCATCGCCGCGAACAGGCGCATCACTTCCGCGGCGGCCTCGGCCTGCTCGGCGCCCGTGAACAGGCGCCGCACGATGGCCAGGTGCCGGTCCATCAGCTCCGCCTCGCGCTCCCGGTCCCCGTCCGCGCAGGCGAGCAGCCCGTCGGTGCAGCCGCTGATGGCCGAACTCACGAGGACCACCCGGCCGCCGTCCAGCGCATCGCCCACGATATCCAGCACGCGGGACATATTGGTCGCGTCCGCGACCGACGATCCTCCGAATTTCAAAACGCTGAAGCCCATTGCCGTCTCCGTTCATTAAAGTTGTCAAAGGTACGAAATCTTTTCGTAACTTTGTCCCGTATGACGAAGTTGCTGGGCATATTCGGATTCCTGCAGTTCGGCTGGGCGGACGTCCTGGACATCGGGATGGTCGCGCTGCTGATCTATCTCCTGGTGCGAAGCATCCGGGGCGACTCCACGGTGCTGAACATCGTGCTGGTGCTGTCCCTGCTGCTCGTGGCGGAGGCCATCGCCTCGGCCCTGAACATGCGGATGATGACGGTGCTGCTGAACGCCCTGCTGGACGTGGGCGTGCTCGCGATCATCATCATCTTCCAGCCGGAAATCCGCCACCTGCTGAACCGCGTGGCGATGCAGACGGGCATCTCCCGCCGCACCGGCGACCTGTTCAACCGCCTGCTCGGCATCAAGGAGGAGCGGCTCGGGAGCCGGAGCGTGGAGGAGCTGGCGGAAGCCGTGCGGGCGATGTCGGCGGAGAAGACCGGCGCCCTCATCGTCATCCAGCACAAGTCTTCGATGGACGAGTTCATGGACTCCGGCGACCGCTTCGACGCGGAGATCAACCGCCGGCTCATCATGAACATCTTCTTCAAGAATTCCCCGCTGCACGACGGCGCGATGATCATCGTCGGCAACCGGATCGCCGCGGCGCGCTGCCAGCTGCCGATGACCAACCGCACGGACATCCCGGCCCATTACGGGATGCGCCACCGCGCGGCCATCGGCCTGTCGGAAGACACGGACGCGGACGTGATCGTGGTGTCCGAGGAGAGCGGCGGCGTGCGCTTCGTCCGCAACGGCGAGGCGAAGGAAGTGGAAACGATCCAGGAACTCCGCGAGCTCCTGGGCACGGCGATGTCGCCGGAAAACAAGGATAAGGACAAGGAGGAGTAAGCGATGGAAGAGGCGGTCAGACGACTGGAAAGCAAGCTCGGTTTCGACCGGGTCCGGACCCTCATTGCGGACCGCTGCTCGACGGATTACGCCGCCGAGCGCGTGGAGAACGAGGAGCTGAGCACCGACCCTTCCGTCATCCGGAAGCGTCTCCAGCTCACGGACGAGATGCGCCTCATCCTGATGTTCGAGGAAAGCTTCCCCACGAGCGGCTACATCGACTGTCTCCATTTCCTGGAACCCATCGGTAAGAACGCTTCCATCGACCTGCTGTCTCTGGGACGGCTGCGGACGATGCTGGACACCCTGCGCAAGGTCACGAACTTCTTCCGCGGCATCAAGGACGGCATCTATCCCGCCCTGAAGCAGCTCTCGTCGGGCTTCCCGGGCTTCCCGGAGGTGCAGCGCCGCATCGACGGCATCCTGGACAAGTACGGCGAGATCAAGGATACGGCCTCGGACAAGCTCTATGAGATCCGGACCACCATCCGCGAGCGGGAGAT
>CAMNGM010000138.1 GCA_946538425.1 uncultured Bacteroidales bacterium | reverse complement strand
CCACGCGGGACGCCCTGAAGCACGCGGGCATCGACCAGGACTACCTGGACAGCCATGAAGTCGGGCTCTTGTACGGCAACGACAGCACTGCGGATGCCGTGTACAAGTCCATCGCCAAGATCGTGGAGAAGAAGGATACGATGCTGTGCGGTTCCGGCGCCATCTTCCAGTCGATGAACTCCACGGTGACGATGAACCTCGGGGTGATCTTCCACCTCAAGGGCATCAACCTGACCGTTTCCGGCGCCTGCGCCAGCGGGTCGCACGCCATCGGCCTGGGCGCCCTGCTCATCCAGAACGGCCTGCAGGAAATGGTCGTCTGCGGTGGCGCGCAGGAGGTCAATCCCGCCGCAACCGGCTCATTCGACGGCATTTCCGCGTTCTCCGTCCGGGAGGACGCGCCGGAGAAGGCCAGCCGGCCGTTCGACCGCGACCGCGACGGCCTCGTGCCGGGCGGCGGCGCGGCGACCGTCATCCTCGAGAGCTACGAATCGGCCGTCCGCCGCGGCGCGCCCATCCTCGCCGAGGTCCTCGGCTACGGCTTCTCCGCGAACGGCGACCACATCTCCACCCCCAACGTGGACGGTCCCGCCCGTTCCCTGGAGATGGCCATCCGCCGCGCAGGCATCGACCTCCGCGAGATCGGTTATGTCAATGCGCACGCCACGTCCACGCACGTCGGAGACGCGAACGAAGCCAAGGCCATCGCCCGCGTGTTCGGCGAACGCACCGTCCCGGTCACGTCCACCAAGAGCCAGACCGGCCACGAAATGTGGATGGCCGGCGCCAGCGAAATCGTCTATTCCCTCCTGATGATGAAGAACGGATTCATCGCCGGAAACATCAATTTCGAGCATCCCGACGAGGATTCCGCCCGGCTCTGGATTCCGGCGGAGACCATCGAACACCCGTTCGACACGTTCCTTTCCAACTCCTTCGGCTTCGGCGGGACGAACTCCACCCTCGTGATCCGGAATGTCTGAGGCCGTCATCATCGGATCCGGCCTCGGCGGCCTTCTCTCGGGCGCGATCCTGTCCCGGGCGGGGTATCACGTCACCATCCTGGAGAAAGCGGCACAGCCCGGTGGCTGTCTCCAGACTTTCACCCGCGAAGGGCTCCGGTTCGACACCGGTTTCCATTCCGTCGCGGGCCTGGAGGAAGGCGGTCCTCTGGAGCGGATCTTCCGTCCGCTCGGCCTGATGGACCTTCCCTGGGAGCAGGTGGCCGAAACCGATGAAATCGTCCTGGACGGTGTTCCGCACCGCCTTTCCGAGCTCTCCTATCCGCTGGGAAACGCCCTCCGGCTCTCCGGTCCGGATGCGACCAAGGAGGAGTATGCCCACGTGATGGAGCCTTACAAGAGGGGTTCCTGGCGGCTTCCTGCGGGGGATTTGCTGGTTCAGGCGCTCGCCGCGCAGATCAACGGGACCATCCGCTGCCACTGCGAAGTGACCGCCATCGAACCGGGTCTTGTCAGATGCAAGGACGGGAGTTCCTATGCGGGAACCATCGTCTCCGACATCCATCCCCGGCAGACTTTCGCCCTTTTCAAGGGGCATGTCCGACCGGCTTACCTGCACCGGCTGGAAGTCCTGGAAGACGGACCCGGCATCTTTACGGTTTACTGCAAATTACGCCCGGAAACGCTGGTTTACAAGCCCTGGTGCACGACTTATAACGACGACGTGATGCTCCATTACGGAAATCCGGACAGCCAGGGTTTCGCCCGGAGCGCGGACCTGCTCGCCTTCTGCGAAGAAGAGGTCCCCGACCGGACCGCCTTCGCCGAAAGCCTGATCCGGCAGGTCCCCGGCCTGGAACCCGCCGTCGAGAAATACTGGACCAGCACGCCCGCGACCTGGGAGCGTTACACCGGCACGCCCGGCGGCAGCGCGTTCGGCATCCGGAAGAAGGATGCCGCCTGCTATGTCCATCCCCGGACACCGGTCCCGGGCCTGTACCTGACCGGCCAGAACTGCGGCCTGCACGGCGTCCTGGGCGTCGCCGAAACCGCCTTGACCACTTGCCGGGAAATCCTCGGCGAATCCACCTTGAACCAAATCCTCGAAAGATGAAAACCGCTCTCGTCACCGGCGGCAGCCGCGGAATCGGCCGCGCCGTCACCCTCGCCCTCGCCCGGATGGGCTATCACGTCCTGATCAACTACGTCTCGAACGAGGCGGCAGCCCGGGAAACCTTGGACGCCATCGGCGGCCAGGGCGAACTCATCCGCTTCGACGTGGGCGACCCGGAGGCGGTCCGCTCGGCCATCGAAGGCTGGCAGGCGGCCCATCCCGAGGAGTATGTGGAGGTCCTGGTGAACAATGCCGGCATCCGCAAGGACAACCTGATGATCTGGATGGAACCCGATGAGTGGCAGAAGGTTGTGAACACCAACCTGAACAGTTTCTTCCACGTCACCCGGACCGTCCTGCAGGCGATGCTGCTGCATAAGTACGGCCGGATCGTGAACATCGCGTCGCTCTCCGGCATCAAGGGCCTGCCCGGCCAGGCGAACTACGCCGCGGCCAAGGGCGGCCTCATCGCCGCCACCAAGGCGCTCGCCCAGGAGGTCGCGCGGAAAAAGGTGACGGTGAACGCCGTCGCACCCGGTTTCATCACGACCGACATGACCGACGGCCTGGACGAGGCCACCCTCAAGAAAGACATTCCGGCCGCCCGTTTCGGACGACCGGAAGAAGTGGCGGCCGTGGTGGCCTTCCTCGCGTCGCCCGAAGCTTCTTACGTAACGGGCGAGTGCATCTCAGTCAACGGAGGCTTGTACACCTAATCCGCTTCCAGATAAAAGACGCCGCTGTCGAAGGTCTTGAGGAGCACGGGGTTGAACCCGCCGTTCATCAGGAAGTCACCGGCGTGGACTTTGCCGGATCCCCACCAGGAGGAACGGTTCACATTCAGTTCCGTCACCTTGTATTTGCGGGAGGGATCCAGGCCGTCCAGCCGGAACGGATGAGCCCCGACCGCCCGGTTCTGGTACTTCAGGCAGTAGGTGAACACCACCGCCCGGCGCCGGTCTTGCGACACATACATCAGCGCGTAATAATCTCCGTCATACGGTGAGGCAAGGCGGTACACGTCGCCCGTGAAGACGAGGTCGCGGTACTGCTTGTAGGAACGGATGCAGCGGTCCGCGAGGGCGCGCTCCCCTTCCGTCAGGTTCTTCGGCTGGAGTTCCATCCCCAGCCGGCCGGAGCAGGCGATGTCGAAGCGGAACTTGAGCGGCGTGACGTTGCCGGTCTGGTGGTTCGGGACGGCCGACACGTGGGAGGCCATCACGCAGGCGGGATAGATCAGGTTCGTCGCGTACTGGATGTAGGCGCGGGTGAAAGCGTCCGTGTTGTCGCTGGTCCAGATCTCGTTGAAATATTTCAGGGCGCCGTAATCCACTCGCCCGCCACCGGAGGAACAGCACTGGACGATGGTGTCGGGATACTTCGCGCGGAGGCGGCGCATCACGTTGTAGATGCCCTGCGCGTATTCCACGAAGAAACGGTCCTGCTCGCTTCCCAGATACGTGCTGCCGAAATCGGCCACCGTGCGGTTGCAGTCCCACTTGATGTAGTCGATGTTCGGGGCCAGCTGCATCGTCCTGTCGAAGATGCCGTACACGAAGTCCTGGACCGCCGGATTGCTCAGGTCCAGCACCCACTGGTTCCGGCTCTGGTAGATCTCGCGGCCGGGGCTCTGGACCACCCATTCGGGATGCCTGTGGGCAAGGTTGCTCTGGGGATTGACCATCTCGGGCTCGATCCAGATACCGAACTTGAGGCCCTTCTGATGGGCGTAGGAGGCCACATAGTCGATGCCTTCCGGAATCTTGGCCGTATTCACCTCCCAGTCGCCGAGGCCGGCGTTGTCCCCGTTCCGGGGGTAGTCCTTCGCGAACCAGCCGTCATCCAGGACGAACATCTCGAGGCCCATCGCGGCCGCGTCGTCGATCATCCGGAGGA
>CAMNGM010000137.1 GCA_946538425.1 uncultured Bacteroidales bacterium | reverse complement strand
GCCAGGCCGTGGCGGTGTTCACCGACGGCGACTTCCTGTTCTTCCACCGCTGCCGTTTCATCGGCAACCAGGACACCCTCTACACCTACGGGCGTTTCGGCAAGGAAGGCGGCATCAAGCGCAATTATTTCCTGGACTGCTACATCGAGGGCACGACGGACTTCATCTTCGGCACCAGCATCGCCTACTTCGAGAACTGCCACATCCACTCGAAGAAGAACAGCTACGTGACCGCCGCTTCCACGCTTCAGGGTCAGAAGTACGGCTACGTGTTCAAGAACTGCAGGCTCACGGCCGATCCGGGCATCGACAAGTGCTACCTGGGCCGTCCCTGGGGCGCTTATGCGAAGACCGTGTTCATCGGCTGCGAACTGGGCCCGCACATCGTCGCGGATGGCTGGCACGACTGGGAGAAGGAAGGCAAGCCCAACACCAAGAAGAACTCCTATTACGCTGAATATCAGAATGCCGGCCCCGGCGCGAAGGGCCCGCGCGTGAAATGGGCGCATACCCTGAGCGCGAAGCAGGCCGCCGAGTACACCTTCGAGAAAGTGATGTACCAGGCGCAGGACGGCATCCGCTGGAACCCTTTTGACAACCGGTAGATGAAAAGGATCGCCTACATCGCGCTGGGCTGCCTGCTGGCGGCCTGCGCCCCGAAAACGGACCTGAAAACGGGGCCGATGTCCGTCCGGATGGTCCGCTCGGAAATCAAGCGCGCCCCGGAGGCCACCTTCCTGGACGGCCAGGAAGGGAACTACAAGTGGAACTACACCACCGGCCTGGAGCTGCGCAGCTTCCTGGCCGTTTCCCGTACCTACGACATTCCCGAATTCGACGCGTATGTGCGCGCCTGGTATGACGGGGTCCTGGACGAGAACGGAAACGTCGGCGGGAAGTATGACCTTCAGAAGTACAATCTGGACCACATCTGCCCGGCCCGGACGCTGATCGGCCTGTATCAGGAGACCCCGGACATCCGGTACGCCCGTGCCATCGAGACGGCCCGAGAGCAGCTGGAAGGCCAGCCGCGCACCGAAGCCGGCGCCTTCTGGCACAAGCAGACCTATCCCTACCAGGTGTGGCTGGACGGCCTCTATATGGCCGAGCCTTTCTATGCGGTGTATGCCAACATCACCCACGAGGACGCCATCTTCGACGATGTCGTCACCCAGTTCAAGGTAGCGGCGGAAAAGACCTACGACCCGGCGACCGGCCTGTACCGCCACGCCTGGGACGAGTCGAAGCAGATGTTCTGGGCCGATCCCGTGACCGGCCAGTCCGCCCATTGCTGGGGCCGCGCCCTCGGCTGGTACACGATGGCCCTCGTCGAGGTCCTGCCGTTCTTCCCGGAGAACCATCCCGGCAAGGCGGAGCTGCAGGGCATCCTGGAGGGCATCCTCGCCACGCTCCCGAAGTATGCGGATCCCCAGACCGGGATGTGGTACCAGGTCCTGGACAGCCCGGGCCGGGAAGGGAACTACCTGGAAGCCACCTGCTCCGCGATGTTCACTTATGCCTATCTACGGTCCGCCCGCGAAGGCTACGCGGTGCCCGCGTCCGTCGACCCGAAGGCCCTCTACGAGGCCCTCGTGAAAAAGTTCATCCGCGAGGATGCCGACGGCACCCTGAACCTCACCGACTGCTGCGCCGTCGCCGGCCTCGGCGGCAAGGAGAACCGCAGCGGCACCTTCGACTACTACATCCACGAAAAGATCATCGAGAATGACCCGAAGGGCGTCGGTCCCTTCATCTGGGCGTCGCTCGAATACGAAAAGTTATGAGAAAAGAACTGACTTTGTTGGCCTTGGCCTCCCTGCTTCTGGCCGCCTGCGGCGGGAAGGAGGATCCGGTCGTCACGCCCGAAACCCCCAAGGCCCCTTCCGCCCCGGTGAACGTGAAACTGCACAAAGCGACGGAAACCAGCCTGCAGTTCCAGTGGGACGCGGTCGAGGGCGCGGCTTCCTATGACTGGGAACTCCAGAAAGATGGTGTCAAGGTGGACGGCGCCACGGCCAAAACGCGCAATGTCGACGTGAAGAACCTCACCAAGGCGACCGATTACAGGTTCGGCGTGAAGGCGGTCAACGCCGGCGGCGCCTCCTCCGTGAGTTGGGTAGACGCCCGCACCGAAGGCACGGAGGACCCCGTGGGCCCGACGCCTACCCCCACGGACCAGTACTATGCCGATTTCTCCATCCCTGCGGCGGAGGAGGACGGCGTCGCCCGCGCCTTCCCGGGCGCCGAGGGCGGCGGTATGTACGCCACCGGCGGCCGCGGCGGCAAGATCTACCACGTGACGTCCCTGGAGGACAACAATACGCAGGGCACGCTCCGCTACGGCATCGAGAATGCCGAGCGGCCGCTGACCATCGTCTTCGACGTGGCCGGCACCATCGCCCTGCAGAAGCAGCTCCAGATCAAGAAAGGCGACCTCACCATCGCGGGGCAGACGGCCCCCGGCGACGGGATCTGCCTGAAGAACTACACGTTCCGGATCCACGCCAGCAACGTGATCGTGCGGTTCATCCGCTGCCGGATGGGCGACGAGAAGAAGACCGAGGACGACGCGATGCAGGTGATGGACAAGTACTGCGATTCCTTCGAGAAGATCATCATCGACCACTGTTCCGTGAGCTGGTGCACCGACGAGTGCGCCTCCTTCTACGGGATGAAGGATTTCACCTTCCAGTGGAACATCGTTTCGGAGAGCCTCCGCAACTCCATCCACGACAAGGGTTCCCACGGCTACGGTGGTATCTGGGGCGGCACCAACGCGACCTACCACCACAACCTGCTGGCGCACCACGACAGCCGGAACCCCCGCATCGACCACGACTATGTGTCGCACCAGAAGGGTCCAGTGTCCATCTTCAACAACGTCGTGTACAATTGGAAGGGGAATACCTGCTACGGCGGCGAGAGTTCCCAAAACAACGGTTCCGACCACCGGAAGTACAACTTCTTCAACAACTACTACAAGCCCGGTCCCGTGACGCCCTCCAACCACATCTGGTTCCTGCAGCCCACGACTACCTGCAGCAACTGCGGCGGCACGATCCTGCCCGGCCACTTCTATATGTACGGCAATGTGATGCACGGGAGAGACGCCCTCACCGCCGACAACTGGAAGGCCGGCAAGAGCTCGCCCGTTTCCGTCTACATCAGCGAAGGCGACGCGGCGAAGATCAAGGAGACGAAACGGTATGCCACGGACACCTACCAGAGCGTCCATACCGGGGCGGCCTGCCTGGATCCGGTCCTGAACTATGCGGGGGCCAGTTTCGCCCGCGACAATATCGATGCCCGGATCGCCAAAGAGACGAAGGAGGGCACGTTTACCTACCAGGGCAGCAACACGGCGGCCAGCGACCGTTCCACGAAGGGCCTCATCGACACCCAGACCGACGTCAAGGACGATACATGGAAGAACAACTGGCCGGTATATTCCGCTACCGACGAGCAAAAGGCAAAGATCAAGGACTCCGACCAGGACGGCATGCCCGACTGGTTCGAGGATCAGTTCGGCCTGAACAAGTCCGACAATCCCGAGAAGAACGACGCGTCCCTGATTACCCTGGACAAGAATGGCCGCTACACCAACCTGGAGATGTATCTCCATTACCTGGTGAAGGACATCGTCGCCGGGCAGAACGCCGGCGGCGAGTACAAGAAACTCTAACTCAATCATCAATAACCAACTTAAAAACCAACCATTCATGAAAAATCCAGTCAAGAAACTCGCTCTTGCGCTTCTCGGCCTGGTTTCGGCTTGGACCCTGTCCGCCCAGACGACCATCACGGGCGTGGTGACGGACGAGTCCGGTGAGCCGCTCATCGGCGCGGGTGTGGTTGTCGAGGGTACGACCGTCGGCACCATCACCGGCATCGACGGCGACTACTCGCTGACCGTGCCCGCAGACGCGGTGAACCTGGTGTTCTCCTTCATCGGACTGAGTGACCAGACGGTTCCCATCGCGGGACAGACCGTCATCAACGTGGTCCTGAAGGTGGACTCGACCTTCCTCGACGAAGTGGTCGTCGTGGGTTACCAGACGGTCAAGCGCCGCG
>CAMNGM010000136.1 GCA_946538425.1 uncultured Bacteroidales bacterium | reverse complement strand
GCCCGCCCATGATGGTCAAGTGCGTGAACGAACTCCTCGACTCCCTGGGCGTCGCTCCCGAGAGCATCCTCTACGATAATTTTGGCGGTTAATCGCTTCCATCTACAGAAAACCCCGACTCAGAACGAGCCGGGGTTTTTTCTTGTCATTCCGAGCGTGAAGCGAAAGAATCTCTATTCATGCAGGAACCGCATCACCATCAGGCGGACGCAGTCGGCGACGTGTTTCTGGGAGTCGGTGGCTTTTTCGAGGGTTTCCGCGAGGTTCTTGTACTTGGTCATTTCGCGCATATCCTGTTCTTCGGCGAAGATGTAGCCGATGTATTCCTCGTAGGCGTCGTCCGCGGCGTGTTCCATCTCGGTCACGCGGTCGCAGAGGAGGGAGATGGCCGTGGCCTTGTCCCGGATGTGCCAGATCAGGGGGAGGAGCTCCTGCAGGGCGTGCGCCTCGCCGCGGATGAGCTGCGCGAGGTCCTGCAGCTGAGGGTCGATCTTGCGGGGCTTGTAGATCTGCACGGCCTTCGCGGCATCCTTGATGACGTCCAGGCTGTCGTCCATCGACATCGCGATGGTCGACAGGTCCGTGCGGCTCAGGGAACCCATCAAGCGCTCGGAGAGCTGCTCGCGGAAGTCCTGCAGAAGCGCGTCGCCCTGTGTCTCGCAGGCCTTGATCTCGCGCTGGAGCATATTCCACTGGACGGGATCCACGTCGGAGAGCATCCGGACCAGGGTGTCGGAACACTGGCACAGCAGTTCCGCCTGGCGGGTGAAGAAGGGGGTCAAGTCGCGCTTTCCGTCGAAAAGGTGCCGTAAAGTTCGTAAAATGTGCATCATATTATTTTTTACGCCCGTTTTTTTTCGATCCTCAGAGGATAAAAAACAGTTAAAGTGAATAAAAAACAAAAAAAGTTTCAGGTCAGCGCCGATTCTCCGAGCCGGGATGTCCACCATCCTGCGTAGCTTTGCACCAACAACCAATGGTGCTGATCATGTCAAAAGGCCGGATTCTGAAATACACTCCCCTACCTGTCTCTACCCGCTACGGGCGCCGCCGGTCTGCGGCAACACGGGGTGCGCTCTGGCACCTCCCGGCCTTTTTGTTTCTTGCCTGTACGCCCCTGATGCAGCCGGAGGAATCCGTTCCCGCAGCACGGAAAACGCAAATATATATAAATGCAAGCGGAATTACAAACATCCGCGGGTTGGACCTGCTCTTTTTCCAGGAGGCGCCCCTGTTCCGGCTGGACGCCTACCAGCACCTGGACGGGGTAAGTGGCGGCCGCGTGACCGGGACATCGTCGACAGCCGCCCGGAAAGTCGTCATCCTGTCCAACTACCCCGGGGAGGCTTACGCCTGGACCGGCGTCCGCAGCCTCGGATCCCTCTCCGACCTACCTTTCCGGCTGGAGGACGAGAATCCGGCCGCGCCGATGCTGTACGGCGAATCGGAGGCCGGGTCGATGGGCCGGGTCACCGTGCGGCCGATGCTCGCGAAGATCACGCTCCGCTCCATCGCCTGCGAGTTCAGCGAGCGCCCCTACGCCGGGGAAAGGTTGCAGGAGGTACGCGCGTACCTGACCTACGCCTCCCGGGAGTGCCGGCCGTTCGCCCCGGAGGACCCGCCGTCCTCGTGGCTGAACGCCGGCCGCCTGGACGAGGCGGAGACCGCGGCGCTCTCCCACCCCGAGTCCGTCCTCCGGACGCTCGCCGCCTCCCTGGGCGGGAGGATCTATCCCTCGGCCGCATTCTACTGCTACCCGAACCCCTCCGACGGGAGCGAATTCGGGCGCCCCGTCACCCGGCTCGTCATCGAAGGGAAACTCCGGGGCACGACCTACTACTATCCCATCGACCTGCCCGGCCTGGAGGCCGACGTGCAGTACCGGATGGACGTAACCCTGACGCGGGCCGGCACGACCGACCCGGACACTCCCGCCGCCGCGGGCTCCATCCGCCTGGAGAGCCAGGTCCTGGACTGGGACGGCCGCGAATGGGAAGACATACACTACCGATGATTGATGGAGGAGACAAGCGATGAAAAGAGTCGGCATCCTGCCTGTGTTGTTGTTGTTGTTAAGCTTGGTGATAGGATGTAATAGTTGGGACCGGGAGAGCGGGCGCGCCGGTACCGCGCTCGTCCTGGACGTGTCAAGCGGGATGCCCACCCGGTCGTCCCTGCCGGACGACCGGCTTGTCTCCGATATCAATCTGTTGATATACAACGCCGAAGGGCTGCTGGAGGAGCGGCGTTACCTCACCGCCCGGCAGTTCTCCGTCCAGGACGGGAGCATCCCCCTGAAGACCACCCTCCTGACCGGCGTCGCCTACGACATCTTCGTCGCCGCCAACGTCGGCTATGCCCTGCCCACGCTCTCGCGGGAGGCCGTGGAGTCCTACCGGTACTATTTCGCCTACCCCGACGAATACAGCCGGGGCATCCCGATGAGCGGCCGGCTGGACGGCTATGTGAGCGGGGGCGAGGCCGAGGTCCGGATCCCGCTGGTGCGGACGATGGCCCGGATCGACCTGGTCCTGGACCGGACGGAGCTCCGCAGCGACGTCACCTTCCAGGTCACGTCCGTGCATATCGGCAACGGGCCGTCGTCGGTCGCGCTCTTCCGGGACAGCAGGGCGGAAGGGGCCACCCAGGTGTTCTCGGGCGGATTCTCGCTGGAAGGGCGGCAGGTGCAGGCGCTGAACATCGACCAGTCCCCCGGCGTGAGCGGCCCCGTGAGCCTGTACCTCCCGGAGAACCTGCAGGGGGACCTGCTGGACACGGACGACGAAACGGAAAAACTGTTCCGGGAAGGCCCCTACGGCCAGGTCTGCTCCTACCTCGAGATCCGCGGCTCCTACCATTCGGACACCTGGCACACCCGCGCGGGCGAACCGCTGACCTATCGCTTCTACCTGGGCGACGGCCCCGGAAACTTTGACGTATACCGCAACACGGCCTGCCGGGTGACGGTCCACCTGCAAGGGACCGCCCTGGAGGAGGACGGCTGGCGGGTGGACAAGAGCCGGCTCGTGCCCGAAACCCGTTTCGACCTCCACCCGGCGGCCTACAACGAGTGCCGGAGCGGAGAGGATTTCCACCTGTGGTGCGACGTCTCGCCGCCCGATACTTATTTCGAGATCGAGCCCGTCGCCTGGGAGGACGACGAGCGGGTCCACGAACTCTATTCCTTCGACATCGACCGGGACGGTCACGGGCTTACCATCCACACGCGGAAGGGCGGGTCCGTGATGGTCTACTTCAAGGCCGGGCCGCCCGTGAACCGGGACACCCTCGCCCTGCTGGTCATCGACCCGTAAGCTTGCGGAAAAGATAGCGGAGATAACGACCGGAAGCGCGCAGGGGGCCGGCCGTGAGGAACGTGCGCCGATACGCTTCCCCATACAGGCGGTCCAAGTCGGCGACGACGGCCGCGGCCATCGCGGGATCCGCCTGCGAAAGCGCCCGCGCGACCGCCGGGCCCAGGCTGCCGCTGTGCCGCGTGAAAGCCGATTTCTTCAGGAAAGGAAAGCCCTGCCGGGACAGGCGCCCCACGGCATTGTAGATGGCTTTCCCGCGCAGTTCCCATAGGCCCGCATAGGTGGCCGAATGCGCTTCCAGGAGCCGCGCAAGGCCGTTTTCATAGCGGATGCATACATCTTCCTTCCGGCCCAGCGCCTCCACGCCGGCCAGGAACCCGGCGAACCAGGGTGCGCGGAAAACGGACGGTTTCAGGCCGATGAACCACGACTGCAGATGCCGCCCGTGCCGGGAAGGATTCAGCACGAGCCCGAAGGCGTCCGTACCCAAGGCCTCCATCCGCTGCAGATGCGGTTCCAGCGGCCGAAGCGGTCCCACGACCGAATCATTGACCAGATAGACCACGTCATACCCCGACAGATCCGCCTGCCGGAACGCCCGCTTGTAGGAGCCGAAATCGTACTCGCCGTGGCGCGCCGCCTCATAGGAAACCACCAGCGGCGCAAGTTTCTCCGCCTCGCCGGGACGCAAATCGCTGTCCGTCGCCAGAACGATGTCACCGAGGGCGCGCAGCGCCTCCAGGTAGCGGAGCGCCGCCTCCCCCACCACGCCCTGCGGGTCATAGAA
>CAMNGM010000135.1 GCA_946538425.1 uncultured Bacteroidales bacterium | reverse complement strand
CCACGTTGATCTTGCGGATGCGGGCGCCGGTCTGGGGCATGATGTTGTTGGTGGCGTAGGCCTCCACGGAGGAGGAGTAGGTGCTTTCCTGGGCGACGTCCCGGGCGGTGGCGGAAACCACCTCGACGGAGGGAGTGACGTTGGCCTGGACGCCGGGTTCGCCGGGACCCGGCTGCGGCTGGTTACCGCCCCTGCTGCCGCAGGAAGCTACGGCCAGGGCGGCCAGCGCGGGAATGATGATTCTGCAGTTCATATGTCAATTCGCGTTAAAATCGTAACCAAGGGTCTGCTCCAGGCCGGCCTTCGCGATGACGAAGTTGTAGATGGCCTGGGAGACGGCGAGACGGGACTGGGTCAGGACCAGCTCCGTGTTGTTGAGGTCCGTGAGGGTGCTCTTGCCCAGCTGATAGGACTTGACGGCGATGTCGTAGGCCTTCTCCGCGGAGGCGAGGGCCTCCTTCGAAGCGTCGTAGGTGCGCATCGCCGTGTCCATCGTCCCGAGGCTCTGGCGGATGCCGATGCGGAGCTGGCGCTCGGCGTTCTCGCGCTGGAGGTCGAGTTCGTCGGCCTGGACGCGCGTCTGCTTGATGGCGTGGTAGCGCTGGCCGCCGGAGAAGATGGGGATCGACAGGCTCAGGCCGACGGTCGAGGACGGGAACCACTTCCACTGGCTCAGGTTGAAGATGTCGCTCTGGGTCAGGTAGGAGTAGGAGAAGGTGAGCGCGAGGGTCGGGAGGTAGGCGTACTGCTGCATCCGGATCTGGCGGGAGAGCATCTCGGCCTGCTGCGCGAGCTGGCGGAGCTGCGAGTTGCCGTCCAGCGAGGCGCGCTCGCCCTCGGCGATGTCGCTGAACATCTGCCCGGCATACTCCTCGAGAGTGCCGGCGATGTCGATGTTCCGGTCCAGGTCCACGCCCATCACGGCCTTGAGCTGCCACAGGGCCAGCTCCACGGAGTTCTCCGCGTTGTACAGGTTCGGGATGGCGGCCGCCACGTTGGACTTCGCGCGGGTCAGGTCCAGTTCGGACGCCTTCGCCGCGTTGTAGCGCATCTCGGTGAGGCGGAAGTTCTCCACCGCGTTCTCATAGACGGAATTGTACACGTTGTACGCCTCTTTCGCGAAGAGGATCCCGTAAAAGGCCTGCTTGACGGACGCGACCGTCCCGAGGCGGGACTCGCGCGCCTGCTCCACGGCCAGTTCCACCTGGTCGCCGCTGAGCCGGAGGCTCTCCCAGAGCTGGAAGTTGACCACCGGCATCTGCGCGCTGAGGCCGAAGGTGACCGAGTGGGTACGGCCCATCTCCATCGGCTCGGAGGAACCGCCGCCGCCCTGCTGACCCTGGTTCGGGTCCACGTACGGGACGAACGGGACGCCGGTGCCGGCGTAGAGCTGCTCGATGTAGTACATGATGGGGTTCATCAGGGACGCCATCATACCGGCCATGCCGCCACCGCCCGAGGAGCCTTCTCCGTCATCGTCCTGCTTGTCGGAGCCGAAGTAGACTTTCTGTTTCTTGAGGGCGTAGCTGTACATACCGGAAGCGCTCACCTGCGGAAGCAGGGCGGCGTACGACCCCTTGCGGGCGTACTGCTGCCGCTCGATCTCCATATCGGCGACCTTCACGGACGTGTTCTCGCTGAGGGCGATCTTCAGGGCGTCCTCCAGCGAAAGGACGACCTTTTCCGCATCGGACTGCGGAGCGGCGTCCTGATACTGCGCCAGCGCCGGAACCGCCAGGAAGGCGCTTGCGGCGAGGAGGGCAAATCGTTTCAAATACATATACTAACTAACTGATAATCCTTAAAGTTGGAGGCAATTCACTGCAAAAATCAAACCAACTGTCATTTCGAGCGAAGTCGAGAAATCTAAGACAGCGGTTTCGCGTAGTGCGTCGCCTCTTTCTTCGTCTTCACCGCCTCCGGATGGACCGCCCGGGCGGGAATCCGCTTCTTGTACGCCCACACGAGGAAGAAGACGCCCAGCAGGATGAACGGGATGGACAGGAGCTGGCCCATGTTCAGGACCATCGTCTGCTCGAACGCCACCTGCGGTTCCTTAATGAACTCGATGAGGAAACGGCTGCCGAAGCACACGATGAGGAAAATGCCGATGAACTGCCCGCGGAGCATCTTGTCCAGCCGTTTCCAGTACAGGCTGATGAGGGCGAAGCCCAGCAGGAGGTAGGTGAAACCCTCGTAGAGCTGCGTCGGATGCTTGGGTTCCGTCTCGCCGCGGAGCTCGAAGACGAAGCCCCAGGGCAGGCTGGTCACGTCACCGTAGATCTCGGAGTTGAACAGGTTGCCGAAGCGGATGAAGGCGCCGGCGAAGGCCACGGCGATGGCCAGGTGGTCCAGCAGCCACACGAAGTCGAAATCGTGCTTCTTCCCGTAGTGGTTCGCGAACCACCACATCCCGAGAATCAGGGCGATGGTGCCGCCGTGGCTGGCGAGGCCGCCCTTCCACGGCATAAAAATCTCCCAGAATCCCTGCCAGCTGCCCAGGTAATAATCCGGCTGGTAGAACAGGCAGTGCCCGAGGCGGGCGCCCACGATGGTGCAGATCAGCAGCGTATAGAGCAGCGGGTCCAGCAGCTTCGTATCGATCTTTTCGCGCTGGAAGAACCACTTGAAGATGAACCAGCCCAGGATGAACCCGCTCACGAACAGGAGGGAATACCAGCGGAGCTCGAACGCTCCGATATGCAGGATGGCCGGATCGACGTGCCAATGGACGACAAGTTCACGCATAAGCATTGCAGTTTAGTTCCTCTTTATAAGGAATCTACAAAGATAATGCTTTTCCTGTACAAATAAAAACGTGCGGGCGTATGTGCCCGCACGTGAAGACGGATTTGACCGGCCTATCGCTTCAGCCGGACGAAGATGCTCAGCGGCAGGACCTTGCCGAAGGCGTCGCGGAGGGCGAGTTCGCCGCTCTCGAGGGCGAGGAAGGCCCCGTCGTGGCCGGGGGCGGCCGTGAAGCCGGCTTCCGGCCGGAGGCCGAAGGCTTCGCGGACGGCCGTCTCACCCAGCATTGCGGAGTAGCCGTTCGAATAGAGGTTCAGGACCAGGAAAGAATCGCGCGGCGAAAGGATCTGCGCGACGTTCTTCAGGAGGTCGAACAGGAGTTCGTCCAGTTTCCATTTCTCCCCGTCCGGCCCGTGTCCATAGGCGGGCGGGTCCAGGATGATGCCCTGGTAGCGGTTGCCCCGCTTGGCTTCGCGCTTGGCGAACTTCAGGGCGTCTTCCACCACCCAGCGCACGCCGTCCAGGCCGCTGCGTTCCATGTTCTCCCGCGCCCAGGTGACGACCTGGCGCACGGAGTCGAGGTGCGTGACGTCGGCGCCCGCGGCCTTGGCGGCCAGCGAGGCGGCGCCCGTGTACGCGAACAGGTTCAGCACCTTCGGCGCACCCATCCCGTTCGCCTGGCAGATACGGCCCAGCCGCTGCGTTTCCCGGAAGATGAACTCCCAGTTGGGCGCCTGCTCGGGGAACACGCCCACATGCTTGAAGGAGGTGAGGCCGAGCCGCAGGGCGATGTGCAGGTCCGAGGCCGCGTGCGTCTGAGGGTCCTGCGCGCCGTTGTACGCGATGCCCCACTGGTCGTCCATCTTGCGGACCTTCTCCCAGGTGCCGCTATCCTCCTTGCCGGCCTTGCCGAAACCGGCGCCGGGCCGGAACACCACGTGGCTCTGGCGTTTCCACTCGCTCTCCGGGAGCGACGGCGCCCACAGGGCCTTCGGCTCCGGACGCCGGAGCACGTAATTGCCGAAGCGTTCGAGCTTCTCGCCGCGGCCCGAGTCGATCAGTTCATAGTCCTTCCAGTAAGCCGCAGGGTATTCGATGGTCATAGTCTTGTCATTTCGAGCTTGTGCTCCTTGTCATTTCGAGCTTGCCGAGAAATCTCTTCCGCTCCTTTTGTGCAAAGATACGGAAATAATTGTTAAATTTGCGGACTGGAAAATTCTTAACTCATAATATCTGATATGCAACAGTTCATCGACAGTTATGACTTCACCGGCAAGAAGGCCATCGTGAGAGTCGACTTCAACGTTCCCCTCGACGAGAACTTCAACATCACCGACGACACCCGCATCCGCCGGGC
>CAMNGM010000134.1 GCA_946538425.1 uncultured Bacteroidales bacterium | reverse complement strand
TCGGTGGTCACGTAGTCACCCGGGATCACGCGGAAGGCGTCCCCGTCGGGCTTGAACCACGGGATGAGCTGCTTGTAGCGGATGCCCACGAGGTCGGCCCCCTTGAACTTGCCGTCGAGGAGCTTCCAAGGAACGACCTTGTCACCCTTCTGGTAGCTCTCCAGGGGCACATCGGCCCCCTTCGCATTGAACCAGGCGCCTACGAGGGCCTCGGCCAGCACGTAGATGGCCGGCGCGCCGGTGTAGGGGTTGAAGGACAGGACACGGACGTAGTCGATGTTCGGGCCCACGCAGAGGGCGGTGTTGGAAGGCAGGGTCCACGGGGTGGTGGTCCAGGCCAGGAAGTACACCGGAAGCGTTTCCGTGCCGAACAGCGGCTGGGAGGCGCCGTCCTTGACGACCTCGAACTGGGCGGTGGCGGTGGTGTCCGTCACGTCCTTGTAGCAGCCGGGCTGGTTGAGCTCGTGGGAGCTCAGGCCGGTGCCGTCCGTCGGGGAATAAGGCTGGATGGTGTAGCCCTTGTAGAGGAGGCCCTTGTCGTAGATGTCCTTCAGCAGGTACCAGAGGGTTTCGATGTAGCGGTTGTCGTAGGTGATGTACGGGTCGTTCATGTCCACCCAATAACCCACGCGCTGCGTCATGTTCTCCCACTCCTTGGTGTATTTCATCACCTCCCTGCGGCAGGTGGCGTTGTACTCGCCCACGGAAATCTTCGTGCCGATGTCGGCCTTCGTGATGCCGAGCTTCTTCTCCACGCCCAGTTCCACCGGGAGGCCGTGGGTATCCCAACCGGCGCGGCGGCGGACCTGGAATCCGGTCTGGGTCTTGTAACGGCAGATGGCATCCTTGATGGACCGCGCCATCACGTGATGGATGCCGGGCATTCCGTTGGCCGACGGCGGGCCCTCGAAGAAGATGAACTCCGGGCAGCCCTCGCGGACTTCCAGCGACTTCTCGAAGGCGTGGTTCGCGAGCCATCTTTCGAGAATCGCGTTCCCCGTCGACACCAAATCAAGACCCTTGTATTCTTTGAATGTCATATTTTTTGCCTAATTTTGCAATCACTCTCTCTTTATAAGAGTGCAAAGATAATCATTTTCAAGGACAATGGCAACTATCGACATCATCCTGCTCTGCTGCTTCATCCCCGGGATAATCCGCGGACTGTCAAAGGGTTTCCTCGAACAGGCCCTGGCGCTCGCGGGCATCGTCCTGAGCGTCTGGGCGGCCTTCCGCTTCTCCTCCCTGGTGTGCGCCTGGCTGAAACCCTACGTGAACATTTCGGAGACGATGCTGAACGTCGTTTCCTTCGCGCTCATCCTGGTCGTCATCAGCCTGGCGGTCCTGCTCGTGGCGAAACTTCTCACGAAAGTGGCGGAACTGGCGATGCTCGGCTGGCTGAACAAGATCCTCGGCCTGGTGTTCGCCCTGGCGGTGAACGCCCTGGTCATCGGTGTCTTCATCATCCTGTTCGACACCATCAACGCGAAATTCGCCTTCGTCAAGCCCGAAGTCCTGGACGCCTCCATCGTGTACACGAGCCTCCGGGACCTGAGCTACCTCGTCTTCCCCTACCTGAAATCCTTCTTCTTCAAGCAATAGCCCTATGGCCCGCATCCTGCTCATCGAAACATCGACCGCCCAACTCTCCACCGCCCTTGCGGAGGACGGTGTCGTGACGGCCTCCCGCATCTGCGGGGAACCCCGTATGCACGCCGCCCTCACCGCCCCGTCCGTCAAGGAGGTGCTGGACGAAAAAGGACTGACCGTCAAGGATTTGGATGCCGTTTGCGTAGGCAAGGGGCCGGGATCCTACACGGGACTCCGCGTGGGCGTTTCCACGGCCAAAGGGCTGTGCTTCGGCGCAGGCATCCCCCTCCTTTCCGCCGGGACCCTGGACGTCCTCGTGAGCGAGGCGCACCGGCTGGGCGTCGTCCCCGAGGGCTGCCACGCCATCGTGCCGATGGTGGACGCCCGCCGGATGGAGGTCTACGCCGCCGTATTCGCCCCGGACGGCCGTCAGCTCACCGAGACGAAGCCCGTCGTCGTCGACGCCGGCAGCTTCGCCGCCGAGCTCGCCGAAGGGCCCGTCCTCTTCATCGGCGACGGCGCCCTCAAGTGCCGCGAGGCCATCCAGTCCCCGAACGCCTTCTTCGCGGAGGCCTTCCCCACCGCGATGGCGATGGCGCCCCTCGCGGAGGTCGCCTGGAACGCAAAACGGTTCGAAGACGTGGCGTACTTCGAACCGTTCTACCTGAAGGATTTCGTTGCGACCGTCAGCCGCAAGAAACTGTTCTGACCCCGTCATTCCGGGCCTGACCCGGAATCTCTACAATTTGCTCTGCAAATACTTCCGGATGGACGCCGCGTCGGTCACCGATGCGTTGGGGTCCATATCGCCGTCCACCAGGAAATAGGCCGTGGGCAGGGCCGTCAGGCCGTACTGGGCGATGAGCGGAGACTGGTTCCCCCGGGTGTCGCAGACATTGATCCAAGGGAGCTGCTGGCTGCGGACCACCGTCGCCCAGGCCGTCTTGTCCACGTCCAGGGACACGGCGTAGATCTCGAAGCCGCGGTCGTGGAACTCGTTGTACACCGGGATCAGGGTGTCCATATTGAAGAGCTTCTGCTCGTCGGTCGTCGCCCAGAAGTAGAGCATCACGACCTTGGACTGCGCCTCGGAAAGCTTCGCATTCGTCCCGGCGAGGGTCGGGAGGTTGATGTCGAAGTAACCCACCTGCTCGGCTTCGCGCAGCCGCTGGTTGATCTGGAGGATGTTGTTCCGGCGGCTCGCTTCGCGCTCCAGCGCCTTCACGTACCGGGAATCCGGATACACGGTCTTCAGCGAATCGCAGATGCTGCCGAACAGGATGCCGTCCGTGGGCTGGTCGAACACGCCGAGGCCGTCGTTCACCCGCTGGAAGAGGACGGGCACGGAGGTCAGGGAATGCGGATGCTCCATCACGTAGCGGACGCTGCGGCGGTAATAGTCGACATAGCGGCGGCTGAGTTCCTGGTTCGCGTCCGGATCCGCGGAAAGGCGGGCCATATCCAGCATGAACTGGGCGTAGTTGCTTTCGACCTCCTGCAGGAGGAGGGACTCGTCGGAGCCCTCGACCGTATAGTTGCCCAGGGTGTCGGCGGTCACTTTCACGCGGTCGCCCTGTTTGAGGAGCAGGGACGCGATCTTCTTGTCCCCGTAGAACAGGTAGATGAATTCCGGGCAGTTTTCCTGCAGTTCCGGCTTGAAGGTGAAGGCGCCGGCGGCGTCCGTCTTGACGGTATCCAGCACCTGGTACTTGTTGACGTCCAGGAGCTTGACGATCACGGGCGCATCGGCCTTGTCCTGCAGGGTTCCGTCGATGACGGTCTTCGGACCGCAGGCGGCCAGGAGGGAGGCCGTCGCAAGGACAGCGAGAGTCTTAACGGTTTTCATAAGCGGCAAGGATGGCATCGGCGGTAGCCTTCATTTCCTCCGGAGCGAGGGTGAGCTTGGGTTTGCGGAAATCCATATCGGACTCGGACTGGAGCGGGACCAGGTGGATGTGCGTGTGGGGAACTTCCATTCCCAGGACGGCGACGCCCACGCGCTTGCACGGGACGGCCTTGCCGATGGCGACGGCCACCTCGCGGGCGAACTTCGTCAGGCCCTCGTAGGTCTTTTCGTCCAGGTGGAAGATGTAGTCGTCCTCCACGTGCTTGGGAATCACGAGGGTGTGGCCCTTGGCCATCGGAGCGATGTCCAGGAAGGCGTAGAAGTCCTCGTTCTCGGCGCACTTGTAGGAAGGGATCTCGCCCTTCGCGATACGGGTGAAAATGGTAGCCATACCTTTACAGGGAAATGTCCAGGATCTTGAATTTCATGATGCCGCTGGGGGCCTTCGCCTCCACGATCTCGCCCTTGCTGTGGCCGATGAGGGCCTTGCCGATGGGCGTGGACGCGGACAGCAGGCCCTTGGAGAAGTCCGCCTCGGACTCGCCCACGATCTGGAACTGCATCTTCATCTTCGCGTTCAGGTTCTCGACCGTCACCTTGGAGAGGAGCTGGACGGAGTCCGCGGAGAGCTTGGACTCGTCGATCACGCGGGCGTTCGCCACCTTCTCCTTGAGCCGGGCGATCTTGACCTC
>CAMNGM010000133.1 GCA_946538425.1 uncultured Bacteroidales bacterium | reverse complement strand
GGTGTGGCATCCGGTGTCCAGGATCCGCTTCAGTTTCGGCGCCATCAGCATTGCCGTGGACGAAGTCCAGGAGCCCAAGGCCGTGCGCTATGGATGGGCGGACTTCCGTCCGGGCAATATCCATAGCGTCGAGGGCCTTCCGCTCGTTCCTTTCTGTCTGACCTTGGAATAAGGCTGATTATCAGTTCGCAAGAAGGTCCTTGGCCGCGAGGACAAGGAACATGTAGTGCGAGGATCCGCCGCCCATCACATACTCGACCTGCTGCCACAGGAACGGGAAAACCAGCAGTTCGGGGAAGTCGGGACGGATCAGCGCAGTACCGGACACAGTGCCGCCCGGGACATAGGTCCAGTCGGCCCGGTTGAAGCCATAGCCGACGGTCGTGGACTGGGCGCCGACGCCACCGGCGAAGGAAGCCTGGTTCAGGCCGGGGTGACGGCCCAGGATGAAGTGGAGCGCATCCAGGACCTGGTCGGGCGCGAAGATGTCCGGATAGGCCTTGGCCAGGAAGAAATGGCGGTAGCCGAAGGACTGGATGTCCCAGCCGGCGCCCCAGATGCTCGGGCTGTACGGCACACCGTACGGAGTCGCAGCGCTCTGCCGGTCAAGCTGGTCACGATACTTCAAGAGGGCGTCGCGGAAGGCGGCGCACTGCTTCTTGTACTTCTTGTTCCCCTCCATCTGTTTCTCGATGCGGGCCATGTACCAGGCGCAGTTGGAAGCGGAGGCCACGACAGCGTCCCAGTTGTTGACAATGAAGTCCCAATACTGCTGCTCGCCGGTCGTGATGTAGAGTTCGACGGCCAGTTGCATCTTGATCATCGGGCCACCGATCACGCGGCCACCCCATCCGACGACCGGGGCAGGTACCTCGACCTCGGCAAAAACCTTCCTGGCGACTTCGACACAGCGGTCCGCGAGCGCGTCGTTGAGGCCGCGCAGTGCGCGGGCGGAAGCGGCGGCCTGGGCCGCGATGGTGACGCCGTTACCGGTGTCGGGATAGATCCAGCGGTCGTCCTCGTTGCCGAAGACCCCGTCCGTGGCATAGGAAGGATCGCCGAGGGTGGCGTACTGACGGAGCGTGTTGGTGATGATACCCCGGGAGAAATGGCCGCCCAGCGCGTCATAGCAGGCGATGACGTGCAGCATGCCGTGTTCGATCTGCTGCTGGATGTCGTTCTTGCCGTCCGGCTCGTGGATCTCGACCACATGCTTCTCCTGGTCGATGGCGGTCGCGTCGATCTCCGGGTGGAAATGCTCGTAGGCCATCGTCAGGATGTAGCATTCGCCGGGGGTGGTATGGCGGACGTCGTCGTCGCCGGCATCATGCCATCCGCCGATGTTCACGCCCGGAACCGGCTCATGCGCCTTGATGGAAGTCGGGTTGCTCGCCAAGGCATACCCGTCGATATGGTTCCCGAGCGGGGCCATCTGGGCGTCGTCCATGTGGCAGAAGTTGTGCCAGACCTTGTACTTGTCGGCGACCCGCATATGGCACATCTGGTAAGGCAGGAAGTACTCGATGACGGGCTGCCAGACGCCCCTGTCGTACACGTCGGGGGCGACGCGGAAGATCGGGGAGGTACTGGAACCGTACTTGACGGCATAGAGACCCTCCTGCTCGATTTCGGTGAAATCCACCTTGAGATAGTTGTAGCGGAGGAACTCGCCTTCCCAAGGAACGGCGGGATAGTTCTTGACGAAATGCTCGCCATCGGCGTCATAGCGGACGAGGGTGGCGCCCACGAGCGGCGCGTCGCGGCGGTCGGTCTCGATGATGGCGACCTTGCTCTGGTTCGGCAGATACCCCACCTGGGAAGTCTGGACGACGGCGGGATAGGTCCATCCGGGGACGACGTTCGGCTCGACATACCACTGGACGGCGCCCTTGGTCGCGCCGGCGGGGATCTCGGAACGGACGACGAACCAACCGTTGGTGTGGTTCATCCGGCCGTCATAGAGTTTGAGGTCGGCGCCGTTGAGACTCTTGATCGTCAGGCGGCTGTACGGATCGTCGGGACGGGAGGTGAAGGACTTGCCCACGGCATAGGGCTCGGCGATGACCGCATCGGCGGTGTAAGGGCTGTAACCCTTGTCGATCAGGTGCTTGATATCGGCGCCAAGAGCGCTCTCCGGCTTGTAATCCCCCACGCTGAGGTCCACGTAGCTCTTCTGCTCGATGACCGGGGAGTTGGGCTGCTGGGGATAGATACCTTGCTTGTTGTCCATGATCCACGGCTTCCCGAAGAGGTCGCCGGGGAAGAACTCGATATTGAACCCGGCGCGGCCAAGCAGTTCCTGCGGAACCGGCTTGTCCAGGTCGACAGTCACGAGGAAGCCTTTTCCCTTCGGCTCGAGCGTGACGGTGTAGGTCACCCGATAGTCCGGATAGATCATCGGATTGAAGCCGGTGAAGTGGCGGCTGGAGTCCGGGAAGCAGAGGGTGGTGACGATCTTGTCGCCGTCGATCTTGCGGCCCAGCTTCTTCGGGACGGGCTGCCACTGACCGGGAGTTGCATCGAAACGGATGTCGCCGTTGCTGGCGACGCGGTGTCCGTTCATCAGCACGGATATTCCCCCTTGGTGGCCTTCGGGATAGAAGTCGTCGAATGCCATTACGTCCACTCCGTCCCTGTTGAAATAACCGGAGGAGTTGATGTGAAACTCCTGGGCTCCCAGCCCTGCAGCGCACAGCAGCGTGGCGAGCGCGAGCGATAGTCTTTTCAGCGTCATGATTTCATCGATGATTGGTGTACCAGAGCAAATATAGATAAAAATTGGGAATTCTGCCGATTATTCCTAACTTCGTATCAATGAAGATAATAAACTGTTTCCTGGCTTAAATATGGCAAAGACCGACGTCTACCTGGCCTCCAAGCCCCGTTACGAGATCCTGGACGGGCTCCGTGGCGTGGCCGCGATCATGGTGGTCATCTTCCACCTTTTCGAGACCTATTCCAAGGGTCCGGCTTATCAGATCGTGAATCACGGCTACCTGGCGGTGGATTTCTTTTTCGTGCTGAGCGGCTTTGTCGTGGGCTACGCCTATGACGACCGCTGGGACCGGATGTCCACCTGGGGCTTCTTCAAACGGCGTCTCACGCGGTTGCATCCGATGGTGATCGCGGGCACGCTGGTCGGTGCCGCCTTGTTCTTCTTCTCCGGACCCGCTTTCCCGAAGACCTTGCAGGTGGAAGGCTGGAAGTTCGCCCTGTGCCTTCTGATGGGGCTCTTCGTGATTCCTTGCGGGAACGGGCTGGACATCCGCGGATGGGGCGAATTGAACTCCTTCAACGGCCCACAGTGGACCTTGACGCTCGAGTATATCGGCAATATCCTGTACGCGTTCATTTTCCGGCATCTGCCTAAGGCCGCGCTGGCCGTCCTGTGCGTCGTGTGCGCCTTCTTCACGCTGGACCTGACGATGGGTTGGAACGTTTTCGGCCTGCTGGAAGCGCCGCATTACAATGTGATCGGCGGCTGGTCCTTGGAGCCGGCCCAGATCTACATCGCGTTCACGCGGCTGCTCTATCCTTTCCTGTGCGGCCTGCTCATCTCCCGGATCCTGCCCGCCCATCGGACCAAATCCAACCCCAGCGGCTCCCCGATCCATCTGAAAGGCGGCTTCGGATGGTGCGCCCTCGCCATTGTCGTGCTGCTGGCGATGCCGTGCATCGGCGGAAAACAAGGCGTTCCGGACGGTCTGTTCCAGGCGCTGTGCATCCTCGTGCTCTTCCCGCTCATCGTCCTCGCGGGTGCCGGCTCGGTGACGGAAGGCCGCACCAGCACCGCCTTCTGCCGATGGCTCGGTGGCATTTCCTACCCCATCTACATCACGCATTATCCCCTGATCTATATGCAGATGGGCTGGGTGGCGTCCAACCCGGATGCACCCCTCTGGAAGCATATCGCGGTGGCGGCCGGCGTACTGTTCATCGCCATCATCCTGGCCTGGGGCCTGCAGAAGGCCTACGACGAGCCCGTCCGCGAGTGGCTCAAGGACCACTGGCTGCATCGGAAGAAATTGACTGTCAACCGCTGATTTGCCGAAAGAATTCGTATCTTTGTCCCCGAACTTAACAAACACCCATGAAAAAAGCATTTGTCTCCCTCGTTTCCGCCCTTGCGCTTCTGGGCACCCAGGCATCGGCGCAGACCACTTCCGACCTCGGAACCTGGAGCAGCGTCCAGCTTGTCAAATCCT
>CAMNGM010000132.1 GCA_946538425.1 uncultured Bacteroidales bacterium | reverse complement strand
ATACCATAGATCAGGAGGGCGATCGAGCCGAGCAGTTTCAGGACGATAAGCATAGACAGGAATTAGACTGCAAAGATACGCACGGGGACCGATTCTCTCAAAAAAAGATGCACCGGTCCCCCAAAAAAAAGACGCTTGTCTTCGAATTACATCGCTTTTCGGCCCGCCGCGGCCAGGCGGCGGAATTCCTCCCGGGCGCGGGCGACCTGGACCCGGTAGGCGAAACTCGTCTGCAGGCGGGCGTAGCCGATGCAGGCGGCCGTGGCGCTCGCGTCCACGTCGCTCTGCCAGTGGCAGCCCGCGATGACGCGGCTCTCGCCGGAGACGAAGGCGCGGGCGAAGAGGGCCTCCGCCGCGTCCGGATTGATCTCTGAAAGCACCAGCGCGGCGCTCCAGGCGCGAATCGTATGGCCGGAAGGATAGGAGCCCTCCGTCGCCAGCCAGGCATCGTCCTGCGGGAAGATCGACTCCTCCTTGAAACGGGCATAAGGGCGCATCCGGAAGTAATGGGCCTTGGGCCGGAACCGGATCTGCTCGATGGTGGACACGCCGTTCACGAAGACGCGATAGATTTCAGGCGTCTTCTCCGGGGAGATTTCCATCCCGAAAGGCACGCTGTAGATGGTCCGCAAGGTGTCCAGGTCCCAGACCGCGTCCCGCTTGGCCACGGCCAGGCGCTCCGGATCCAGCCGCTGCGTCTTCCCCCACATATACCGCATGATGTCGTGCGTAAAGGCCTCGCCGATGGTGTCGGGCGGGGCCGGCAGGCATTGGACCAAGTCCGGGAGTTCCTCCTCGGACAGATACAGTTCGACAGCCGGCTGGGCCTGGAGGACAAGCGCGCCGAAAAACAGCGCGAAAACAGCGGGAATCAACGATTTCATCTTATGCGTCAGGGTTGTTTTTATGCTTGGGTTCCATATGGACGATGATGTGCGACTGCGCGCCGAAACGGTCCTTGAAGCGGCGCTCCACCTCCGAGGCCTTCTCGTGGGCCTCCGAGAGCGGCAGGGCGCCGTCCAGGCGGATATGAACCTCGGCGGCGATGCGGTTGCCGATGCGGCGGGTGCGCAGGTTGTGCGGATCCTCCACGCCGGGCACGCCGCGGATGATGTCCAGCATCTCCTGTTCCATGTCCGCCGGCAGCGAACTGTCGGTGAGCTCGCCGAAGCTCGGGCCGAGCAGGACCCAGGCCACCTTGACCAGCATCGCGCCCACGACGATGGACGCCAGCGGGTCCAGCACGGTCCAGCGGCTGCCCAGCAGGATGGACCCGCCGATGCCGATGGCCGTGCCCACGGAGCTCAGCGCATCCGACCGATGGTGCCACGCATTGGCCTCCAACGCCTTGGAATCCAGATGCTTCCCCTTGATTCGGGTATACTGGAAAAGGAGCTCTTTCGCGACGATGGAGCCGAGGGCGGCCCAGAGGGCAATCTTGCCGGGGGCCGGCAGGTCCTCGCCCTGCAGCCAGCGCGCCAGCTTGCCGGCCCCGGACACCACGATGCCCACGGCCGCCGCGGCCAGCGCCAGCCCGATGAACAGCGTCGCCAGCGTCTCGTACTTGCCGTGCCCGTAATCGTGGTCCTCGTCCTGCGGCCGGGCGCTCACACGCACGAACACCAGCACGACGATGTCCGTCACAAAGTCCGACAGCGAATGCACTGCATCCGAGATCATCGCCGCCGAATGCCCCACGAGGCCGGCCACGGCCTTCAGCCCGACCAGCAGGAGGTTCACGACGCTTCCCGTCAGGGTTACCCGTGCGATCTCATCTTCGCGTTTCATAACGCAAAGATACGGAAAACCCGCGGGAAAGTGTCCGCCGAAAGGACGATTATTGCGGCTACATATAGGAATGCATCCCGCCCAGCAGGAGATTCACCCCGAAGTAGGTGACAAGGACACAGACGAAGGCGAAAATCGTGTATCCGTGGAAGAAGTTGGGGTTCCGGAAGGGCTTCAGCGCGCCGCCGTGCAGGGTGAACGCGTACACCAGCATCGTGATCAGCGCCCAGGTCTCCTTCGGGTCCCAGGCCCAGTAGCTGCCCCAGGAGATATTGGCCCACACGGCGCCCAGGAAGGTGCCGAAGGTCAGCAGGAACACCGCCGGGTACAGCACCACGAGGCTGACATCCCGCAGGCTCTCCTTCGCCTCCCGGGACGGGACGGCCAGGCCCATGATGCCGTTGAAGGCGACCAGGCCGAACAGCGTGTAGGACATCATCATCGACACCACGTGGATGGACAGCAGCGGCGACCGCAACACCGGCATCAGCGGGGTGATCTGCGGGCTCACGCTCTCCCGGCTCGCCAGCAGCATCGTGAAGCCCGCCAGGAGGAAGCCCAGCGGCTCGATGAGCGGGAACCGCCTGTACAGCAGCAGGATCGTCAGGGTGGAGAACCACGCCATCAGCATCATCACATTGTATCGGCCCACATAAGGACCCGTGCCCGAGATATACCACCGCAGGCCGATGACCAGGGTGAGGTACAGCCACATCAGGAGCGCGATGGCCGCGCCGCCATGCAGCACCCAGGCCGGGAACTTCCGTTTCTTGCTGATGAGCACCGCCCCCAGGACGAACAGCACGATCCCCAGCGTCAGGCACAGCATGAACTGCGCCTTCGGCCGCGCGATGGCCATATACAGATCATTGGCCTGCACCTTCGCCTTCGAGGTCAGCATGAAGTCGGGCGTGCCGGCTTCTTTCTTCGGCATCCCCATCCCCTCCGGCATGGACTGGGCCGATGCCGGGGCGGGCGCGAGCGCGAAGAGCGCCACCGCCGCCGTCATCGTCGCGACCCGCCGGAGCGCTTTCCGGAACGCCGTGTCCTTCTGGAAGAAGAATCCGATCATCGACAGGAGCAGCAGGAGATAGCCCGCGTAGGTGATGCCCACGCCCCAGGGGTCGTGGCTCACCGCCAGGATGCTGCCCTTCCCATCCTCGTCATAATCCGCTTGATAAAAGCGGTATCCGTGGTACTTGGCGATGTTGTTCATCGAGATCCGGACGGCATTTCCTTCGGGGAGAAAGGTGATGTCGGACCGGTAGTCGAGCGGGCGCCGGGTGCCCTCGTAATAGTCGATGGCGAACGCCTCCAGCCGGATGCTGAAGGGCAGCGTCGCCGGGGTCTCGTCGTCCAGTTCATAGGACGCCGTGGTCTCCCCTTCGCGCAGATGGATGCTGCCGCTCGTGCCGAAGAGGAACGTGACCAGCGCCCCCGCCAGAATGACGACCAGGCCGATGTGAAGGCCCATCGTCCACACCCGCTTGGGCGTCCCCTCCATCACCAGGTAAATCAGCCCGGCAACGGCCGCGACGGCCCAAAGCGCGATGAACAGGGGACTGTGGTAGAACCATTGGAACGCCACCGGCGTCCCGTGAAGCCGTTCGACGACGGTGGCGGCCATCATCATCGCGATGAGGACCGCCGCCGCGCCAAAGGACAAATACTTGCAAGTTCGTTTCATTCAGCAGAAAGTGTTGATTGAACGGCAAATATACACATTTAACCAGAATTGTCCATCAGATGGACTCAATGAATTTCACCACCGCGTCGCGGTCTTCCTTGGACAGGTGGTAGAACTGCTCGGCGGACTTGTAACCGTCACTGTTCTTGGAATAGGCGTGCCACATGATCGCTTCCACGACATTCCGGGCCCGGCAGTCGTGCAGGCGGTCGGAGGCGCCGGTGTTCACGCCGGAAAGGCCACGGCCCCAGAGCGGCGTGGTTCGGCACCAGGTGCCGTGGATGTCGTTCTTCATATACAGACGGTGCTGAATGAAGTCGGAGTAGGGCCAGATCTTCTGGTTCGCATAGCGCGGCAGCGGCTTTCCCTCGTTCATCGCCGGAGACCAGTAGTTGTCCTCCTTCGTCTCCCAGGACGGCTTGTGGCAGGCTGCGCAGCCCATCTTGTTGAACAGCGCCTTGCCCCGCTGGACATCCTTGTCGTGCAGGTTGCGGGCGCGCGGGATGGAAAGACCCCGGTGCCAGACCATGAAGTCATAGAAGTCGTCGGCCGCCATCTCGGGCTCAAAGTTGTGGTAGGGGTTGTCGAACTGGTTCGTGGACGGGCTCAGGAGCGCGAGGACCGCCTCGGAAATCTCCGCGTCGGTCACGGTACCGTCCTTGTCCACATCGACATAATAGGGAGAAGCCTCCCCTTCTTTCCGGATGGCCTGGATGACGGACGGGGTTTCCGACATCTTCCGGGCCCA
>CAMNGM010000131.1 GCA_946538425.1 uncultured Bacteroidales bacterium | reverse complement strand
TTTACGCAATCAAAACACGCAAGGATATGACCGCTGATACCGTATTGGACATTTTCCGGGAAATCACCCGGATTCCCCGCGAATCCGGCCACGAAGGCCCGATGACCGCCTTCCTGCAGGAATTCGCCGCGAAACGCTCCCTCGAGTGCCGGACCGACAAGACCGGCAATGTCGTGATCGTCAAGGAAGCCGCCCCCGGCAAGGAAAAGGTTCCCACCCTCACGCTCCAGGCGCACCAGGACATGGTGTGCGAGAAGAATGCCAATTTCGATTTCGACTTCCTCACGCAGGCGATCCCCTATGAGGTGGAGGACGGCTGGATGGTGGCGAAGAACACCACCCTCGGCGCGGACGACGGCATCGGCATCGCCGCCTGCCTCGCCCTCCTGGACAGCGACCTGCCCACCGGCAAGCTCGAGTGCCTGTTCACGATCTCCGAGGAAACCGGGATGGACGGCGCCTTCGCCCTGGAGCCCGGGTTCTTCGAAGGGAAAACCCTCATCAACCTGGATTCCGAGGACGAAGGACAGCTCTTCGTGGGCTGCGCCGGCGGCATGGACACCACCGCCACCTTCGAATTCAAGCGCGAGGCCCTGCGCAAAGGCTACCGGACGCTGAAGATCCGCGTCACCGGCGGCCGCGGCGGCCACAGCGGCGACGACATCAACAAGGAACGGGCGAACGCCCTGCGGCTCCTCATCCGCTTCCTGTACACCGAACTCCAGTACGACTTCCAACTCCTGACCCTCGACGGCGGGAACAAGCCCAACGCCATCTGCCGCGAGGCGGAGGCCATCATTGCCGTGCCTGCGGACGACATCGCGGAATGGGAGGCCGATGCGACGGCCTTCGAAGGCCTCATCAAGGCCGAATACCGCTCCAGTGACCCGGACATCGGCCTCGTCTTCTCGGAGGAGGCCTGCCGCATCCGTCCCATCGAGGAAGGGGACGCCGCCAACCTCATCATGACCCTCCTGGGCGTCCCGCACGGGGTGGAGAAGATGTCGATGGACATTCCCGGCCTCGTGGAAACGTCCACGAACCTCGCCGCCGCGCACATCGAGGGCGACGTCCTCAAGGTCATCACGAGCCAGCGCAGTTCCGTCGTCTCCGAGCTGCACGCGATGGCCGAGCGGGTGGAAGCGGCATTCTTCCTGGGGTCCTTCGACGTGGAGCACCACGGCGAATACCCCGGTTGGAAACCGAACTTGGACTCCCGCATCCTGAAGGTCTCCGTGGAGTCCTACAAGCGCCTTTTCGGCGTCGAACCCGAGGTCAAGGCCATCCACGCCGGCCTCGAATGCGGCCTGTTCCTGGAGAAGTTCCCGGACCTGGATATGATTTCCTTCGGTCCCACCCTCCGGAACGTCCACGCTCCGGGCGAAAAGCTCGAGCTCGCCTCGCTGGACAAGTTCGTGGAGCACCTCAAGGATGTCGCCGTCAATTTCTCGTAAGATGCTCATCGCTCCCTCCCTGTTGGCGGCCGACTTCCTCCATCTCGAGAAAGAGGTGGAAACGGTCAATGCCCATGCGGATATTCTCCACCTGGACATCATGGACGGCACCTTCGTCCCGAACATCTCCTTCGGTTTCCCGGTCGTGGAAGCCGTCGCCCGGATCGTCCGGAAGCCGATGGACGTGCACCTGATGATCGTCCATCCGGAGAAGTATGTAGAACGCTTCGCGAAAGCGGGCGCTTCGATGATCAGTTTCCATTACGAAGCGGCGATGGATGAGACGGATACGGTCATCGACCTCATCCAAAGCTTCGGGGTGAAAGCGGGCATCGTCATCAATCCCGACGTCCCGGTCGAGAGGATCTTCCCGTATCTCGGAAAGGTCGATTACGTGCTGCTGATGAGCGTTTTCGCCGGCTTCGGCGGGCAGAAGTTCATCGAAGACAGCTACGCCCGGATCCGGGCCGTCAAGGCCGAACTCTCCCGCATTGGCAGTCCCGCCCTGGTGGAAGTGGACGGCGGCGTCTCGACGGCCAACGCCGGCCGCCTGGCGGAGGCCGGCGTGGACATTCTCGTCGCCGGCAGCGCCGTGTTCCGCGCGGAAGATCCCGCCGCCGCGGTCGCCGCTCTGCGGAAAGGCTGATTACAGGATATAGCTGATTTCCTTGAAGCCGAAGGTCCGTTCGCGGCCTTCGGCTTCAAGGCGCAAAAGGCCTTCGGGCGTGATGCCGCGGATCGTGCCCGGGAACTCCTCGCCGGTCGCGAGATCGCGGTACCGGGCCTGTAGGTCCTTCTGGAACAGATCCCGCTCGTAGAGGTCCCGGAGGCCGTTCCGGCCTTCTTCGGACTGCAGGGCGGGCAGCCAGGATTCCAGCCTGCGGCACAGGTTCTCCAGGAACGCGGCGGGGTCGTAGGTTTTCCCCGTCAGCCGCTTGAGGGAGGTGGGATTCAGGACTCCGCCGGGGAACGCCGTCTGGTTCAGGTTGATGCCGATGCCGATGACGGACCAGGCGATGTCCGCGCCGTCCAGTCCGTTCTCCACGAGCATCCCGCAGATTTTCCGCTTCCCGACATAGATGTCGTTCGGCCACTTGATGACGGCCGGGACGCCCTCTTCCTGGAGCGCCTCCCGGACCGCGAGCGTGGCGAAGCAGGTCAGGGCCATCACTTCCCGGGCCGGCAGGGCTTCCGGCCGCAGCAGCAGGGAGAAGGTCAGGTTGTCGCCCGGAGCCGAGTACCAGCGGTTTCCGCGCTGGCCGCGTCCCGCCGTCTGGCTGACGGCGGCGACCACTGACAAATTGTCATAATCCCCGATGTGGCGCAGAAGCTCGCTGCTGGTGGAATCCAGCTCGTCGAACCACTTTATCCGTATGACATTTTCCATTGGTTCGGATTTTGTGTATCTTTGTACTGCAAAAATACAAATAATCCTTATATGATTACACACGACCTTCGGCTGATCGCCGACGCGATCCTGGACAAGAAAGGCCAGGACGTGGTCTCGCTGGATATGCGCAAGATGGACGGCGCCATCACGGATTTCTTCGTGGTGTGCGACGGCTCCAACACCACCCAGGTAGGCGCCATCGCCGACAACATCGCCGAGAAGATGCAGGGAGAGGGCCACAAGCTCTGGCGCTCCCAGGGTGAGGGCAACAATTTCTGGATCATCCAGGACTACGGCCACATCGTCGTCCATATCTTCCTCAAGGAATACCGCGAATTCTACCGTCTGGAGGACCTCTGGGCGGATCTTCCCCGCAAGGAATACAAGGAACGCAAGAAGCCCGCGGCCAAAAAAACCGAAGCATAGATGGCTGACAAAAAGAAAGATCCGAAAGGCGGAAAGACCTTCCGCGTTTCCTTCAATTTCTCCTGGCTGTATCTGCTGCTGATCGCCGGCATCGGCTGGCTGCTGTTCTCGAACCAGCAGACCTCCGAGCCGCAGAAGATCGAATGGCAGCAGGTCCAGACGATGGCCGCCTCGGGCGACATCGAGGAGATCGTCTTCGTGCGGAACGACATCCGGGGCGAGATCAAAGTCCGCCCGGAGCGCCTGGCCAAATATGCCGACCAGTTCCCCGGCGGGGCCGTCCCGCGCCGGGCGCCGCACTTCTACTTCCTGGTCTCCGCCCGGTTCGACCCGGAGGAGAACTTCGCGAAACTGAACGAGAACCTGGCGGTGGGGGACCAGTTCAAGGTGGTCATCCAGAACGCCGACCACACCTGGGCCGAACTGGCCCAGTGGATCTTCCCCACGCTGCTCCTCATCCTGTTCTGGGTGTGGATGTTCCGGGGAATGAACCGGGGCGCCGGCGGAGCGGGCGGCGGGATGGGCAATCCTTTCAATGTGGGGAAGGCCACCGGCAAGCTCGCCGACAAGGACGAGGTCAAGGTCACTTTCAAGGACGTCGCCGGCCTGTACGGCGCGAAGGAGGAAGTGATGGAGATCGTCGACTTCCTCAAGAATCCCAAGAAATACACGGCCCTCGGCGGCAAGATCCCCAAGGGCGCGCTGCTGGTCGGCCCTCCGGGCACCGGCAAGACGCTCCTGGCGAAGGCCGTCGCCGGCGAGGCGAACGTCCCGTTCTTCTCCATTTCCGGCTCCGACTTCGTGGAAATGTTCGTCGGCGTGGGCGCCTCCCGCGTCCGCGACCTCTTCCGCCAGGCGAAGGAAAAAGCCCCGTGCATCGTGTTCATCGACGAGATCGACGCCGTGGGGCGCGCCCGCGCAAAGAACGGCGGCTTCACCTCCAATGACGAACGGGAGAACACCCTGAACCAGCTGCTCACGGAGATGGACGGCTTCGGCACCAATTCCGGCGTCATCGTCCTCGCCGCCACCAACCGGGCGGACATCCTGGAC
>CAMNGM010000130.1 GCA_946538425.1 uncultured Bacteroidales bacterium | reverse complement strand
GGTCGATCTGCGGGCTCAGCGCCGTGGCGATGCCGAGGGCCCGGTATTCTTCGGACGCGATCTGGCCGAACTTTTCCACGATGGCCGGGTCGAAGGTCGCGGCGAGGCCGAGGGGGGTGGGCCAGAGGGAGATCTTGCCGCCGGAGCCCAGGTTGAACTCGGCCGTCGCCGCGGTCTCGTTGCGCGGGTCGGAGGAGTTGTTGGCCGGGATGCCGTGGCCGAGCGGTTCCACGAAGGCCTGGACGTTGTTGTTCCAGCGGGCCGCCGTCTCCGGGCTTTCCACGGTGGTCACGAGGACCGCCCGCAGGTTGTCTTCCTCCAGGAACTTCTTCTGCGGGTCGGTGATTTCCGGTCCGCGGACGGCCTGATGGCCGCTGTACAGCATCAGGCCGGCGATTTCCTCGATGGATAGCTGGGAGGCCAGGTCCTTTGCGCGGGTTTCGGCGGGGAGCCGCCAGTCCTCATACGGATCCAGCGCGCCGTTGCGGTTCAGGTCCTTGAAGGCATAGCGGTCCACGGTGAGAAGGGAAGCGCTGGTATGGCCCAGCGTGGCGCCGCCCTTCTGGGTGACGAGTTGGAAGCCGTCGGCTTCGGTTTCCTGCCATTTGGGGCCGCAGGCCGCGAGCAGGATGGCACAGGCTGCCGTCAATGCAATTCGGGTTTTCATAAAGCTATTCGAAGTTGACTTGGATCGTGTAAGGGACGCCGTTCAGGACGTCCGTGCGGCCGGAATATTCCACGCCGTATTTGCCTATGGTGGAAGTGACCGTCGTGGCGCAGAAGACCGAAATGTAGTATTTCCCGGGCTTCGGGTCCTTGATTTCCAGGGACTTGTCCACGTTCGCCCCCACAAAGCCCCAGGTGGCGTCTTCGCGGTAAGCGAAGCCTTTCCGGGAAGCGAACAGGTGCAGGTCGAAATCATCCTTGTTCACAAAACCTTTCAGGCTGATGGTCATCGTCTTGACACCTTGGGGAACATCGACGGCAAAATGGTGGTACTGGCGGTCGCCGACGGGAGCGAACTCGGGCCGGGAGCGGTCGTCCATCGAGCGGGGCTCGCCGGGCTGGAGGACGGCCTTCAGGGCCGGCTCTCCGTTGCCGGCGAGGGCGTAGCGCACCATCGAGGCCATCAGGGCCAGATTCTCCGCGTCATACGCCCCTTCCGGGTGCGAGCCGCACAAGACGACGCGACCGTTCGAGGGGGAGGCTTTATGGGCCCAGACGACGGGAAGACCGTTGATGTCCCGCTCCAGCTCGCGGCCCTTGGTGCTGAAAGTCGCGAGGATTTCGGTCCCCTCCGGGGCCGTTTCCATATAGGCAAAACAGCCGCCGTTGTGACGGACGCTGTCGATGTGCATCCGGTTGTCGAAATCGAAATACTCCGTCAGCGGGCCGTTCGGGACGATGTCCACGGCCGTGTAGGATTTCTCCAGCTTGGTCCCCGTCACGTTGCCGGGCCACAGGCCCATGTAGATGTCGGTATAACTGAATTTCCCGTCCGGGGCCCGGGAGCCCTTGCTGGCGATGAAGGCGCCGGCGCAGGACCCGACATAGCTGCCGCCGGCGGCGACGAAGTCACGGATGTTCTGCCTGCCCTCTTCTCCCAGCGAGCGGGCGTGATTGGCGGCCTTGCCGCCGTTCATGTACACCATCCGGAAGCGCGGTGCTCCGTCCGGGTAGAGGAGGATGCCGTTTTCGTCCATCGGTGAGCCCACAATCAGTTCCCGCTGCCGCAGGGTGTCGGTCCGGGTGAAGTGCTGGGGCGGGGAGGACGCGTGCTTGGTGGAGACGAAGGCTTCCAGGGACAGTCCCAGCAGGTCGGTCACGGGGAGGTCCGTCCGGGAATTGAGCATGATGCCACTGTCCATGAAGATGTCCTTGTAGTAGCCGCGGGCGGAATCCTGTGCTCCGGAAGCGAGGCAGAGCGCGGAAGCGAGGGCGGAGAGGAGAAGTCTTTTCATGGGGTTGGTAACTTGGTCATTGGGACAAATATACGATTTTCGGACGTGTTTTCGTCGGATTCTTTCCCGCTTCGGGCAAAAATCCGTATATTCGTCTGGTATGACACTGCAACTGGACCTGTTTCAAAGCGCGGGCGTGGGCGTGGGAGCCCTGCTCCTGGGGATGCTGTTTACGCGGCATATCCCTTTCCTGAAGCGGTTCTGCATCCCCGCGCCGGTTTCCGGCGGCCTCGTCGTCTCTCTGCTTACGCTGCTGCTGTATGCCCTGGGGGTGGAATGCACCTTCGACGGATCCGTGAAGGACCTGTGCATGATGCTGTTCTTCACTTCCGTGGGCTTCCAGTCGGATATGAAGGCGCTCCGGCAGGGCGGGAGGCCGCTGCTCGTGATGATCGGCCTGGTGGCCGTCCTTATCGCGGCGCAGAACCTCATCTCCGTGGGCATCGCCCGCGGGCTGGGGCTGTCGCCGCTGTTCGGCATGGCGGCCGGGTCCATCCCGATGAGCGGCGGCCACGGCACCTCCGGCGGCTTCTCGCCGCTCCTGGAGGAGATGGGCCTCGCCGGCGCGTCCTCCATCACGATGGCGGCCGCGACCTTCGGCCTCGTGGCCGGCTCCCTGCTGGGCGGCCCGCTGGGCGAATCGCTCATCCGCCGGCACCATCTCGCGGAGCCCTCGGCCCCGACCAGCGTGATGACGGGCATCGAGGCTACGGAAGCCGCGCCCGCAGCGCGGGAAACGGCCTCCCTCTCCGAGGAGTCCGCCTTCCGCGAAATGGTCATCGCGGCCTGCGAACTGTTCATCGCGATGGCGCTGGGAACGGGGGTGAGCAAGCTGTTGGCCTGGACCGGAATCACCTTCCCGACCTATTTCGGCTCCCTCATCGCCGCCTGCCTGATGCGGAACCTGCTGGGCCTGTCGCCGCGGATCGCGTCCCGGATGTGCCTCGGACGCATCGTGAGCATCGGCGACATCTGCCTGCAACTGTTCCTGGGGATGGCGATGGCCAGCCTGCGGCTGTGGGAACTGGCCTCCCTGGCCCTGCCGCTGTGCCTCATCCTGGTGGCCCAGGTGGCCTTCATGGCCCTGTACGGCGCTTTCGTCGCCTTCCCGCTGCTGGGCAAGAGCTACGACGGAGCGGTCCTGGTGAGCGGCCTCTGCGGCTTCGGCCTCGGCGCCACGCCCAACGCGATGGCCAATATGTCCGCCGTCTGCTACAAATACCGCTACACGGTGAACCCCTTCCTCATCGTCCCCCTCATCGGCGCGATGTTCGTGGACATCATCAACACGGGTATCATCACCTTTTTCCTGAATTTGATCTAGATTTGCTGCAAGAACCCTCGTCTTTCGCGGTATGATAGAATGAACCAACCCGAAATGACGATGAATCCGGAACTCCTCCTCAAGCAAAGGCGCACGGTCGCCCTCCTCGAATACCCGCTGCTGAAGGTCCGCATCAGCGACGGGATGGCCCGCAGAGGGATTCCGTACCTCCTGGAGACCGTGATCGACCGGAACATCCTCACCGTCCAGGTCGTGGGTGAGTACTTCCTCCAGATTCCCGTCACGGCCGAGACCGTGGACCGGATCGTCGGCCTCATCCCTTACTGCCTCCACCGCCCCGACCTCGCCGCCGACGAAATCCCCGGAATCCAGCGCTTCAAGAGCTACATCCTGGCCCGCAAATGGGCCCAGGTGTCCACCCGCTCGGCCCTGCCTCCTGCGGTCCCCCCGGATGCGAAGTGATTTCTTCTCGCCGGGCGCCACGTTTACACTTGGAGACCTGTGTATGGCCGATTTGTTGTAAACGCGGCGCCCTTTTCAGCGTTTTTGGCCGTTTCCCTTGCCGCGTTTGCTCGTGTATTGCGTATAGGGACTATTGTCTGTAAACGCGGTAAAACTGCGCAATGCGCCAAATGGACCAAGGTGTCCACCCGCCAGACCCTGGTCCGGCCCTGCCTCCTGCGGTCCTCCCGGATGCGAAGTGATTTTTTCTCGCATGTTATCTTTTTTCTCGCCGTTCGCCGCGTTTACACTTGGAGGCTTGTGTGGGACCGATTTGTTGTAAACGCGGCGCCCTTTTTTGCGTTTTGGGGCGTTTCCCTTGCCGCGTTTGCTCGTGTATTGCGTATAGGGACGCTTGTCTGTAAATACGGTAAAACTACGCAATGCGCCAAATGGACCAAGGTGTCTACCCGAGCGGCCCTGGTCCGACCCTGCCTCCTGAGGTCCTCCCGGCTGCAAAGTGATTTTTTTTTCTCGCCGGTTGCCGCGTTTACACTTGAAGGCTTGTGTGGGACCGATTTGTTGTAAACGCAGCGCCCTTTTCTGCGTTTTGGGGCGTTTCCCTTGCCGCGTTTGCTCGTGTATTGCGTATAGGGACG
>CAMNGM010000129.1 GCA_946538425.1 uncultured Bacteroidales bacterium | reverse complement strand
CAGTGGTTCTCCTGGGCCACCCTTCCCGTCCTCTATCCGGAAGGCGTCACCACCATCGAGAAGCTCTATGCGGCCGGCGGCCAGGCTGCCGTCGACGGCGTCGTGGGCACGACCGTGGATCCTTCCGTGGTCGCCGCCAACCCCACGATGATGGTCGTCATCAGCGCCCTCGCCCTCCTCGTCAATGCGGTCGCCCTCGGCTACATCTTCTACCAGGCCAAGAAGCGCCACATCAACCCCTACAAGGAAGACGTCTTCGTGGACCAGAAGTACTACAAGGACTCCATGGCCCGCGCCGACCTGAGCTAATCGCTGTACACGCGCAAAAGAACCCCGGCTTCGCGAGAGGCCGGGGTTCTTCGTATAAGGCAGGGGAGGGGCTAGTCGACGAGGATCCGGAGGGAGGGGCCGGCGGTTTCCACCTTGTCGTTGAGGAAGGGGAAGAATTCGCCCTTGACCAGCCAGGAGAAGCCGAACAGGTGCAGGAGAATGATCTCCACGACCATCACCACCCAGCCGGGAGCGCCCAGCAGGCGGATCAGGACGAAGCTGGCCTCCAGGCCGAGCATTCCCCAGCCGCAGATGCGGTAGATGGTGTTGCGGACTTTCTTCTGCGGCGTCATTTCGCTGCCGTGCCGGGTGAACAGGAAGAGGCAGTTGAGGGCGGACAGCAGGAAGAAGAGGGCGGCGCAGACCATATGGATGCTGTTGGAGAACTCGATGGGGAGCTGGAAGAACCCCACGGGGGTACCGTCCGGAATCCACGACACCTTGCACGGGAACAGGACGATGCTCATCCCGAACAGGCCGGTGAGCAGGGTGACGACATTGTCGATGCGCTCGTAGCCGATGTAGGAAATCAGGACGATTGCGGCGGGGACGAGGACGCCCACCAGGGCGTCGCACTGGTAATACGTGGCGGAGATGCTCCACCACCATTCCGCGTGCTTGTCCAACTTGATGCCGGCGGAGAAAAGGGCGATCCAGGGGAGGAGGATGCCCAGCAGCCCGCAGAGGTTCCGGATGCGGAGATACATCCGGACTTCCTTCGTCGATTTCAGAGCCATGGTTTTCAGGTTTTTCGAATGTGCGCTTTACAAAGGTACTTCTTTTTTCTATCTTTGTAAACAGAAAAATGTAAAACGGATGAAACACAAGGCTCTTCTGCTGCTGGCGACCCTCTTCGCCGCGCTCTCCCTGCAGGCGCAGGACAAGGTGACGAAAACCGTCCTGGAACTGGGCAGGACGGACAACCGGACGATGGAACACGCGGACTACATCGCCCGCAATATCGGCGGCCGCATCGTCGGCTCCCATATGCTCAACCACGCCGAGGACTGGGTGGCGCAGCAGTTCCGCACCTGGGGCCTGGAGGTGCGGATCCAGGAAGCCGTCACCATCAACGTGGGCTTCGACCGGGGCCCCTGGTTCGGCCGGATGCTGTCCGAGGACGGGATGACCCTGCACTTCGGCACTCCCGCCTACACGGCCGGCACGCGTGGACCGCAGAAGGGCCGCGTCTACCTCGAGCCCAAGAACCAGCGGGAGTTCGACCGCGTGAAAGGCGCCCTGAAGGGCTCCTGGGTGCTGCTGGAGACCGGTCCCACGAGCGGCCTCGCCATCGACGCGAGCCCCCAGGCCGACTCCACCCGCGCCGCCCGTCTCGCCAAGGGCGAGGAGGGTTCCGTCCTGATGTACCGCCAGATGGTCGACGCCGGCGTCGCGGGCTTCATCCGCCCGGCGAAACTCCCGATGCAGGTGCTCTACAACCGCGCGATGTGCTTCGACCTGACGATGGACAACCTCCCCAAGGCCTGCGACATCCTGCTGGACGAGCACCAGTTCGAGATCATCCGGCAGAAGGTCGTGGACCGGCAGGACTTCCAGCTGGAGTTCGACATCCGCAACCATTTCTTCCCGGGGCCGATGAAGTACCACAACATCCTCGGCGTCATCAAGGGGAGCAAGTATCCGGACGAGTACGTGATGATGGGCGGCCACCTGGACGCCTATGACATCGCCACCGGGTCCACCGACGACGGCCAGGGCGTGTGCGTGACCCTGGAAGCGGCCCGCCTGCTCGCCGCCGCCGGCGCGAAGCCCAAGCGCTCCATCATGTTCTGCATCTGGACCGGCGAGGAATACGGCCTGCTGGGCTCCAAGTACTTCGTGGAGCAGAAGACCGTTCCCTGGGACAAGATCTCCAACTACTTCAACCGCGACGGCGGTCCCCTGGCGGCCACGTCCATCACGGTCCCGCCGGCGATGTACGACGACTTCGTGAAGGCGTGCGAACCGCTCAAGGACTACAATCCGGACATCCCGTTCAAGGTCGTCAGGCGGGAAGGGGAGCCGCAGCCCAGGCCCACCCGGGCGGGCGGCTCGGACCACGCGTACTTCGCGATGAACGGCATCCCGGCCATCTCCTTCCGCGAGCAGGACGTGTTCGGGTACGACTTCATCTACCGGGACATTTGGCACACGGAAGACGACCTGTATGACAAGCTCATCCCCGCGTATCTGGAGCATTCCGCCGTCGTCCAGGCCGTGACGGCCTACGGGATCGCCAACCTGGACCACCTCCTTTCCCGGGAAGGACTCTACAAATGATTCGCGTGATCGTTTTCGACCTCGGCGGAGTGCTCATCGACCTGGACTTCGACCGCTGCGTGAGGGCCTTCCGGGAGGTGCTCGGGTATGAGCGGATCACGGAAATCCTGGACCTGAGCCACCAGAAGGGGATCTACGGCGAGATGGAAGCCGGCCTCATCTCGGCGGACGAGTTCCGCGCCGAGGTGCTCAAGGACTCCCGCCCGGGCTGTGTCCCGGCCGATGTGGACCGCGCGATGGCGGGCCTGCTCGTGGGAATGGACCCGGCGAAGGTGCCGCTGCTGGAGCGCCTTGCGGAGAAGTATCCCGTCTACGCGCTTTCGAACAACAACGAGATTTCCACGGCCAGGATGCACCATATCTACGAGGAGAACGGACTCGACTGGCGGCGGGTGTTCCGGAAGGAGTTCCTGTCCTGCCGGATGAGGCTGATGAAACCCTCGCGAGAGATCTTCGACGCGGTGGCCGCCGAAATCGGCTTCCCGGGGGCGGAGATCCTCTTCGTGGACGACTCGCAGAAGAATGTGGACGGCGCCCGGGCCGCCGGCTGGCAGGCCGCCCTGTACACGCAGGGCGCGGACCTCGGCGCGTGTATCGCAAATTATTTGTAACTTTGGGGTATGTCGCTGTTCAGTTACTTCCGGATCAGCAAGCCTTCCGCGGAGAAGGTGCCCGCCGACCAGGTGGATGAAGAATACAAACGGCTCAGGACCCGTACGTTCTGGGGCGTCACCACGGCCTACATCTTCTACTATGTGTGCCGGATGACCCTCAGCGTGGTGAAGCAGCCCGTCATCGACGAAGGCGTCCTTTCCGCCGGCGAACTCGGCGTCATCGGCTCCATCTTCTACTTTGTCTATGCGGCCGGCAAGTTCAGCAACGGTTTCATCGCGGACTACTGCAACATCCGCCGTTTCATGGCCTGGGGCCTGGGGATTTCGGCCGTCATCAACGTGATGCTCGGCGTCCTCGGCCTGCTGCGCGGGCCGCTGGGCATCGGCTCGCTCGCGCTGCTGCTGTGCTTCGCCATCCTCTGGGGCGTGAACGGCTGGGTCCAGTCGATGGGCTCGCCGCCCGGCACCATCAGCCTTTCCCGCTGGTTCCCGCTGAACCGGCGCGGAACGATGTACAGCATCTTCAGCTCCACGCCGTCCTTCGGCAAGGCCCTCACGATGATCGTCACCGGTTTCATCGTGGCCTGGGCCGGCTGGCAGTGGGGCTTCATCGCCGCGGCCGCGGCGGGGGTCATCGGCACCATCGTCGCCCTGGTGTTCATTTCCGACACCCCGGAGAGCAAGGGGCTTCCCTCCGTGCAGGAACTTGCGGGCGAGCCGCTCAAGACCCTGGACCGGAAGCCCACGAAAGAGCTCCAGAAGTGGGTGTTCCGCCATCCCGGCATCTGGGTCATCGCCATTTCCAGCGCCTTCATCTACATCACCCAGCACGCGGTGAGCGACTGGGGGGTGCTGTTCCTCCAGAAACAGAAGACATTCTCGTTGGAAAGCGCCACGCAGATCATCGGCATCTCCGAGGCCTTCGGCGTGGTGGGCAACCTCCTGGCCGGCTGGATTTCCGACCGCCTGTTCCGCGGGAACCGCGCGCGGCCGGTGGTCATCGCCGGCGCCCTCACCGTCGTGACCCTCGCCCTCTTCCTGTTCACGGGCGGGACCTACTGGATGAACATCCTGTACATCGCCCTGTTCAGCATGGCCTTCAGCGTGGTGTTCTGCATCGTCGCCGGCCTGATGGCGCTGG
>CAMNGM010000128.1 GCA_946538425.1 uncultured Bacteroidales bacterium | reverse complement strand
AATAGTCGAACATGCGGATATGGCAGAGGTCGAAGATGAACAGGCCGTCGGCGCTCCCGAGCATCGTGCTCACAATGTCCGGAATCAGGGCTTCCTGCTTCCCGTTTTCGAAGCCGGTGCCGTTGCCGATGTCCGGACCCGCCGCGAAGGGAACGTCGCCGCACAGGCGCTTGGCACCGAGTTTGGCGAAGCCCTCCATCGTCCATTCGGAGGAACCGTGGACACCGTCCGTGCCGGCATAGGCCCCGAGGAAGATGAAGTCCAGTAAGTCCCCGAAACCCGTCTTCTGGTAATTGTTTGGGACCCACTTGTAGGCGGATTCGTTGGACTTCAGGTTGTAATTGGAACTGGACCAATTGACGCCGCTGGTGTAATACGAGGAGAACCAGGCACCTACGTACACACCGAACCGGACGTCCTTGTTCACCTCATGGACCTTGTCCGCCGCCTTCGCCACGAAATCATGGATCACCCGGCAACGGAAGGTAAGCCAGTTCCGCTGGAGCGTGGACGGACTGGAAGAGAGGTAGGACTGCCCCCGGGGCATAACCGGCCAGGCCGACGGCTCATCGCCGAGATACTTGACGAAACCCTCTTTCGCCGCATCCGTATAGCCGGCGTCCATGCCGTAGTCGTCGTACCGGCAGCGGTCCAGGACGATGCCGTCCAGACCCTCGTAGGCGGCCAGTTCACCGAGGAGCGTCAGGAGGAAATCCTGCACCTCGGCATTCGCCGGATCCAGGAAGCGGGGCCCGGTCTCGGGGTCGTCCAGGGAGTTCGTAAGTCCGCTGGCGAGATTGTCCACCGCGCACCAGGCCTTCCGCCCGGGCTGGTCATAGACCATACCCACTTCACCGAGGGAGGTCTTGTATCCGCCCACCATCGTGTTGATGGCGGCATTGACCCTCAGACCCGCCGCATGGCCGGCCGCGATGAAGGTGGCCAGATAGTCGAACGTTTCCGTCCGTTCCACCCAGCGGTACCGCCCATTGACCCAGGCGGCAACCTTCTTGCATGCAGGTGCCACCGTCGAGGTGAAGAGCACGTCACCGCTCGTCGGACGGACGTCCAGGATGATGTCGGTAAAGCCCATCTGGGCGATGCGCTTGCAGTCTTCGGCGATGTAAGCGGCGTCATTGGCATAATAGGAGAAATTCGCCGCGGCGTCCACCCAGACGTAGCGGGGCTTGCCCTTGATCTCGGGGAGACCGGGTTCGGGGGTGACATCATCGCCCCCCGGCGTGGGGATTTCAGGGTCGTTCCACTCGTCACGCCACTTGTAGCCGGTTTCTTCCGGCGTACAGGCGGGAAACAGGACGAGCAGGACGCCCAGTATGGCTAACAGTCTTTTCATTTCGCTTTCAGTATGACCACGGAGCCGACCGCCCGCTGCGAGCCGTCGGACACTTTCACCGTCTCTTTTCCTTCCACCAGCAGGCAGGTGGAACCGCCGCCGTCCAGGTTCAGGGCTTCCACACAGCCCAGAGACTTCAGCACGGCAGCCTCTTCCGCAAACGTCATTCCGGCAACACCTTCCGTCATTCCGCGTCCTTCACAGACAAACAGGATCATCAGGCCGTCCTTCGTCACGCCGATGGCGGTCCGGGGATGCCGTGCTTCGGGCATTTTGTCATCGGCCCCGTCCCCATAGAGGAGTTCCGCCTCCCAGGAATTGACGGTTTCGCCGCCCTTAAGGAGGACGGGACCGCCGCCGATGGCCGTCTGCGGAGCAAAATCCGAGGCCGTAGCCGGGAAGGACGCATCGGGAACCTGCAGCGGGTCGCGGGACCAGGAATTCGCCGCCGGAGTCTCATAGAGATAATGCTTCGCACCGCCGCTCCAGTAGGTCCATCCGGTTTTGAAGACACCGTCCTTCTCATAGAAGACGCCGCGGGTGGGATAGTACATCGTCACCCAGTCCATGGAGGCATAGTTGATATTCACCCCGTAGGTCTTTCCGCCGCTGACGGCGACGCTGGCACTGTACCGCTTGCCGCCCTCGGCAAAGAAATAGCCGCCGTTCACGATGACGGGGGCCACCGTCTCCGCATAGTACTCGGAGGGAGTCTTCAGCGGATCGTCCGTTCCCTGGATGGCGGGATCGTCGATGCTCCGGACGTCCCAGGCGATCTTCGAGAGGTCGGCCACGGCGATATAGGCGATGGCTTTCTGGCCGTCCAGCGTTTCCGGGGAACGGTAGATGTTGATTCCGTCGGGAAGGGCCGCATAGGTGGCCGTAACGTTGGTCCAGCCAAGTTCCGTAATGGCCGGATGCGGCTCGGGAACCTCCACAGGCTCCTTGTCCGGCCACCGCCACTCGGGCATGTCCGTGCCGGCGGTTCCGCTGCAGGAAACCGCCAGGCACAGGAGCAGGAAGAGTTTCACACGTTTCATCGCTTGATACAATCCAGGCTGAAACCGCCCAGCATCTGGGAATAATGGTCGTAGTAGTAGATATACAGCATGTAGCCGTCGGCCGAAGGAGCCAGGATCACATCGCCGCAGGCGCCGTTGCCGTCGTGACCGCCCGTGTTGTACTGCAGGTTGTACATGAACGGCTTGGAGAACACCAGTCCCGGGCTGTCCCAGATATTGTCGCCCTGGAGCGAGCCGCTGGTGATGTCATAGACATACAGCTGCGGGCCCGGCCACCACTTCGGGAAGTGGTTGGAGACGAACAGGGCCAGGTAGCGGGCGTTGTTGAAGCCCTTGGTATCCAGGTTGTTCGGCGACGTGTTGCTGTCCACGTAAGTGCCACCGCCCGATACGTCGTCCGAGCCGTCGCCGTAACCATTGAGTTGCTTGCCGATGGTCAGGTCGGGTTTGAACCAGGTCAGCTGGTTCGCGGAATAGACGCAACTGTACCAGCCGGCATCATTGCTGGCAGAGGCGGCCGGCACGCAGGTGCTGCCGGAAGCGCCGGAGCCCCAGAGGAAGCCCGTCGCGGCCAGGTCCTTCAGTTCGTTGGAGACCACCTGTCCGCCCACGATATGGATGGAACGGAAGCGGCTGCTCTGCGTCACGCCCGCCAGGCCGGGATAGGTCACGGAAATGGAGGCCTCTTCCTCGATGTTGCCGATGACCTTCATCTCCAGGCCCAACTGGATGTCCTGGTCGTTCGTGAAGGACAGCAGCTCGGTCGGAGCCTCCTTCACGGAGGAGGTCTTCCAGATGGTGAACGTCTGACCCGGTTCGGCCAGGTTGCAGATCAGCAGATGGTCCTTCTCGTCGGAAGCGATGGCGCCGGTCGGCACGGCCGGACCGATCTTGATTTCGCCGCCGTAGGTACCCACGATCTTGTTGTAGTAGCGCGGCGTGGAGCCGTCGCCCATGTTCACGATCAGGTCGGAGTCGAGCACGCCCATGGACACGTTCGCCACCGCCTTGTAGCCGGGAAGGCCCATGCCGGAGGAAGGATCCAGGTTGAAGAGGGTCTCGACACTCGTCGGATTCACGCCGTAGTCGATCTTTTCGGGGATTTCCTTGACGACCAGGTAGTCGGCCTTGGTCACGCCGTCATCGGCCGTCACGGTGAAGGTGAATCCCTCGTTGTAGTTGTGCGGCTCGGCAGGGTCCGGGGAAATGGTGGCATGCGCCGAGAGGGTGACGGTGGCCTCGGCCATGGAAAGGTCCTTCGCCGTAATCAGGGAGACCTTGCGGGCCACCTTGTCCACCATGCCGTTCATCTGCGGCTGCTTGAGGGCGAAGGAGACGATCTCGCACTTGTTGGACTTCACCCGCTTGCCCGTGATGACGATGTCCCGGCTCGCGCCGGTGGCGTCGGTATAGCGGAAATGGTTCTCCTCCGTGAGGTCCAGCACCGTCAGGGCCGGATCGATGATGCAGTTGGGCTGCAGGGAGGCGCGGACGCGCACTTTCGTCATATAAGGCGTCGTGATATCGTCCGATGTTTCCGGGAAGTACCACGGGATGGGAATCTCGTAACGGTCCACGTCGGGATCTGAGATCTCCAGGCGCCCCATCTCCTGTCCCTCGAAAGGACCGAAGGCGAAGTAGGCGGACAGGGACGTGATTCCCTGCCGGTCGGCCGTGGGGGCCACGGGCTCCGGCTGGTGACAGGCCGCCAGGCAGAAAGCCAGGCAGGCCAGAAGTGTATATCGGATGCTTTTCATGGTTAGTTCCATTCAGGGTACTGGTTCACAAGCGGATTCGAGTTCAGTTCTCCATCGGGCAGGGGGAAGCGGTACATCTTCTCGGGGAAGTTCCGGTCCCGGTCATCGACGGAGACATAGGTGTACTTGTACTGGCCGTCCACGGCCGTGGGCTCGATCTTGAGTCCGTGCACCTGGTAGCCGTTCAGGCCGCGGGGCCAGGCCTCGGCGGCATCGCCCCAGCGGCGGAGATCCCAGTACCAGAGGCCCTCGAAGGCCAGTTCCACGCGGCGCTCCTGCCGGATGGCCTCCCAGAGGGCATCCCCGGACTTGTTCG
>CAMNGM010000127.1 GCA_946538425.1 uncultured Bacteroidales bacterium | reverse complement strand
TAGATGGACTTCAGGCGCGCGACGGCGTCGTGGAAGGACATCCGCTCGTCGCCGTTGATGATATTGCCGCCGTTCTGGGAGGCGTCTTCGGCGGGATTCCACATCGCGAAATTGAGCTTGGCCGACTCTGTCAGGAGCCGCTCGCACTCGTCCATATAGTCCGGAATGGTCTGCAGCTTGGGCAGCAGTTCGTTGAACCGGGCCTTCAGCTTCGCCTCGAAGGCCGGGTCCTGCCGCAGGCGGCCGTACCAGATGGCGCTGTGGTTGATGAGGCCCGTGCGGGCCTGGGGGGAGGTGTTGTAGGAAAGGACGCCCCAGTCGAAGTCCCAGCAGGGGCCGGCGACCAGCTTGCCGCCGCGGTCCTTGTGCATGAACACGCTGCCGGGATTGCCCAGCTCGTGATTGCCCATCACCTCGAAGACGATCCAGTAGTCGATGAAAGAATCGATGTCGATGTACTTCGCATACCCCTTTTCCGGGTCCTTGAAGTTGTTGCCGTACAGCACATTGGCCGTCTCGGAGATGTAGCCCTTGATGTAGGTGAGCTGCTGGGGGGTGAGGTCGTCCGGGTCCGGATACTTGACCCCGAAGGGGATGCCGTTCCCCCACTGGTTGTTGTGCCCGTGCGGGTCGGTCCACTGGACCTCGTTGTCATAGTGGAAGTCCAGCTCGAGCAGGTAGCCGCCGGTGACGGCGTCGCCGACGTTGTCCTGCGGCGTCATCTCGGTGATGGCCACCCGGTGGTTGTCCACCCGCACCTGCTCGATCAGCAGGTAAGAGCCCAGGTGCTTCCCGTTCAGGACCAGTTCCACCGGCTGGCAGCCGGGCGTCCACGCGAGGTTTGACATCATCGACGCCACCTTCATCGACACGAGGTTCCGCATCAGGGTCCGGTCCATGAAGTTCGCCAGCAGCACCCAGCGCTTGTGCTTGTGCATCCCGAAGATGTGCTGCTTCTCGTCCAGCTTGATCAGATACGGTTTCTTGGGCCAGTACCAGGTCGTATTGCCGCGGCCGCGGATTTCGCAGGACGTGGCGTCGAGGCCCTCGAGCTCCTCCGTTCCCCGGATCTTCAGGGAAGCCTTTACATACGTTTCCTTGGAAGTGACGGGCTTGCTTCCCTGGGTGTCGACATAGACGACGGGAAGGCCGGTCCTGACGGTTCCGGGCGGGTCCGCCTCGGAGAACACCCGGAAAGCCGAGGATTGGACAACATACTCGTTGCCCGTGGACGCATTGCGCTGGATGATGGCCAGGCGCACGTTCAGGTCGTAGTTCTTCCCCTTCCCGGCGTCCTGGATGACGGCTTGATACACGCCTTTTTCTGCGCCCCGGACAATCTCCCGGACGGAGAACTCGTCCGGCTCCCGGCCGCCGTCCAGCAGCAATTTCACTTCCTGGAACGTCGCCTCCTTGTCCTCCACCACGAAGGGAAGGGTGACGTTCCCCCCGGGAGGAATCTCCAAGTCCGAAGCCTCCACGCGCACCGTGCGCACCACCGGCGTGTTGTCGACGGGCTCTTCTTTACCCGTACAGGCGGCACAGACCAGTGCCGCCCACAGGATTGCGCGAAGGCTCTTTTTCATCGGGCTTTTACTTTACTTCAAAGGAGACCGGTTTCCCGGAGGCGCTGTCCCCGGACACCCAAAGCTGGAATTCGCCGGGTTCCACTTTCTTCACGCCGTCCAGGCCGACGAAAGCCAGGTCCGCGACCGGGATGCCGACCGTCAGGGTCCGGCTCTCCCCCGGTTCCAGGGCGACGCGCTCGAAGTGCTTCAGTTCCTTGACCGGACGGGTGATGGAACCCACCAGGTCCCGAACGTACACCTGCGCAACCTCCGTGCCGGCGCAGGCGCCGGTGTTGGTCAACGTGAAGGTAACCTGCACGGTATCCTCCGTGCCGTACGCCTCCCGGTCCAAAGCGATGCCGGAATAGGCGAAGGTCGTGTAGCTGAGGCCGAAGCCGAAGGGGAACAGCGGATAGGCGCCGTAGTCCAGGTAATAGGACGTGTTGCCCAGCGAGGTCTGGCCAGCCTCCTCCGGGATTTCGTCCAGCAGGGTTTCGCCGTTGTAGGGACGCCCCGTCATATGGTGGCTGTAATAGAGCGGCGCCTGACCTACGGTACGCAGGAAGGTGACCGGGGTCTTTCCGGACGGATTCACGTCACCGAACAGCAGGTTCACGAGCGCGGGACCGCCCATCGTTCCGGGGTGGAACGCGTACAGCAGCGCGCCGCAGTGGGGCAGGTCGCGCTCGATGGTGAGCGGCCGCCCGGCCATCACGGTCGCGACGACCGGCTTGCCCGCGGCCTGAAGGGCGGCGAGCAGGTCGCTCTGGGCGCCCTTCAGGTTCAGGTCGGCCAGCGAATGGGCCTCGCCGGAGAGGATGGCCTCCTCGCCGAGGAACACCAGGACAACATCGGCGCGGCGGGCGGCGGCGACCACGTCGTCGAAACGCTCCCGCCGGCTGCGGCTGTTCTTGAGTCCCTGGACATAGGTCACTTTCCCTGGGAAACGCTCCTGCAGGGCCTTCAGCGGGGTGACGGTATGGGCCGCCTGGCCGTCAAAGGCCCAGGTGCCCAGCTGCTCGTGCGGCGCGTCGGCCATCGGCCCCGTCACCAGGATGTTGCGGACGGCGTCGGCCTTCAAGGGCAGCACGCCGTCGTTCTTGAGCAGGATGGCCGACTCCTCCGCGGTCTTCTGCGCCGCCGCCAGGTGCTCCGGCGCGTACTGGACCGCCCGGCCGGCCTCCACGTCCACATACGGGTTCTCGAACAGGCCCAGGAGGATCTTCACGCGCAGGATGTTGCGCACGGCCTGGTCGATGTCGGATTCCTTGACGGCCCCGCTGTGCACCAGTTCTTCCAGGTGCGACAGGTAGCCGTAGGTCATCATATCCATATCGACACCGGCTTCCAGGGACTTCCGGGCCACGTCCTTGCGGTCCGTGCCGAAGCCGTGGTCGATCATCTCGCCCATCGAATTCCAGTCGGTGACCACGAGTCCGTCGAAGCCCCATTCCCCGCGGAGGATGTCCTTCACGAGGAAGACGTTGCCCGTGGACGGGACGCCGTCATTGTCGTTGAAGGAGGTCATCAGCGTGAGCGCGCCGGCCTTCACGGCCGCCTCGAAAGGCGGGAGGTACACATTCCGCAGCTGCCGTTCCGTCAGGAACGTGCTGTTGTAGTCCCGACCGCCTTCCGCGGCGCCGTAACCGGCGAAATGCTTGATGCAGGCCGCCATCGCCGTGGCGTCCGACAGGTCGCCCTGATAGCCGCGGACCATCGCCTCGGCCATCCGGGCGTCCAGCCAGGTGTCCTCCCCGCTTCCTTCCGCGATGCGGCCCCAGCGCGGGTCCCGCGCGATGTCCAGCATCGGCGAGAAGGTCCATCGGACCCCCTGCCCGGTCGCCTCGACGGCCGCCACGCGGGCCCCTTCCTCCACCAGGGCGGGGTCGAAGGTCGACGCCAAGCCCAGCGGGATGGGGAAAACCGTGTGGAAACCGTGGATGACGTCCCGGCCCACGAGGAGCGGAATCCCGAGGCGGGACTCCTCCACGCAGATGCGCTGGAACTCATTGACCTTGACGGGGTCCACCTCGTTCAGGATGGACCCGATCTGGCCCTTGCGCAGGGCGTCGGCATAGTTGGCCACCTCCCCGCCGGCGGAGACCTGGTTCATCTGGCCGATCTTCTCGGCCAAGGTCATCCGGGAAAGGAGCTGGTCCACCCGGCGCTCCACCTCGGACGAAGCCCCCACGGTGGAAGGCTTGCGCTCGGCGCAGGAAAGGGTCGCCGCCAACAGGGACGCCACGAAAAGGATGCGGATTGCTTTCATCGTTTATTTCTGCTTGAAAACGCGGACATAGTCCACTTCGTAAGTGGCCGGAAGGGAGCCCGGATCCGTCGCGCCGCCCATATTCCCGCCCCAGGCCATGTTGAACTTGAGGTAGAAGGGGGCGTCGAACGGCCAGGAATCATACCCCTTTCCATCGTTCTTGAAGGTCAGGTGCAGGTTTCCGTCCACATAGAATCTCATCTGGGAGGCCGTCCATTCCAGCGCATAGACGTGGAACTCGGTGGCCGCCTTGCTCACGGGCTGGACGTGGGTCTTCTGGGTCCCGGCCGGCCAGTTGTAGGCGTTGCAATGGATGCTGGAAGAGCTCTTGTCCTTGCCCTGGGTGCTGATGGCGTACTCCATGATGTCGATCTCGCCGTCGCCGGGCCATGTCTTGAAGTTCTTGGGCATCATCCAGAAGGCAGGCCAGCTGCCCTTCACGTCGGACACCTTGATCCGAGCCTCGAACCAGCCGTACTGCCAGGCCCGCTGGGTGTTCATCCGGATGGAGTTGATCTCCGTCCCGATCCGGCGGGTCTCGATCTTCAGCGTGCCGTCGGAGATATAGGCGAGGTCGATCCCGTCCTTGGAGCCGGCCACATAGACCTGGTCCTCGTTGTTGCCCCAGCCACCGCCGCCGGTCTCGTACCACCAGTCC
>CAMNGM010000126.1 GCA_946538425.1 uncultured Bacteroidales bacterium | reverse complement strand
ATACGGCCTCGGACAAGCTCTATGAGATCCGGACCACCATCCGCGAGCGGGAGATTAACGTCTCCAAGCGGATGAACGCCATTCTCAGGAAGGCGCAGCAGGACGGGCTCGTGGAGGCCGATGCGAGCGTCTCCATCCGCGACGGCAAGATGCTCATCCCGGTGGCCTCGGCGAAGAAGCGCCAGTTCCCGGGCTTCGTCTACGACGAGTCGGCCACCGGCAAGACCACCTTCGTGGAACCGGCCGAAATCGTCGCCCTCACCAACGAGATCGCCGAACTCCGGTTCGCCGAGACCCGCGAGGTCGCCCGCATCCTGCACGAGTTCTCCGAGTTCCTGCGTCCCTGGATTCCCGACCTGTCGGCCGCGGCCATCTTCCTCGGGGAGATCGACTTCCTGATGGCGAAGGCGGGCGTGGCCCTGGACTTCATCGCGGGGATGCCCGTCCTGTCCGAGAACGGCGAGCTGCAGCTCCGCAAGGCCCGCCACCCGCTGCTGGAGAAGGCCCTCCGCAAGGAAGGCCGGTCCATCGTCCCCCTCACCGCCACCCTCACCCCCGGGAAGCACATCCTCCTGATCTCCGGTCCCAACGCGGGCGGCAAGTCGGTGTGCCTCAAGACCGTGGGCCTGCTGCAGTATATGTTCCAGTGGGGGATGCTCATCCCCACCTCCGAGACCTCCGAACTCCCGGTGTTCGACCGGATCATGGTCTCCATCGGCGACGACCAGTCCATCGACAACGACCTCTCCACTTACAGCTCCTTCCTCGCCGATATGAACGCGATGCTGAAGGAGGCTGACGCGAAGACCCTCGTGCTGATCGACGAGTTCGGCTCGGGCACGGAGCCCGCCGCGGGCGGAGCCATCGCCGAGGCCATCCTCGCGGACCTGGACCGCAGGGGCGTGTACGGGGTCATCACCACGCACTATACGAATTTGAAATTGTACGCCGCCTCGGGCGACACGGGCGTGGTGAACGGCGCGATGCAGTTCGACGCGCAGAAGATCGCGCCGCTCTTCGCGCTGGAGATGGGCCTGCCCGGCAACTCCTTCGCCTTCGAGCTCGCCCGCAAGATGGGGCTTCCGGAGTCCATCGTCAAGGACGCGGAGCTCCGCGCCGGCGAGGAGTTCGTGGGCATCGAGCGGAACCTGCGGAAGATCGCCCGGAACCGCCGGGTCCTGGACGAGAAACTGACGAAGATCCGTGCGACCGACAAGACCCTGGAGGCCGTCACGGACCGGTACCAGAAGGAACTGGAGGACATCAAGCAGCTCCGCCAGAAGATCCTGGACGAGGCGAAGAAGGAGGCCGAGGAGATTGTCAAGGGGGCCAACAGGCAGGTGGAGAGCACCATCCGCACCATCAAGGAGTCCCAGGCGGAGAAGGAGGCCACCAAGGACGCCCGCGGGCAGCTGTCGGAATTCCTGGGCGCCCTGGCCGGCAAGAAGCTGGAGGACAAGCGCAACCGGGAGGAGTACCTGGACAAGAAGCTCAAGTCCCTCCAGGAGCGCAAGGAGCGGGAGAAGGCCCGCAAGGCGCGCCGCGCCGCCCGGAACGGGCAGGATGCGGCCGATGCCGACCCTTCCGAGGAAGAGAAGCTGGCGGCCTTCCGCACCGCGCCGCTGAAGGTGGGCGAGAAGGTCCGGATCAAGGACAGCGGGATGGTGGGCGAAGTGTCCAAGGTGTCCACCAAGGCCGTGACCGTCATCGTGGGGAACCTCTCCACGAAACTGCCGCTGGACCGCGTGGAGCGCGTCACCTCCAACGAGTACCGCGCCGCGGTCCGCGAGACGCCCAAGCCCCGCCAGGTCTACGACGCCGCCATCACCGAGCGGAAGGCGAACTTCCGCCTGGAGCTGGACGTCCGCGGGATGCGGGTCGGCGAGGCCATCGAGCAGGTGATGCGCTACATCGACGACGCCATCATGCTGGACGTCGGCACCGTGCGCATCCTCCACGGCAAGGGCACGGGCGCCCTCCGGGAGGAGATCCAGAAATATGTCCGCACCGTCCCCGGCGTCGTGTCCGCCACCGACGAACACATCCAGTTCGGCGGCTCCGGCGTCACCGTGGTCAAATTCGGATAAGGGTATGCAGGTGCGGGGAAAGCGCGCCTTCGGGCAGCTGGGGGAGGAGAAAGCCTGCGCGTTCCTGCAGGCGCGGGGGCACCGGATCGTGGCGCGGAACTGGCGCGGCAGCCATTTGGAGGTGGACATCATTTCCGAAGCGTCCGATGGCTTGCATTTTGTAGAGGTAAAGACGCGGCTCGATGCCGATGCGGCTCCCGAGGAGAAGGTGGATGCGCTCAAACAGCGCCGCATCAGCGCCGCCGCCCTGAAATATTTGAACGAAACGGGTTCCGACCGGGAAGTGTTCTTCGATGTGGTCTCCGTGACCATCTCCGGGGACGGATCGACGGTGAACTATTTCCCGCAGGCCTGGATCCCGATGTACTTATAACCGCATAAACCTGTATGGACTCACACCGCTATTGTGTCATTATGGCAGGGGGCTCTTCGCCCGGTGCCTATCTCCGGATGACCTATGACCGTTTCGCGCGGTTCATCTCCCCGGAGAACATCCTGGTGGTCACCCTTGCCAAGTACGCCGCGACGGCGCGTATCCTGCTTCCTGAGATTCCGGAAGGGAATCTGCTGCTGGAACCGTTCGGCCGGAAGACGGCCCCTTGTATGGCTTATGCCACCTATACCATTCTCACGCGCGACCCCGCCGCCCTGGTCGTCGCCTCTCCCTGCGACCTGGTGATCCGGGACGAGGACCTGTTCGCCGCCACCGTCGACGAGATGTTCGGTTTCGTCTCCGGGAACGACGTCCTGATGACCCTCGGCATCGTCCCGCGCAGCCCGGACGTGAACTTCGGTTACATCCAGGTCAAGGAAGGCCGCGGCGCCTGGGAGATGGCGCAGCCGCTGCAGGTGAAGACCTTCACCGAGAAGCCCCCGCTGGAGCTGGCCGAAGTGTTCATCCGCACCGGCGAGTTCTTCTGGAACTCCGGTATCTTCCTCTGGAAAGCCTCCGTTTTCCGCGAGGAGATGGAACGCTACATCCCCGACGTCGCCGAGCAGTTCGCCGGCTGGGAGACGGGGATCGGCGATCCCGCCTTCGTGGAGCGCGCCTATGCCGAGTGCCCGAAGGTCTCCATCGACTACGGCATCATGGAGCGCACCGAGCGCGCCTGGCTGTATCCCGCCAAGTTCGGCTGGGCGGACGTGGACCGGCTCTGAGGGGACGACGCCTTGTTGAAAAACTTGTTGAAAACCGCTGAATCCGTTTGGAAATCAGCGGTTTTCTTCGTACCTTTGCGGTCCGCAAAAAAGGCGGGGCGTCGGATTTACGGCGCTAAAGCATTAATAAACAATTAATTAACAAACACCAATGCCTGGTTTAATTGGAAAGAAAGTCGGAATGATTTCCGTCTTCGGTGCTGATGGAAAGAATATTCCATGCACCGTCGTTGAGGCTGGTCCTTGTGTTGTCACGCAGGTTCGTACGGTGGAGACCGATGGTTATGCCGCCATTCAGCTTGCCTATGACGAGAAAAAAGAGAAGCAGACCAGCAAGGCTCTGAAGGGCCATTTCGAAAAGGCAGGGACCACCCCCAAGAAGAAGGTGCTCGAGTTCGAGGCCGACTTCGCCGGTGATCTCAAGCTCGGTGACGTCCTCACGGTCGCCGATGTCTTCACGGAAGACGTCAAGTTCGTGGACGTTGTCGGTACCTCCAAGGGTAAGGGTTTCCAGGGCGTCGTGAAGCGCCACGGATTCGCCGGTGTCGGTGGCCAGACCCACGGCCAGCACAACCGTCTCCGTCACCCTGGTTCCATGGGTGCATCCTCCTGGCCTTCCCGCGTTTTCCCGGGAATGCGCATGGCGGGTCACATGGGCAACGAGCGTGTGAAGGTTTTCAACCTCGAGGTCCTCAAAGTCATCCCTGAGAACAATCTCATCGTCGTCAAGGGTTCCGTCCCCGGAGCCAAGGGTTCTTATTTAATTGTGGAGGCCTAAGTTATGGAATTGTCTGTTTACAAGATCGACGGAACTGAATCCGGAAAGAAAGTCGTCCTGGACGAGAACGTCTTCGGCATCGAGCCCAACGACCACGTCATCTATCTGGACGTCCTCCAGTATATGCGCAACCAGCGCCAGGGTACCTCCAAGACCAAGGACCGCAGCGAGGTGGCTTACTCCACCAAGAAGCTTGGCCGCCAGAAAGGCGGCGGCGGCGCCCGTCACGGTTCCCTGAAGGCCAACATCTTCGTCGGCGGCGGTCGCGTGTTCGGTCCCAAGCCGCGCACCTACGAAAGCAAGCTGAACAAGAAGGTGAAGAGCCTCGCCCGTTGCTCCGCCCTCTCCTACAAGGCCGCCGAAGGCAAGATCACTCTGGTCGAGCCCTTCACGATGGAGGCCCCCAAGACCAAGGAGCTGCTGAGCATCCTCTCCAACATCAAGGCCGGTGACCGCAAGGTCCTCTTCGTCCTTCCGGAG